>NZ_CP126279.1:1238112-1547640 GCF_003234815.2 Curtobacterium sp. MCBD17_035 | reverse complement strand
CGACCTCGGGCGCGGCGCCGAAGCGCAGGACCCGCTGGCCGGCCCGGCCCTCGTAGGCGTCGAGGAACTGGTCGTCGTGGTTCGTGATGACGTTCCGCGACGACGTCGCCGCGGTGTCGAGCATCATCGTCGCGACGCGCTCCGTCTCGAAGAACCGGTACAGCTGGTCCACCTGCACGTTGAGCATCGTGACCGTCGACGGCGAGAGGATGCCGGACAGCTCCACGGCGAAGGCCTCGTCGACCTCGAGGATGCCGATGTCCGCCTTGAGGCGTCCCGTCAGCCCGACCTCCGAGAGGAGCGCCGACGCGATGCCCTGCGGCAGGTTCGCCCCGGACGGGTTCGTGAACACGCGGAGCCCGTGCGCCCGCATGATCTCGGAGATCATGTGGGTCGTCGTCGACTTGCCGTTCGAACCCAGGACGAACACGATCCCGTTCGGGAACTGCCGCGACACGTGCCGGAGGAAGTCGGGAACGAGCTTGAGGAGGATGTAGCCGGGGTAGGCGGACCCCCCGCCGCGCGCACGAGCGAGGGCGCGGAGGATCCGCCCGATGAGGATCGGGACGACGAAACGCACGCGGGGCCTACTCGAGGTAGTCGCGCAGGGACTGCGACCGCGACGGGTGGCGCAGCTTCGCCATCGTCTTCGACTCGATCTGGCGGATGCGCTCGCGGGTGACGCCGAACGTGTCGCCGATCTGGTCGAGGGTCTTCGGCATGCCGTCGCCGAGCCCGAAGCGCATGCGGATGACGCCCGCCTCGCGCTCGGACAGCGAGTCGAGCAGGCTCTCGAGCTGCTTCTGCAGCATCGTGAAGCCCACTGCGTCCGCCGGGACGACGGCCTCGGTGTCCTCGATGAGGTCACCGAACTCGCTGTCGCCGTCCTCGCCGAGCGGGGTGTGCAGCGAGATCGGCTCGCGGCCGTACTTCTGGACCTCGACGACCTTCTCGGGCGTCATGTCGAGTTCACGCGCGAGCTCCTCGGGCGTGGGCTCACGTCCGAGGTCCTGCAACATCTGCCGCTGGACGCGGGCGAGCTTGTTGATGACCTCGACCATGTGGACCGGGATGCGGATGGTCCGCGCCTGGTCCGCCATGGCGCGGGTGATCGCCTGCCGGATCCACCAGGTCGCGTAGGTCGAGAACTTGAAGCCCTTCGTGTAGTCGAACTTCTCGACGGCACGGATGAGGCCGAGGTTGCCCTCTTGGATGAGGTCGAGGAACTGCATGCCGCGACCCGTGTAGCGCTTGGCGAGGCTCACCACGAGGCGGAGGTTCGCACCGAGCAGGTGGGACTTCGCGCGCTGACCGTCGCGGGCGACCCACTTGAGCTCACGCTCCTCTTGCTTGGACAGCCCCGTCGCGTGCTGGAGCTTGTCCTCGGCGAACAGGCCGGCCTCGATCCGCATCGCGAGCTCGACCTCCTCGGCCGCGTTCAGGAGCGGGACCTTGCCGATCTGCTTCAGGTAGTCCTTGACCGGGTCCGCCGTGGCGCCCGTGATCGTGGTCGAGTAGACCGGGACCTCGTCGTCGTCGGCCTGCGAGATGACGAGCGCGCCCGCCGGAGGGGCCGCCTCGGGCGCGGGGGTCGCCGTGTCCTCGGACTCGGTCTCCTCGCCGTCCTCGGTGTCGCTGTCCTCGGAGTCGGCCGCGACCTCGGTGTCGTCGGCCTCGACGTCGACGGCGTCCTCCGGCGCGTCCTCGACGGTGTCCGGCTCGTCGTCGGCGGGGGCGGCCGCCTTGCCGCGCGCGGTCTTGGCGGTCGTCTTCTTCGGCGCGGCCTTCTTGGCGGGGGCGCGCTTCTTCGGCGCGGCGGGTGCCGCGTTCTCATCGGTCGCGGTCTCCACCGTCTCGGCGTCGGCCGTGGCCTTCGTCGCATCGATCGTCGTGCTCCGGGCAGCCATGCGATCACCTCTCTCGTCGTGTCACGTCCTGGGTCGTGACGGCCCCTCGCTGTCCTGCCCCCGCCGTCGGCGGACCGACGTCAGGACCCTGCGTTCCGGGCAGCATGAGGACCCATGTCAAGTCCTCGTGCCCCGATCACCACGAGCCGGAGCTCGCCGCTGATCGGCGTACCAGGACCCGAACGGGTCCGTACGCCATTATTGCACGTCCCGCCGCCGCCCGACGCGTGTCGTCCGCTCGAGGTCGATCGAACGCACGATGCGTGGTCGGGTGGGATGCGATGTCAGGGTCTGGTCGGCCCGTCCGTCGTACGGCCGGCGCGCATACGCCGCACCAGAGCAACCCAGAGGGGGCCGACGCGTATTCCGTCCTCGGCGTGGATCCGTGCTCGCGTGCGGTGCCGCGCGACGAGGAGCATCACCACGCCGAACCCCACCACGACGTACTGCACGAGCAGGGCGACCCGGAAGGACGACCACGCGAAGACCGCCGCGCCCGTGTGGTCGTGGACCGCGTCGAGCACGACGCCGATGCAGTACATCATGACGAAGGCAGCCAGGAACCCGCCGACGTTGACGACGCCGTTCGCCGAACCGAGCGACCCGACGGGGTTGAAGGTCCGCGCGAAGTCGAAGCCGATGAGGGACCCGGGGCCGCCCACGCCGAGGACCACCACGAGCACGACGACGAGCCACGTCGGCGGAGCGCCGGGCCAGAGCAGCACGGCCGTCCACGCGGCGAAGATGACGCCCACGATCGTCAGCACCAGGTTCGACCGCCGGAACGGGAAGCGTGCGCAGAGCACCCCGAGGACCGGGCCGACCACGAACCCGACGAGCACGATTACCGTGAGGAACGCCGCCGCCACGGTCGCGGAGTACCCGAGCCCGCGCTCGAGCATCGGCACGCCCCACAACAGGCTGAACACGGTCCCAGACGACTGCGTGACGTAGTGCGACCAGAAGCCGAGCTGGGTCCCGGGACGCCGCAGCGCCTGCCCGAACGTCGAGAACGCGCCGCGCCGCGAGCCGGGCAACGGGATGGCGTCCGTCCGCACCGCGATCGGACCGTTGCGGACGAACGCGGCGACCAGCACGAACCCGGCGAGGCTCACCGCGGCCGCGACGCCGTACGCGGCGCTCCACCCGGAGGCGTGGAGCAGGACCGCGAACGGGAACGCCGAAGCGATCTGCCCGAGCTGCCCCAGGTTGCCGGTCCACTGCGAGATCTGCGGGAGGATCGGCCCGGTGAACCACATCGGCAACAGCCGGATCACCGAGATGAAGGTCATGGCGTCGCCGGCGCCGACGAGCACCCGACCGCCGATCGCGGGACCGATCGTCGGTGACATCGCGACCACCGCCTGACCGACCGCGAGCAACGCCGCGCCGGCGGCGACGAGCCGACGTGGCCCGACCCGGTCGAGCAGGATCCCGACCGGGATCTGGAGGCCCGCGTACACCGCGATCTGCACGACCGCCAGCGTCGAGAGCACGGCCGCGGACACGGCGAACCGCTCCTGCGCCTGGACGCCCGACACACCGAGCGACGACCGCTGCAGCACGGCCAGCACGTAGGCGAGCACGGCGACGGACCAGACGGTCCACGAGCGGCGGGAGTTCATCCTCGCCAGCGTATCCAGCGGCCGCCCTCTGGACCGTGCGGCTCCGGCTGCCGACGTCGTGCGGCTCAGTCGAGCGTGGCGTCGCCCGCGACCCCGTCGGGGCCGTCCGGGCGGCGGTCCGCCAGGAAGCGCTCGAGCTCGGCCGCGATCGCGTCCGCCGTCGGGACCTCACCGTCGGCACCGGTGAGCGGCGACGACACCGGGTTGCCCTCGACGTACGTGTCGTGCCGCTCCTCGAGTGCCTGCACGAGGTGCTCGAGCTCGCCGTTGCCCGCGACCTGCTCGTCGACGCGGTTGTGGAAGTCGCGCCCGAGTTCGCGGAGGCGGTCCGTCGGGAAGATCAGGCCGGTCGCCGCCGCGATGCCGGAGAGCGCGGCGACGGCGGCGTCGGGGTACTCGGTGTCGGACAGGTAGTGCGGGACGAGCAGCACGAGACCGGTGACCTGGCGGTCGAGTTCGCTCATGCGGTGCTCGACGAGGTGCAGCACGTTCGCCGGTGCCTGGGTCTGCGGCTTCCAGATGCTCATCGACTCGACGAGGTCCGCGCGTGTCCCGCTCACCGTGATCCCGATCGGACGGGTGTGCGGGACGGGCATGGGGATGGACTGGATCCACGTCGTGTCGGTGACGGCCAGGTCCTCGGCGAGGTCGACCACCGCGCGGACGAACCGGTTCCACTGGAAGTCCGGCTCGTACCCGGAGAGGAAGAGGAACGGGCGACCGAGTTCGTCGTGCACGAGGTGCAGCGTCAGACGGGACGGCGTGACCTCGGCGATGTGGTCGCGGTCGAACGTGATCACCGGGCGGCGCGCCCGGTAGTCGAGCAGGATGTCCGGATCGAACTCCGCGACGAGCACCGCCCCCGGACCGGCGAGCAGCGTCTCGGTCACCTGACCGACCGCCGTGCCGGCGTCGGCGAACCCCGTCAGGCCCGCGACCAGGTGCAGACCGGGCGGGACGTCCGCCGCTGCCGCGGTCAGCGTGTACAGGTCTTCGGGGTTCATCCCGACCATGCTAGGCGGGGCCGTCGGACACCCCCGACCGCCGCTGCACGCCCAGAGCGAACAGCTCCGACGGTCCGGCACGAGCGCGTCAGTAGGGTTGGCGCTATGGTCCGCCCCACGCTCGACACCACCTCCGACCGCCCCGACAGCGTCGACGCCGACGTCCTCGTGCTCGGGGTCCGCCCGGGCTCCGACGGCTCGCCCGCCGTCGTCGCCCCCACCGCCGACGGCACCGTCGTCGACCTCGGGATCGACCTCGCGGCGCTCGGCGTCCGCGGCACGAAGGACCAGCTGGTCCGGCTGCCGGCGCCCGGCCTCGCCGCGCGCAGCGTGGCGCTCATCGGCCTGGGGAGCCGGGTCGACGCGGCGTCGATCCGTGCGGCTGCCGGCAGCGCCGTCCGACAGCTGCACGACGTCGTCTCGATCGCGCTGGGCCTCCCGACCGATCACGAGGACCTGGTGGACGCAGCGCTCGAGGGCGCGGCCCTCGGGACCTACACGTTCACCCGGCACCGCGGCACCGGCACCACCGGACCGGTCCGCGGCGACCAACGGATCACGGTGCTCGCGGCCGCCCCGGCCGAGGCCACGGTCCGACCGGCGATCGTCGCCGACGCGGTGGCGCTCGTCCGTGACCTCGTCAACACCGCTGCCGCCGACATGGCGCCCGAGGACGTCGCCGAGGCCGCCCTGGACGCAGCGCGCGGTCTCCCCCTCGACGTCGAGGTGCTCGACGTCGCCGCGCTCGAGGAGCAGGGCTACGGCGGGATCCTCGGGGTCGGCCGCGGCTCCGTCCGGCCGCCCCGGCTCGTGGTCGTGCGGTACGCGCCCGACGGAGCGTCGAAGCACCTCGCGCTCGTGGGCAAGGGCATCACCTTCGACTCCGGGGGTCTCTCGCTGAAGCCCGCCGCGAGCATGAACGGCATGAAGGACGACATGACCGGCGCCGCCACCGTGCTCGCCGCCACGGTCGCCGCCGCCCGCCTGGGGCTCCACGTCCGCGTCACGGCGTGGCTGTGCCTGGCCGAGAACATGCCGTCGGGGTCCGCCACGCGCCCCGGCGACGTCCTGACGCTCAAGAACGGCAAGACCGTCGAGGTGACGAACACCGACGCCGAGGGGCGCCTCGTCCTCGGGGACGGCCTCGCCGCGGCGTCGCTCGAGGTCCCGGACGCGATCGTCGACGTCGCGACACTCACGGGTGCGCAGGTCGTCGCCCTCGGTGACCGCACGTCCGGGCTGATGGGATCGGACGACCTCGTCGACCGCGTCCGTGCGGTGGCCGAATCCGTCTCCGAGCTCGTCTGGCCGATGCCCCTGCCCGACGAGCTGGACGCGCGGCTCGCGAGCGAGGTCGCCGACATGGTGAACGCCACGCCGGGGCAGCCGGCCGCCGGGATGCTGCTCGCGGGCCGGTTCCTCGAGCGGTTCGTCGGCACCCGCCCGGACGGCAGCACGATCCCGTGGGCCCACCTCGACATCGCCGGGCCCGCCGAGAACAAGGGTGGCGGGTACGGCTGGCTCGGCAAGGGTCCGACCGGCGTCATGGTCCGGACACTCGTCGCCCTCGCAGAACAGCTGCAGTCCGAGGAGTAGGGTCGTTCCGGCGGATGTGCTTGTCATCCGCCGACTGCTCACACACGGCACGGGACCCGAACCAGGGCACCGACCGCCGGGCGCCGCCGCGGCGCGGCGTTCCACGAGGGCCCGATCGGCCCTCTCGCACGAGGGAGTTGCACCAGGTGACGGAAGAGACTTACGACGTCGTGGTCCTCGGTGGCGGCAGCGGCGGGTACGCCGCGGCGCTCCGGGCCGCGGAGCTCGGGATGAGCGTCGCGCTCGTCGAGAAGGACAAGCTCGGCGGGACCTGCCTGCACCGCGGATGCATCCCGACCAAGGCACTGCTCCACGCGGCCGAGATCGCCGACGGCGCCCGTGACGCCGAGCGTTTCGGCGTCAGGGCCCAGCTGCACGGCATCGACGTCCCGAAGGTGATCGAGTACCGCGAAGGTGTCATCACCTCGAAGTACAAGGGCCTGCAGGGGCTGATCAAGGCGCGCGGCATCACCGTGGTCGAGGGCTCCGGTCGACTCACCTCCCCCACCACCGTGCAGGTCGGTGAACGCACCGTGACCGGCAAGAACGTCGTGCTCGCGACCGGTTCCTACTCGCGCAGCCTGCCCGGTCTCGAGATCGGCGGGCGGGTCATCACCTCCGAGACCGCCCTGCAGATGGACTACGTGCCGAACAAGGTGGCCATCCTCGGCGGCGGTGTCATCGGAGTCGAGTTCGCCAGCGTCTGGAAGTCCTTCGGCGCCGACGTCACCATCATCGAGGCGCTGCCGCACCTGGTCCCGAACGAGGACGAGGCGATGTCGAAGCAGCTCGAGCGGGCGTTCCGCAAGCGCGGCATCGGGTTCTCGCTCGGCGTCCGGTTCCAGGGCGTCGAGCAGCACGAGAACGGCGTCGTCGTGACGCTCGAGAACGGCTCCACCGTCGAGGCCGACCTGCTGCTCGTCGCCGTCGGCCGCGGTCCCGTCACGGCCGGGCTCGGCTACGAGGAAACCGGCATCCGGATGGACCGTGGGTACGTGCTCACGGACGACCGGCTCCGCACGAGCGTCCCCGGCGTGTTCGCCGTCGGCGACATCGTCCCCGGCCTGCAGCTCGCGCACCGCGGGTTCCAGCAGGGCATCTTCGTCGCCGAGGAGATCGCGGGGTTGAGTCCCGTCATCATCGAGGACAAGAACATCCCGAAGGTCACCTACTGCGACCCCGAGGTCGCCTCGGTCGGGCTGTCCCAGGCGAAGGCGGAGCAGGAGTACGGCGCCGACAAGATCGACGCGTACGACTACAACCTCGCAGGGAACGGCCGCAGCCACATCATCGGCACGTCCGGCTCGATCAAGGTCGTGCGCGTGGTCGACGGTCCGGTCGTCGGCGTGCACATGATCGGTGCGCGCGTCGGCGAACTCATCGGTGAGGCCCAGCTCGCGGTGAACTGGGAAGCCCACCCCGAGGACGTCGCCCCGCTGGTCCACGCACACCCGACCCAGAACGAGGCGCTCGGCGAGGCGTTCCTGCACCTCGCGGGCAAGCCCCTCCACGCACTGTGACGCTCCGCCGGACCCGGTCGAGCACCACCGCACCACCACACCACCACGCCTTCGAAGAGGAGTCCACCTGATGAGCGAATCCGTCAACCTCCCGGCGCTCGGGGAGAGCGTCACCGAGGGCACGGTGACCCGATGGCTGAAGAACGTGGGCGACCGCGTCGAGGTCGACGAGCCGCTGCTCGAGGTCTCGACCGACAAGGTCGACACGGAGATCCCGTCACCGGTCGCGGGTGTGGTCGAGGAGATCCTCGTCGGCGAGGACGAGACCGTCGAGGTGGGGACGCCGCTGGTCCGCATCGGTGACGGTTCCGACCAGGGCGCGTCCGGCGATGCCCCCGCGCAGGATGCCGCGCCCGTCGAGTCGAACGAGCCGGTCGCGCCCGAGAACGAGCAGGCCGCCGACCAGGAGGCCCCGTTCGCCGCCCCGACGGACGAGCAGGACCACGAGGTTCCCGCACCCGTCCCGGCACCGCCGGCGCCGCCCGCCGTCCAGCCGATGCCGGCCGCGCAGGCCGCTCCCGCCGCTCCGCCGGCCGCCGTGCCCGCGCCGCCCGCCGCCGTGCCCGCGCCGCCGGCGCCGGTCCCCGCTCCTCCGGCCGCCGTGCCGTCAGCCCCCGCTGCGGCGCCGCAGTCCCCGGCGACGTCGGCCACGGTCCCGAACCCGACCACGTCAGGCACCTCCGGATACGTCACCCCGCTCGTCCGCAAGCTCGCGAACGAGAAGGGCGTCGACCTCGCCACCGTGACCGGCTCCGGTGTCGGCGGGCGTGTCCGCAAGGAGGACGTCCTCGCGGCCGCCGAGGCCGCTGCCGCAGCGGCGGCCTCTACCGCGTCGACCACGGCTCCGGCTGCGAGCGGGACACCGTTCGTCGCCGAGGTGTCGCCGCTCCGCGGCACCCGCGAGAAGATGACGCGCCTGCGCAAGGTCGTCGCCGAGCGGGCCGTGCAGTCGATGCAGTCCACCGCCCAGCTCACGAGCGTGGTGGAGGTCGACGTGACGAACGTCGCCCGCTTCCGTGACGCGCACAAGGCCGAGTTCCAGCAGAAGACCGGCTCGAAGCTCAGCTTCATGCCGTTCTTCGCCCTGGCCGCCGCCGAAGCCCTCAAGGCCCACCCGAAGCTCAACGCCACGGTGGAGGGCGACGAGATCGTGTACCCGGAGACCGAGAACCTCTCGATCGCGGTGGACACCGAGCGCGGGCTGCTGACCCCGGTCATCCGGGACGCGGCGGAGCTGAGCCTCGCGGAACTGGCCGGCAGCATCGCGGACCTGGCCGCGCGGACGCGCAACAACCAGCTCAAGCCCGACGAGCTCTCCGGAGGCACGTTCACGCTCACGAACACCGGTTCGCGTGGTGCGCTGTTCGACACCCCGGTCGTGTTCCTGCCCCAGTCGGCGATCCTCGGCACGGGCATCGTCGTCAAGAAGCCGGCGGTGATCACCGTCGACGGTCAGGACGCGATCGCCATCCGATCGACCGTGTTCCTCGCGCTGTCGTACGACCACCGGATCATCGACGGTGCCGACGCCGCGCGGTACCTCGTCGCGGTGAAGAACCGGCTCGAGGCGGGCGACTTCACGGCGCACCTCGGGTACTGACGCGATCACGGCGGCCCCGGTCCTCGCACGAGGACCGGGGCCGCTGTCGTGCCCGCACCGGGCGACACCGGCATCGCGGTCGCCGCGCGCGGCCCGCCCGTGAGCACGAGCCCGGTGACGAGCCCGACCACGCCCAAGAGGCCGCCGATCACCACCCGGAGCGGGAGCCGCCGACCCCCGGGTACCGGCAGACCGGCCGACAACGCGCCGACGATCGTGCCCACGCGGCTCGGGAGCGGCGCGGACGCGCCGTCGCCGTGGCCCGCGCCGGCACGCACCGCTCCCCCTGCGCCCCACCGCGTCGCTCCCCCATGCACCGCAGCCGGCGAGGCCCTGTCGGTGGCGACCGTGCCCGGGAACGTCGCGTCGTGAGGCCATCGGACCGGGCGAGGCACCGCCGCGGCGACCATCGCCGCGGGCACGCGATCGGTCCAGCCGTCGACGTCGGCGCGCGCCTCGTCGAGTGCGCGCAACACGCGGTCGACTTCGGGCAGACGCGGGTCCGCCCGCTCCCACACGACGCGGCACGCCACGAGCAGGCCGTCCACACCGGCAGGCGCGCGGTGGCGACGTCCCGCCGCCGAGGAACGCATCATGGCGCTCTCCGTGCCGGAACCGGGCGGGTGTGGCGGACCCCCGGATGCGCCGGGGGGCGGCTCGGCGACGACGACCGCCCCCGAGCGGTCCACGAGCACGTCGGACGGACGCACCGGGCCGAACGGCAGGAGGCCCGGGGTGCTGCCCGACACGGCGGCGCGCACGGCGAGGCGGACGAGCGGCAGCCCGAGCGTCACCGCGACACCGACCGTGAGTCCGCCGAGCACGTCGAGCGCGATGGGCAGCGGGAGACCCTCCACCTGACGGACGAACGCCATCGGGAGGCCGTCCGGACCGGCAGCCAGCGCGGAGACGCAGACGAGGTGGCGGTCCTCGTCAACACCTCTCGCTGCCACCCATCCGAGGAAGCCAGCAGCCGCGTCCACGTCGACGCACGGGATCCAGGAGCCGGGCCACCCCTGGTCGTCCACCACGACCGCCTCGGCGACGTCGGTACCCCCGTCCGCTTCGGTACCGTGGCCCCGTCCACGGTCGACGCGCGGGGTACGCCGGTCGGGTCTCCGGGTGATCCGGACCTGCGGTGGCGCGATCCGCCCGTTCCGTCGCCCGTCCCTTCCTCGCAACCATCCGTCCATGCCCGGTAGCATCGCGGTCCCCACGCCGCCACGGCCCGCCACGGAATCCACCAGGGGAACGATCGGGCGGCCGGGCACATGTGGACGACGGCTCCCGCGCCCTCCACACGGACCAGGACGGTTCGTTCGCCCACAGCGCCGACCTCGGGATCACCGGTGTCCGGGCAGGCCGTATCCTGGACGCATGGCACGCACCACGACCCCGGAGCCGACGGCGAAGGAGCCCGGACGTCTCAAGCAGATGTTCCAGGTCTTCCAGATGACGCGGCGCGCCGACCCGACGTCGCTCGGGTGGTTCATCCTCGCGTTCGGCGTTCCCGTGCTCGCGGGCGTCCTGCTGGCGTTCCTGCTGCCGAACCAGACCGTCTTCGCCCAGATCCTCTGGATCGTCGCGGGCGTGCTGCTCGGCGTCCTGTTGTTCCTCATCGTGCTCGGGCGTCTCGCCGAGCGGGCGGCGTACTCGCAGATCGACGGCCAGCCCGGCGCGGTCGGCGCCGTCCTGTCGAACTCCCTCCGCCGCAACTGGCGGTCGAGCGAGATGCCCGTCGCCGTGCATGCCCGGTCGCAGGCCGCGGTCTACCGCGCCGTCGGGACTCCCGGCGTGGTCCTCATCACCGAGGGACGGACGGCGACGCTCTCCCGCCTGGTCGAGGAGGAGCGACGCAAGGTGCACCGCATCGTGCCGAACGTCGCGCTCCACGTGATCGCCGTGGGCGACGGCGAGGACGCTGTCACGCTGCACCGGCTGCCACGGCGGATGAACCGTCTGAAGCGTTCGCTCAACCGCAACGAGGTCGTCGCCGTCGCGAACCGGCTCGACTCGCTGACCCAGAACCCCGCGTCCGCGATCCCGAAGGGCATGGACCCGACGCGCATGCGTGCCGGGCGACCTCGCTGAGCACCCCGGATCACGACGAAGGCCCCGCTCGACTGCGGGGCCTTCGTCGTCTGCGCCCTCCGCTCGCGGGGCGAATCGTCGGCGCCCTCCGCTCCCGGGGCGAAACGTCGGCCCACTCCGCTCGCGGGGGCGGAACTCGCGTGTCCGCCTCGTCCCCTGACGGCGCGCTCGGCTATCGGCGGACGAGCACGGTGCCCGGGATCCGGTCGTGCAACCCACGCTGATCCCGGTCGAAGATGAACGCGGGGATCACGATGCACAGCAGGACCGTGCGGACCACCGGCCGAACCACGCCGATGTACCCGGGTCGAACAGGTACGACCCGCAGCCCCACGCACAGGTGACCGAAGCTGCCGCTGAGCACGGCGATGAAGACGATCTGCAGCACGGCGAAGATCCCGAGGACCCACCAGCCCTCGGCGACGTCGCGGCCGGACGGGTAGACGTGGAGCGCCACGGCGACCAGGTCCGCCAGGACACCGTCGATCGCGAGGGCAGCGATCCGACGACCGAGCCGAGCGACGCTCCGGGACCCTTCAGCCGGGAGCCCGAGGTCCTTCCCGGGCCAGGTGTCCGACGAGGCGGCGGGGGCTGAGTAGGTCGGACCGGGCATACCACCCAGGGTACTGGGCCGACCGCCACGTAACATGCCGGAAACAATGCAGTCACGTCGGGGAAATGCCGGGTCAATAGCCTCGACGGAGGTAGCCTCCTGGCCCCCGCCATCACCAACCATTGGAGAACGACTCACATGTTCAGTGATTCCTCCGAGGTGCTCGCGTTCATCAAGGACACGGATGTCAAGTTCCTCGACATCCGCTTCACGGATCTGCCCGGTGTCCAGCAGCACTTCAACATCCCCGCCTCCACGGTCGACGAGGACTTCTTCGCCGTCGGGCAGCTCTTCGACGGTTCGTCGATCCGCGGGTTCGCCTCGATCCACGAGTCGGACATGCAGCTCATCCCCGACGTGACGACGGCCTACATCGACCCGTTCCGGGCCGAGCGGACGCTGATCATGGTCTTCGACATCTACAACCCGCGGAACGGCGAGATCTACGCCCGTGACCCGCGTCAGGTCGCCAAGAAGGCGGAGAAGTACCTCGCGTCCACGGGCATCGCGGACACCGCGTTCTTCGCCCCCGAGGCCGAGTTCTACATCTTCGACGACGTCCGCTACGAGGTGAAGCAGAACAGCAGCTTCTACGAGGTGGACAGCGAAGAGGGCGCCTGGAACAGCGGTCGTCGCGAAGAGGGCGGGAACCTCGCGAACAAGACCGCGTACAAGGGCGGGTACTTCCCGGTGTCGCCGGTCGACAAGACCGCCGACCTGCGTGACGACATCTCGCTCAAGCTCATCGACTCGGGCCTCGTGCTCGAGCGCGCCCACCACGAGGTCGGCACGGGCGGGCAGCAGGAGATCAACTACCGCTTCGACACGATGGTGCACGCGGCCGACGACATCCTGAAGTTCAAGTACATCGTCAAGAACACCGCGGAGCAGTGGAACAAGGTCGCGACCTTCATGCCGAAGCCGCTGTTCGGCGACAACGGCTCGGGCATGCACACACACCAGTCGCTGTGGAGCGACGGCTCGCCGCTGTTCTACGACGAGAACGGCTACGGGGGTCTGTCGGACATCGCCCGCTGGTACATCGGCGGCCTGCTCAAGCACGCCCCGGCGGTCCTGGCCTTCACGAACCCGACGATCAACTCGTACCACCGGCTCATCCCGGGCTTCGAGGCCCCCGTCAACCTCGTGTACTCGGCGGGCAACCGGTCGGCGTCCATCCGCATCCCGATCACGGGCACGAACCCGAAGGCGAAGCGCATCGAGTTCCGTGCACCGGATGCCTCGGGGAACCCCTACCTCGCGTTCGCCGCGCAGATGATGGCCGGGCTCGACGGCATCCAGAACCGCATCGAGCCGCACGAGCCGGTCGACAAGGACCTCTACGAGCTCCCGCCCGAGGAAGCCAAGGACATCCCGCAGGTGCCGTCGTCGCTCCAGGAGGCCCTCGCCGCGCTCGAGGCCGACCACGAGTTCCTCACGAAGGGCAACGTCTTCACCGAGGACCTCATCCGCACCTGGATCGACTACAAGTACGAGAAGGAGATCCTCCCGTACGCGCAGCGCCCGCACCCGTTCGAGTACGAGATGTACTTCGGCGTCTGAGTCGCAGCCGCTCGCGAGAGGCCCGCACCCGGCAGGGTGCGGGCCTCTCGTCGTCTCGTCACCGCGGAGGACGGCCGGGAGGCACGGATTGGGAGGCACGGGCCGGGCCGCCCGCGAGCGTCACCGCAGCGCGCGACGCGGGACGGACCTCCCGGCCGTGTGCGGGAACGGCGAAGGGCCCGTGTCCGCCGACACGGGCCCTCCGGTTCCCCGCGGGGCTAGCGACTCGTGGCCATCAAGTCGTTCGTCCCGGCGGCGATGCTCACGGGTGCACCCGCGACCGAGGCGGTCCGGCCCAGGGATCGGACGGACCACCCCGCCTTGACCCAGTCGATGACAGGGATGCAGTTGCGCGCGTCGATCACGATCGCGCGACCGACGAGCGCACGGAGGCTCGACGGGTCGGCCTGCACGATGTCGTCCCACTCGGTGAGGACGAGCACCATGTCGGCACCCTCGACCGCGGCCTCCATGCTCTCCGCGTAGGTGAGCGTCGGGAAGCTGCGCTTGGCGGTCTCCACGGCCTCCGGGTCCCAGAGCGAGACCTGCGCGCCGCGGAGGTGCAGGGCCGCGGCGACGTTGAGCGCCGGGGAGTCGCGCACGTCGTCGGTGAGCGGCTTGAACGCGGCGCCGATGACGGCGATGCGCCGGTTGAGCACCGAGCCCTGGGCCGCCTCGATCGCCATGTCGATGACGCGCTGGCGCTGGCCCATGTTGATCTCGTCGACCTGCTGCATGAGGCCGACGACCCGGTTCGCGCCGAGCTCGGACGAGCGGTGCATGAGCGCACGGATGTCCTTCGGCAGGCAGCCACCGCCGAAGCCGAGGCCCGCGTTCAGGAACTTGCGACCGATGCGCACGTCGTGCCCGAGGGCGTCGGCGAGCGTCGTGACGTCCGCGCCGGCGATGTCGCACAGCTCCGAGATCGCGTTGATGAACGAGATCTTCGTGGCGAGGAACGCGTTCGCGCTCACCTTGACGAGCTCGGCGGTCGGCAGGTCCGTCGCGATGACGGGCGTGCCCTCGGCGATCGGTGCGGCGTAGACCTCGCGGATGACGGCGTCCGCCGCCGCGGAGGCACCGCCCCAGACCAGGCGGTCCGGGTGCAGCGTGTCCTCGACCGCCTTGCCCTCGCGGAGGAACTCGGGGTTCCAGATGAGCTCGACGTCGATGCCGGCGGGCGAGAACTCGGCGACGAGGGAGCGCAGCCGTGCCGCCGTACCGACCGGGACCGTCGACTTGCCCACGATGAGACCCGGGTGCGTCAGGTGCTCCGCGACGGACCGGGTGGCGCTCTCGACGTAGCTGAGGTTCGCCGCATGGCTACCCGCTCGCTGGGGCGTGCCGACGCAGATGAAGTGCACATCGCTCGACGCGACCGCCTCGGCGAGGTCCGCCGTGAAGCGGAGCTTGCCGCTCGCGACGTGCTTGGTGATGAGTTCGGGGAGCCCGGGCTCGTAGAACGGGACCTCGCCCGCGGCGAGGGCCGCGAGCTTCGACGGGTCGACGTCCACGCCGATGGTGTCGAACCCCATCTCGGCCATGGCCGCGGCGTGCGTCGCACCGAGGTACCCGGTCCCGATGACGCTGATCCGGGGCGCCGGGCGGGTGTCGAGCCCGGTGGCGGCGTGCTCGCTGTTGCTGTTCGTCACTTGCTGACCTCCTGCAGGTCGTAGTCGATGTCGGTGCGTGCGATGCCCGCCGTGAACGCGGCGAGGCTGTCGGAGCGCGAGTCGATGCGCCAGTCGTTGGTGCTGCGGACGCCGTCCGCGATCGTCGTCGCGGTCTCGTCGAAGTACGAGAACCCGATGATGTCCTTGTTCTGCGGTTCGGCCAGGGCGTCGAAGAGCGACGTGATCCACGCGGCCTTCTGGCTCGGTGCGTTGGCCGAGCCGATGCTGCCGCCGGTCTCGGTCGCGCCGATCTCGGCGAGCAGGATCTTCTTGTCCGGCGCGATCTGCCGGAGCTGCTGGAGCGTCGCACCGAACGTGGTGTCGAACGTCGGGTCAGAGCTCGCGGAGCGGTAGTACCCACTCATGCCGACCCAGTCGACGTACTGCGTGCCCGGGTACAGCGACCTGGTGTAGTCGATCGTGCGGTGGTTCCACGCCGTGGTGCTCTCGGTCGGGAGCACGTCAACCCGGGACGGAGCCCAGACCCAGATGGCGTCGGCGTTCGCTCCCGTGGTCTGGAAGATCTTCCACACGTGCTGCCACGCCGCGACGTACTGACCCCGGGTGTTCCCGTTCACGCCCTCGGACCAGGGGTACCAGTTGCCGTTCATCTCGTGGTCGAACCGGATCGCGACCGGCTGACCGTTGGCCTTGACCGCTTCGGCGTACTTCGTGATGTACGCGTCGAAGTCACCCTTGATGATGTGCGAGAGGCTGTACGCGGACTGGTCCGGCGCGTTGTTGCCAGCGGCGTTCGGCTGCGACTCCCACGTGAGCATCGGGAGCCGGCCGTTCGCCCACGAGCGCTGCACCGCGTCGGCTCGGAAGTCCTGGTCGAAGCCCTGGAAGTACCCCGCCATGTTCGGCGCGGTCCCGATCTTGGTGGCGGTGTCGTCGTACGTCGCCCAGTTGAAGGGCGACTGGTCCGTGTACAGGCCGAACCAGCGGGACGTCTGCGCGAGGACCTCGGCCTTCGTCGGGGCCGCGACGGCCGCCGTCGAGGTCGACGACGCCTTGGCCGGGTTCCCGGCGGCCGCGGGGGCGGCACCGGACCCGCCGGACCCGTTGGAGGCGCTGGCGGAACCGGACCCGCCCGACGTCGATCCGGACGCGGTCGTGGTCCCACCGGACGCCGCCGACTCGGCCGTGCCGAGCTTGGCGTACGCGGTCTTGAGCTGCGCCTGCAAGGAGGCGAGACGTTCGGCGCGAGAGGCGCCGGAGGCGTTCGCGGACTGGAGCTGCCCCTCGAGCTTCCAGATGCGGTGCTGCGCGGCGGTGAGCTTCACCTGCAGCTTCGCCGCGTCGGCCGTGGCGTCCGCGGTCTTCTGGGCCTGGGTCTTCACGCCCAGCGCGTGGTGCACGGCGGTGCTGACCACGTTGCCGGGCAAGATCCAGACGGCCCACGTGATGAGTGCGAGGGCGACGACGATGGCGGTGGTCCCGACGGCGGTGCGCTTGGCGTGCTTGCTCGACGGGGCCCACCAGCTTCCGGAGTGGCGGATGGATTCAGACAATGGTGAGTGCCTCCAGGGCGAAGATCGCGACACCGATGAGGTACGGGATCACCGCGTAGGGGTTGACGCGCTTGGCGGGCGTCGCCGCCGCCTTGCGCGAGATGCGGGCGTCCCGGACGGTGTCCCGACGCGTCGCGAGGACGGTGGTGGTGGAGGTGCTGGTGGCGTCGGCGCCGGTCGAGGAGCCGAGTTGGAACATCTGCTCGAACTCGCGGTCGACGTCCTCGGAGCGGACCTCGTCGATCCGGTCGATGGGGCTGACGGGCGGGGTGCTGTCGTGGCCGGGGACGGGCACGGCGGGCTCGGTCTCCATCGGTCCGCCCGCGTACGCACCGGCGCGGGTGCCCCAGCCCGAGGCGTGCGCGAGGCGGAAGAACCCGAGCAGCCGGATCGGCATGAGGAAGAACGTCGAGACGATGATGAACATCGGCAGGCGGACGAAGTCGGACGGCTTCTCGGCGAGGTGCCGCATCTGCCGGATCGCCATGCTGAGCACGCTCGAGACGACCATGAGCGCGGCGACGTAGACGAAGCCGGTCGAGAACCCGTACTGGTGCAGGATGCCCTGGTAGAGGTTCTGGCCCTGACCGGTGAACGCGCGGTACACCCAGCCGGCGATGACACCGAAGAGCATGAACGGCAGGATGATGTCGGTCACGAAGAACAGCGCGAGGATCGGGGCGTGGCCGATCATCCACGGGAGCATCCGCAGCGTGTTGTACTGCGAACCACGCGCCCAGCGGAGCTGCTGCTTGAACAGCTTCTTCACCTTGAGCGGCGCGTCCGTGTACACGAGTGACGTGTACTGGTAGACGGTCCGGTAGCCCTCCTTGAGCGTGAGGTTCGTGAGCGTCCGGTCGTCGGACACCTCGAGGAACACGCCCATGAACTTCTCGGTCATGAACTTCTCCATGACGCGCATGAGGATGCTGCGGCGGAACGCGATCGTCCGGCCCGGCAGGCACCCGATCTGCCCGAGCACGCTCTGCGCCGGCATCGAGTAGAGGGCTCGGGAGTTCTCGAGCCAGTCGGCCCAGCGGGTGATCCAGCTGCGCTCGGGTTCGAGGATGCGCTGGCGCGTCGTGACGCCGCCCACGGACTCGTCGGCGAACGGCTTGACGAGTTCGTCGAGCGTGCCGGGGGTCCAGACGGTGTCCGAGTCGACGAGGATCGTGATGTCACCGCGCGAGAGCTCGGTTCCGATCTTGACGGCGTTGCGCTTGCCCGGGATCGGGGTGTGCGTCCAGGTCACGAGGGGTGCGAATTCCTCGCAGACCTGCACGAGCCCCGCGTTGGGCGCGCCGTTGATGACGACGATGATCTCGCCCGGACGCTGCTCGACCATGCGGCCGATGACGTCACGGAAGAGGTCGAGTGGCTCGTCGACGACGGGGACGACGACGCTCGTCGTCCCCGTGAACGTGCCCGTGTACGGCCGGTACCGGGCGGAGATCACCACCTTGGCGATCCAGAGGAGCCAGATGATCGCCGAGTACACGGTGAACAAGTAGAACTCCGGGTGTCCATCGACCATCTGGCGGATTTGGAGGATGAAAGTGAACATCGATCCCTGCTTCGGCGTTCGAGGTGGGATTCCGCGCCATCGGGGAACCAGGGTCAGTTCGGGTGCTTCATTTGTGACAGAGCCTGCCGGAGTCCGCAACGCGGCCCCCGTCCGGGGGTGTTACACGTGCGTTACGGGGTACATCAGGGTCGGTCGTTCGCCCTACCCGACATGTCCGCCGTCCGCCCGACAGCAGGAAGGGGGACCGACGGTTCCGCATCGAGCCGGTGTTCCGGCGCTGGAACGGCCGTTCGCCGCTTCGGTCGGTCTCGCATGATCACCTGGTCACAGCATGTTTTCGTGCTTGACAGGTGTCGTCCGGGGGCCGGACCGGGAGCACTGCGTCGAACCGCGCGCGACGCCGGGCCCGAGCCGCGCGGTCCCTGAGCGCCGGGGTACACCGTTCCCAGGTCGGGGGACGATCCGCGCCAACACGAAATCACCCGTGATCGTCGGGCGCATCACCCGCGAGATCTGCATCTCGGGCGTGTCGGGCGCAGATCCGAGTGGTCTGCCGGCCCGGGAGCACCGACCCTCGCCCGGCGGCTCTCGTCCGCAGGAATGTCAGCCCTCGACGGGGCTCCGGTCCGGTCCTCCGTAGAACTCGCGCTCGAACACCTGCCGAGCGCGGCGCGTCGTCGCGAGGTAGTCCTCCTCGAGCTGCGACGCCGACCCGTGCGGGTACCCGAGCAACCGTGCGACGCCCTCGAGCTGGGCTCGCTCGACGGGGAGCACGTCGGTCGTGCGGCCCGTCCAGAGCACCAGCGCGCTGCGGGCCCGCGATGCCAGGAGCCACGCGTCGGCCAGGCGCTCGGCGTCGTCCGTCGTGACCAGCCCGGCGCGCTCGGCGGCGCGCAGTGCCCGCAGGGTCGACGTCGTCCGGAGCCCGGGGATCGCGAGTGCGTGCCGGAGCTGGAGGAGCTGTACGAACCACTCGACGTCGCTGAGTGATCCCCGCCCGAGCTTGAGGTGCCTAGCGGGGTCCGCGCCGCGAGGCAGCCGCTCCGACTCCACGCGCGCCTTGATGCGCTTGACCTCGCGGACCTCGCGGTCGTCGAGGTGTTCCGGGTACCGCGTCAGGTCGGCCAGGTGCTCGAAGTTCCGGAGCAGTGCGTCGTCGCCGACCGCACCGCGGGCGCGGAGGAGCGCCTGCGCCTCCCAGGTCAGGGACCAGCGGGCGTAGTACGCGGCGTACGACTCGAGCGTCCGGACGACCGGGCCGTTCACACCCTCGGGCCGCAGTCCGATGTCGAGGTCGAAGGGGAACAGGGCGTCCTCGGTGCAGGTCCCGAGGCGCGTCACGATGCGGCGGGCGGCACGTGCGGCGGCCTCGCGGTCCCAGCCGTCCGCGCGGTACACGTACAGGACGTCGGCGTCGGAGCCGAAGCCGAGTTCGCGGCCGCCGAACCGGCCCATCGCCACGATGCCGAACTCGAGCCCCGGCGCGGTCCCCCGGCGCGCGAGCTCGAGCGCGCCCGTGAGCATGGCCTCGGACACGTCCGTCAGCGCCTCACCGAGTTCCTCGACCCGGATCCGCCCGATGACCGCGGCCATGCCGAGCCGGAGCGTCTCGCGCCGACGGGCAGCGCGGAGGACCGCGGCGGCGCCCACGTCGTCCGTCGCGTGGCGCGCGACGGTCGCCTCGGCCTCGGCGACGAGCGCGGCACGTGGACGCGGTCGCAGGAGCTCGTCGGGGTCGTCGAGCCACCGTGCGGCCTCGGGCGTCCGCTCGAGCAGACCGGCCAGGAACGCGGACTCCGACAGCACGACGGTGAGGCTGTAGGCGGCGCCGTCCGAGTCGCGGAGCATGCGGAGGAACCAGTTCGACTCCCCCAGCGCGTCGCTGAGCCGTCGGAACGCGAGCAGGGCGCGGTCCGGTGCCGGACCCTCGGCCATCCACCGCAGGAGGACCGGGAGGAGCGTGCGCTGGATCGTCGCCCGTCGCGACACCCCCTGCGTGAGCGCGCGGATGTGCTCGAACGCGCCGTCCGGGTCCACGAACCCGATCGCCGCGAGGCGCTGCCGCACCTGGTCGCTCGTGAGCACGATGCCGTCCGCCGACGTCGCGGCGACCGCCGACAGCAGCGGTCGGTAGAACAGCCGCTCGTGCAGGCCGCGGACCTCGCGCTTGACCGAGCGCCACCGGGCGAGCAGCTGCTCGGCGCTCGTCGCGAGCCCGGTCGACCGCGCCAACACGCGCAGGTCGGACTCGTCGGCGGGCATGAGGTGCGTGCGACGCAGCCCCCGGAGCTGGATGCGGTGCTCGAGGACCCGGAGGAACGCGTAGTCCGGCCCGAACCGCGCCGCCTCGGGACGCCCGACGTACCCGGCATCGGTGAGGGCCGCCATCGCATCGAGCGTCGCACGCTGCCGGACGGTCGGGTCCGTGCGACCGTGCACGAGCTGGAGGAGCTGCACCGTGAACTCGACGTCGCGCAGCCCACCCGGTCCGAGCTTGATCTGCCGGTCCACCTGGTCGCCCGGGATCGCCGCCGTGACGCGTTCGCGCATCCGCTGCACGGACTCCACGAAGCCGGGCCGGTCGGATGACTCCCACACGAACGGCGCGACCGCCGCGACGTACCGCTCGCCGAGGTCGCGCGAACCGGCGATCGGCCGCGCCTTGAGCAGTGCCTGGAACTCCCACTCGCGGGCCCACCGGGCGTAGTACGCCACGTGCGAGTCGAGCGTCCGCACGAGCGCGCCGTCCTTGCCCTCGGGGCGGAGGTTCGCGTCGACCTCCCAGAGGGGCGGTTCCGCTGCGAGATCCGTGATGACGTGCGTCGCGGCGATCGCGATGCGCGTCGCGATGAGGACCGCGCGGTCGGTGCCGACGCCCTCGGTGGGCTCGGTGACGAAGATGACGTCGACGTCGCTGACGTAGTTGAGCTCGCGGGCGCCGGCCTTGCCCATGCCGATCACGGCGAGCGGAGTCGCGGCGACGTCGCCCTCCGGGAACGGGACCTCGCGCCGGGCGATCGCGACGGCGACGTCGAGGGCGGCGCCAGCGAGGTCGGCGAGTCCCGCGGCGACGGCCGGGAACGCCTCGGTCGCGTCCGGGTGCATGACGTCGTGGAGCGCGATGCGGGCCAGGAGGCTGCGGTAGCGCACCCGGAGCCGGACCCGGGCGTCCTCGCCGACCGCGCCGTCGACCGCCCGCTCGAGCGCCTGCCGGTAGGTGTCGGCGTCGTCCGGCGGTGCGACGGGGTCGAGCAGCAGGGCGAGCTCCCCGGGCCGACGGACGAGGAACTCCGCCAGCCCCGCCGACGCCCCGATGAGGCGGATGAGGCGCTCGGTGGCTGCTCGGTCGGCGAGCACGGGGGCGACGGCCTCCGGCGCGGCGTCGAGCAGCCGCTCGACCGCGAGCAGTGCGCCGTCGGGGTCGGCCGTGGCCCCCCAGGTCGACGCGGCCTCGGCGACGGGAACCCGACGGCCGAGGGCCGCGATCCGCTCCTGTGCCGTCCCGAGGTCCGCGAACCCGAGGCGCGCCAACACGCTCCGCGACGTCATCGTCGTCGTGTCGCTCATGCGGTTCCTGGTCCTGCTCGGCGGTGGTTCCGGGCCCGGAGCACCGTGCGCTCGGACCCGCTCGTGGTCCGGTCCGGCTAGAGCCGCTCGAGGTTCGTCTCGAGCTCGAACGGCGTCACCTGGTCGCGGTAGGCCTTCCACTCCTGCCGCTTGTTGAGCAGCACGAAGTTGAACACCTGCTCGCCGAGTGTCTCGGCGACGAGCTCCGAGTCCTCCATGAGGCTCAGCGCGTGGTCCAGGCTCGCCGGCAACTGGTTGTAGCCGAGTGCACGGCGCTCCGCGTCGGTGAGGCTCCACACGTTGTCCTCGGCCTCCGCGGGGAGCTCGTAGCCCTCCTCGATGCCCTTGAGCCCCGCGGCGAGGAGCAGCGAGAACGCGAGGTAGGGGTTGGCGGCGGAGTCCATCGCCCGGTACTCGACCCGGCTCGACTGCCCCTTGTTCGGCTTGTACAGGGGCACGCGGACGAGGGCCGAGCGGTTGTTGTGCCCCCACGTCACGAAGGACGGAGCCTCGTCACCGCCCCAGAGGCGCTTGTACGAGTTGACGAACTGGTTCGTGACGGCGGTGATCTCGGGCGCGTGTCGGAGCAGCCCCGCGATGAACTGACGGCCCATCGTCGACAGCTGGTACTCGCCACCGGGCTCGTAGAAGGCGTTCTGGTCGCCCTCGAACAACGACACGTGCGTGTGCATGCCGGAACCCGGCCGACCCGACAGCGGCTTCGGCATGAACGTGGCGTAGACGCCCTGCTCGATCGCGACCTCTTTCACGACGGTGCGGAAGGTCATGATGTTGTCGGCGGTCGTCAGGGCGTCCGCGTAGCGGAGGTCGATCTCGTTCTGGCCCGGGCCGGCCTCGTGGTGGGAGAACTCCACCGAGATGCCGAGGTCCTCGAGCATGCGCACCGAACGACGCCGGAAGTCGTGGGCACTGCCGCCGGGCACGTTGTCGAAGTACCCGGCCTGGTCGACGGGCTCCGGACGGCCGTCGGTGAGCGCCAGGCTCTTGAGCAGGTAGAACTCGACCTCGGGGTGCGTGTAGAAGGTGAAGCCGCGCTCGCCGGCACGTGCGAGCGTGCGCTTGAGGACGTTGCGCGGATCGGCCACCGCGGGCTGCCCGTCCGGGGTCGTGATGTCACAGAACATGCGGGCGGTCGGGTCGACCTCGCCGCGCCAGGGCAGGATCTGGAACGTCGAGGGGTCCGGGTGCGCGAGCACGTCGGCCTCGTACGAGCGGGTGAGGCCCTCGATCGCGGAGCCGTCGAACCCGATCCCCTCGGCGAACGCGCCCTCGACCTCGGCGGGGGCGATCGCGACGGACTTGAGCGTGCCGATGACGTCGGTGAACCAGAGTCGGATGAACTTGATGCCGCGCTCCTCGATGGTGCGGAGCACGAAGTCCGTCTGCTTGTCCATGCACGCCCTTTCTGATGGTCGTCACTAGGGTAGTGGCCATGCCCCGACTCCGCTTGGCGCTCGCACAGACCAACCCGGTCGTCGGGGCGTTCGAGCACAACGCGGCAGGCATCATCACGGCCACGCGATCGGCCGCCGAGCAGGGCGCGGACCTCGTCGCCTTCGGCGAGATGGCGATCTCCGGGTACCCCATCGAGGACCTCGCCTCGCGCCCGTCGTTCCTCCGCGCCGCACGGGAGGCCGTGGAGACCCTCGCACGCCGGCTCGCCGACCAGGGCCTCGGGGACGTCGCCGTCGTCGTCGGCCACCCGGACGGCCCGTTCGAGCCCCGCTCGGTGGACGTCACCACCGCGCCGAGCGCCATCGCCCAGAACTGCGCGAGCGTGCTCCAGCACGGGCGGGTCATCGCCACGACCGCCAAGTACCACCTGCCGAACTACTCGGTGTTCGACGAGTACCGGGTGTTCATCCCGGGCGACGACCTGCTCGTCGCGCGCATCGCCGACGTCGACGTCGCGATCATCATCTGCGAGGACCTGTGGCGCGAGGGCGGTCCGGTCGCCCGGGTGCTCGCCGCCGACGCAGGCTTGCTCCTCGTCGTCAACGCCTCGCCGTGGATCGCGGACAAGGACGAGGTCCGCCTCCCGCTCGTCACCCGGCGGGCCACGGAGTCCGACACGATCGTCGCCTACGTCAACATCGTGGGCGGCCAGGACGACCTGGTCTTCGACGGGGACAGCCTCGTCGTCGACGAAGCGGGGACGGTCCTCGCCCGCGCCCCGCAGTTCCGGGAGCACCTGCTCCTCGTCGACCTCGACCCCGCGCCGGCGACCGACCCGGTCGTGACCGAGGACGTCCACCGGGTCCTCCTCGACACCCCGGACACCACCCCCGGGAGCATCGCGCTGGACGGCCAACGCCCGGCACTCCCCCGCGACGTCGCCGAACCCCGTGACGACCTCGAGGAGATCTGGAACGCGCTCGTCCTCGGCACACGCGACTACGTCGAGAAGAACGGCTTCCGTTCGGTCGTCCTCGGCCTGTCCGGTGGGATCGACTCGGCGGTGTGCGCGGCGATCGCGGTCGACGCCCTCGGCCCCGACCGCGTGTACGGCGTCTCGATGCCGTCGCAGTGGTCGTCGGAGCACTCCCGCTCGGACGCCGACGACGTCGCCGAACGCCTCGGCCTGCACTACCGGACCGAGGCGATCGCCGACCTCGTACGCCCCTTCGAGGACCAGCTCCACCTGACCGGGCTCGCCGCCGAGAACATCCAGGCCCGCGCCCGGGCGCTCGTGCTCATGGGGCTGTCGAACCTCGACGGTCACCTGGTGCTCACGACCGGGAACAAGACCGAACTGTCGGTCGGGTACTCCACCATCTACGGTGACTCGGTCGGCGGCTTCGCACCGATCAAGGACGTCCCCAAGACCCTCGTGTGGGAACTCGCCACGTGGCGCAACCGGTTCGCCGCGGGACGGGGCGAGACCGAGCCGATCCCCGAGAACTCGATCACCAAACCGCCATCGGCCGAGCTCCGTCCCGACCAGAAGGACGAGGACTCGCTCCCGCCGTACGAGGTGCTCGACAGCATCCTGGACGGGTACATCACCCGGGCCCTGGGTGCCGCCGACATCGTGGCGGAGGGTCACGACCCCGACACGGTGGCCGAGGTGACCCGGCTGGTCGACCGCTCCGAGTGGAAGCGCCGGCAGGGTGCCATCGGCCCGAAGATCTCGGGCATGGCGTTCGGACGCGACCGTCGTCTGCCGATCACGTACCGGCCGCAGCAGTACCGCTGAGGCCGGGCCTCCCGGCCGGATGACGAACGGCCCGGCACCCCATGGGTGCCGGGCCGTTCCTCGTGTCGGCTAGCGATCGACCAGCGACGACGCGTCGTCGCTGAAGAAGTCCTCGTACCGTGGGCCACCGCTGCTCGTCAGCGTGCCGCGGCGCCATTGCTGCCGGAGCCGGCGGTAGGTGGCGATGCGGGCCGGCTCCACGCCGGACTGGGACTCGTACAGGCTCATCTGGTGCCTCCTCTCGACGGAGCGAGGACACCGGACCGGATGCTGGCATCGGTGGGTCGCCGTGGTCAGCCTCCCCGCCCGCTCCGACGGTACGTCCGACGGGGTCGCGACGCGATCGGACTGCGCAAGCCGGACGAGGTCCTGCGCACATCGGACCTCCGCTCGCGCGAACCGGACATCGGCGGGGCAGCGGCGGGACGGTCAGCCCTGCGCGTCCTCCTGGTCCCACCGTGCGTTGTTCGCACGGACACGGTCGAGTGCCGCCTGCGCCTCCTCGCGCGTGTCGAAGGGCCCGATGCGGTCGCGGTTCGGGGACTGCATGCCCTGTTCGACCTGGTGCGTGGTGGTGTTGAACCAGAACTGCTCTTCGATGCGTGCCATGTGTTGCAGAATACTCAGAGCGTTGGATTCTCGCGGGTCTGAGTGCTGTGGGCGCGAGTGGGTTCGAGTGGCGTAGAGACGTTTTTGGGGACTAGGTGGGGACTGCCCTACCCTCAGCCCCATGTTGGACAACCTTGCCCGCGTCCTGTTCGCCATCTCGTGCGTAGCCGAGACGGGCGGTGTCTTCCTGGTCATCAAGGACATCCGAGCCGGACAGCGGCTGCTACGGCGTCCGGTGCAGCAGCGCAGCATCGACGGCAACTCTCCCCCGGCAGGCACGACCGAGGCGGACCAACTCTCGGACCGGGAACGCTTCTTGTTCGACAACTACACGACACGGAAGCAGTGGTTCACGATCGCCCTGCTCGTCATCGGCATCGTCACCGGAACCGTAGGCAACTTCCTCACCGCCTAGGACTCCTAAATATCGAGCGAGTCAACGAACTGGCGCGCGTCGAACATCACTTCCTCACGGCTCAGTCCCGTGAATCCTGTGAGGCGCTGCACGAGGTAGAGGTCAACCAGCGTGATCCCGATCAGGAACTTCGTGGGGTCAACCAGCGCCGTCCCGTCATCGTCGAGAACCACCGGCAACGCACCGGCCTCCTGCAACTGCTTCCCGCTGGTAAGGAACGCCTGACGGCGCTCCTCGCTGGTTGCGCCCTCGGTTCCGCTGAGCAGGTCCAGAACGATCTGCGCTGTCTGCTTCTCGATACTCGTCATCCGCTCAACCTACGGTCACGCGGTAACCCAACGCATCGTCCACCCCAGGTCAGGCTTCGACGGCCCATACGACCACACGTTGTCGTTCGTGTTCGTCTGAAGCACCAACATCCGCACCACGTCCCCAACAGCCAGCCGCCGCATCCCGAAGCCCGTAGGCCCGCCGTTGTGCGAACCCGAACCCGAACCCATCACCTCGCCCTTGCACAACGTGTTATCCGTGTCCGGCGACGACGTGTTCACCGTCAACTGGCAGCCAACCTGGTTGTAGTCATCGCCCAGGAACTCCACATGGCACGACACCTCGTACACGCCCGCGCGGGACACGACCAGACCGCCGTTCGCCCACGACGCGAAGCCCCTGTTCACCTCCACCGTGAACCGATCCGACGCGATCACACTCCACGTGTTCGACCCCACGTTCTGCGCCGCACCCCGGTACGCGGAGAACAGCGGCGGGTTCAACGCTGCCGCCTCCAACGCATCCGTCCGCGCCATCACAGCAGCAACATCATCGCCGCGCTGGTTGTCGTTCTGGTACCCCAACGACCGGTCCTGGTCCGACCCGTACACGACGAGTCCCGCTGCCGCAGCCGCATCCCCGATAGCCATGATGTCTCCCTAGTCGTTCGCCCAGGACGTGCCAGCAGACGACGCCCAAGTCTGACCGGCGACGAAGAACCAACTCGTCGTCGGAGTGCTGATGAGTCCCCGGGTGGTGACCGTCATCTCCGCCGCCGCCAGCGACCACGTCACCGACGACACCCACCCCACCTGCGGGTCCAACCCGGGAACCGTCGCGGACACCTGCTGCGACGGCGTGACCCTGAAGTCCGGCCGTGCCGTCAGGTCCAGCCCGTACCCACGGTTCATGTTCCGGGTGACCATGTACTTCGCCGCTCCCGGCCCCGGGTACGCCTTGTCGTACGACACGGTGAGCACGTTCGACGGGTTGTCCACGGCGGAGTACGAGTCGTACGCGGTCTCCGTGTTGCCCGCCTGATCCGTCCACGTGTACGTGACCACGGCCGCTTCGAAGAACATCAACGAACCATCGACCGCCGTCTGCGTCCTGTCCAGCGTGCTGGACGCGGAGTACAGGTTGCGACCAACAGCAAGCGTCACCAACCCGTCCTCCGAGTAGGTGTTGTCCACCAGGAAAAAGTCGGCACCGTCCGTGCAGAACAACCGCAACCCCACCGCGGTGAGGATCGGGGACAGGAAGTCCCACGCCGACTGGCCCGGGGACCACGCCAACGACTCGGGAGGACGGCTGAACACCGGAACCCGCGTCGAGGTGGACGCGCCGTTCGTGCCCGTCCACGCGTACCCATACAGGGCAGTGTCAGGCGTGTCTCCATCGAAGTACGCCAGCGCCGTGCCGTCAGTCTCCGTACCGTCACCATCGACCAACATCACGTTGTCCCACTGCGTCACCGTCGAACCCGACTGCCCGCCGTTGTACAACCGCACCTGAACCGACGCCGTGTTCGCGGGCACCGTGAACGTCACCGACACCCGGTACATCCCGACAGCGTTCGCGGGCTGCGCCGACTGCGCCAGGACCGAAGCCGACCCGCCCGTCGGCGTCGTCACGATCACGATGGCGCGGGACCGAGTGCTCGTCGCCGCGGTGCTGTTCTGCGTCGCCGGAAGGTGCTCGTACCCGAAGCAGGTGTACGTGCTTCCGGGGGTCAGGTTCGTCAGCGTCATCAGCGCGTACGAGTCAGCGGAGGACGTGCTGGACGGACCGATCTGCATGCTGTGCGTGCCCGACTGCGCCCACGCCGTCACCTGCGTCAACGTCGCATTGCTGCCAGTCCAACCCGTCACCGTCGAGTCCTCGAACGCACCGTTCGTGATGTAGTTCGTCAGGTTCGTCAGCGTCGTGAAGTCGGCGTCGGCGGTCCCGTTCACCGAGGGCACGAACCCGAGTCCGATATCGGCAAGCACCTTCTCAGTGATCGCCCGAACCGAGGACTGCACCGCGCGGAACGAGTTGTCAGCCTCCGCTGCCACCAGCCGGTAATTCACGACCTGCTGATCGAACGTCACCGCCGTCACCGATGTCGTGCCTTCGTCGTGGTCAACAGTCCGGCCCGTGACCAGCAGGAACATGGTGCGCAAATTGTTCGCGCCGTTCTCAGCCGTCATCTCAAGAACCAACTTCGGGTTGGTTCGCGGGTCGAGCAACGCGAGCACGGCGGGCGTTGGCGTGTTGATCGTGAGCGACGCGCTACCGAACGGAACCTGTTGCTCGTCCAACGTCACGGTGGCATCCACCACGTCGAGGGGCTGCGAGTCAGGGGATGCCTGCACATAAGCCTGGTACGTCTGTCGGAGGATCACGACTACACCTCCTGAAATCCGACGGACAGCACCCACAGCGTCTGCGTCTGGTCGTCCAACTCCAACGACACCGAACCTGACGCCACGAACGACATCGCCAGTTCCGGCCGGTCCGTGTCATCCATCAACGCGGGTGCACCGTTCTGCACGATCGTCAGCGCGGTCTGCGCGTCATCGCTGTTGTCGAACAGGAACTGGAACGTCCCCGTCCGCAGCGACGGCGGACGCCACATCACATCCGGTTCCGCTGCGCCCAACACGGTGTGCACCACCGTGTTCGTGTTCCGGGTATCGGCGTATCCCAACATCAGCAGCGGCTGCACCACCGTCTGCACGCCACCCACAGTCATAGACAGGCTTGTCGTCATCAGAAGTTCCGCTTCCCGTTGATGGTGGCCGTCACCGTGATCGACGTGCCCCGCGCCCGCTGCACCGCTGCGTTGAAAGCCGACAAGTCAGCGCCGATCCGCACCGTCGGACCGCTGTACGTCTTCCCACGCAGGTCCGCGATGCGGCGCTGCACCGCGTCGTCGTCGGCCCGCAACTTCACCGTCGGCCCGTCGTCACGCTCCGCCTTCTTCTTCGCAACCTTCCTGTCCACGTCGTCCGTGTTGCCGCGAATCTTCGAAGTCGGCCCCGCCTGCGACTCCCGGCCCATCCGCTGAACCTTCGAGTCCACATCCTTCGTGTCGCCCTTCGCGCGCACCGTCGGACCGTCCACGGTCTTCTTGCCCTCAGCAGCGGTCTTCGCGTCCACGTCCTTCGTGTCACCGCTGATCTGAGCCTCAATCGCCCAGTCCTTCCGCAACTGCGCCTGCTGCGCAGGAGTCGCAGCGAGATACGTCGCGTACTCCTGCGACATCGACGTGCCCTGACTCTTCAAGTAGTCGCGAGTGTTCGCGTCCACCGTCTGGTACACCTTCGACGCGTTCGACTCGAAGTTCTGGATCGCCTTGACCTGAGCGTCCTGATTCTGGATGTACGCCTTCGCGCTCAACTTCGAGTTCGCGATGATGCCGTTCGCGGAGTCAGCAGACGCCTTCGCCGTGTCACGCACCGAGTTCTTGAAGTCCTCGTTCGCGGACTTCGCCTGCGCCGACGCCGCCTCCTGCGCCTTGTACTGCTTGACCGTCTCACCCATCGCAGCGGCGAGCGCCGCCTCCTCAACGCGCGCCTGCTGCTCTTTGGTGATGTTGTCCTGAATCTCCGCCTTCGCCTTCTTCAGCGCCGCCGTGGACGCGTCCTGCGCGTCGATCTGCTTCAACGCGGCGGAGTAGTTCCGGTTCCGCGCCCCCGTCTCGTCATCGACCGCGGCGCGGCTGTTGTACGCCGTGTGCGACTCAGACTCCGCAGCCTGCGACAGTGCCTTCCGTGCGTCGATCTCCCGCTGAATCGACGTGACCGCTCGCTGCATCGCGGGCACACTGCCCGACGCGATGGCGTCAGCGACATCCCGGTACGACTGGTCCGTCAGGCCCAGTTCCTTCCGCAGGTTGCCGAGGGAACCGCCGTAATCGGCGGAGTTCTTCGTCCAGTCCCGCAGGTTCGCGTCCAACGCCGAGATGCCGTCACCAGACCCCACCCACGACGACACGAGGTTCGACACCGCCGCTTGCAGTTCCTTCGCAGCCTCCGTGTCATCGCCCATCGTCTGACCGACCGCAGCCATCGCAACACCGAGGACCGTGATCGGCAACGCCAGTTCAGGACCCAACGCGGGACCCATGAACGCGGCGAACGACCCGACACTGTTCAGCAGCCCCGACGGACCCTTGAACGCCTCCCCCGCGGTCATTGCGGAGAACCCGAGGTTCATCAGCGCGGCCTCACCGACCTTGCTGCCCTCCTCAACGCGTTCGCCGGACTCCTTCGCCTTCGAACCCATCTCGTCGAACACCATCGCCGGACCGGAGCCGCTGCTGCGCACCGTGTCCGACGTGGCCTTCAACTTCTCCACCGCAGCGGTGGCTTCCTGCGCCTGCCGCATGATCGCGGTGAGGTCATCGTCGGAGACGTTGCCGCCGCCCTCACCGATGCGCTGCAACAACTGCTGCAACTTCTCCAACGCGTCGGAGCCCTGCTGCACCCCGGAGACGAAGTCGCGGGTGTTCGCACCGATGCTGATGCTGATACCGCTAGCCATCCTCATGCCCTTCCATCGCGTCGTGCGCGGCCCGCGCGACCGTCTGTGCCCACAGGGACGCCAGCCGCGGGATCGCTTGCGCAGCAGCCGGGTACACGACATAGCCGCCGCGGTTCACCGGCTTAAACTGCCGCTGGGTGTGCCTGCGAACCGTCGCCATCCGACCGGAGCGGGTGCGCCGCTCGTAGGTGCGTTCCTCAGCCCGGTTCGCACCGAACTCCGTTGCGTGGGCGAGAGCCGCGGGCGTGCCACCGCCCCGCATCCGAGCCACCGACGACGCGGACCGCAACTGCACGTTCTGGTCCGACGGCTGCACGCGAGCGGTGTCGGACAGCACCCGAGTCTCAAGTGCTGTCGTCACGTGCCCGCGTACTTCGTCCTGCCAGATCGGCAGCGACTGCGTCCGCGTCTCCTGACGAATCCACTTCTTGGTGGTCTTGTCGAGGTTCCGCATGGCGGTCAGCACAGCCTGCAACTCCTCCGACTCGTAGACGGAGATGCGAAGCGGCGTAGCAACCATGCGGAACCTCAACCCCTGCTAGTGACCGGTCAGGCGGCGGCGACAGCCGACGGAGTGCCCTGCACGCCGAGGGTGACGGTGGACGCGGACACGGTGTCCACAGCGCCGCCAAGCCCGGACGGGGTGCAGTTGACCGTCGCCGTCCACCCGGGACCGCCAGCGACAGGCCGGTAGACGACGGTGGCCGTCTTCCCCGCGTTGGCGAGCAGCGTGTTCGTGAGGCTGTTCGCGGTGGCGATGTCGTCCGCGAGGGCGAGCGCGAGGGTCCACGTGGCGGACGTGGCGAACGAGAACGCGGAGGTCGGCGTCATGCCCTTCCAGTTGACCTGGCTGCTGGACGGGGTGAACTCCGCGGACGAGATGGCTGCGGAGTAGTCGTACGTGTTCGACCCGATGGTGAGGGTGAAGACGATGTTGTTGAGGACGACGGGGACCGGCGTCACGGGCGTGGTAGCCATCAGTTGTTCTCCTTGGTTTGCTGGACGGTGAAGGTGAGGTCGATGTCGAAGCCGAGGTACTGGTCGTTGCCGGTGGTGACGTGGCGGGCGTTGGCCCACGTGATGTCCCGCAGCGTGTTCAGGTGCAGCAGGAGCGCGGCGATGTTCCCGTCCAGGGCTTGGTCGCCCGCGGCGAACTGAACGGGCGTGAACAGGGACAGCGTGTACGTGACCTGAAGGTGCGACTTCGGCAGGTTCGGGTGCCGGTCGATGGTCTTCAACGTCAACGTGAGGGTCGGCGCGCTGATCGTCTGCACGTCGGTCAGGTACGGTTCGAACCGCCAGCCGGTGGGCAGAAACTCGTTGACCTGATCGACGATGAACTGCCGGAACGCGGGGACGTTGTTGTCGGTTTCGAGGGCCATCAGAACACCACCGGAACGGCCCGCTGCGGGCGGAGCAGGTTCTTCACGGTCCAGTCCATCGGGTAGGTGCGGTGCGGATCACCATGTCGCCGCCGTTCCAGGACCCGTTGGGGTCGGTGCTGGACGCGTTGTACAGGTTCCGGGCCTGCATCACCTGCGCTTTCCGGTACGCGTCGGGCACGTTGCTGGTGAGTCGCGGTGCGTAGGCGAGCACCTGTCCCTTCGCGATGTTCAGGAGGGTGAAGAGTGCGGCGTCGTCAGGTGCTCCGGCCCATTCGCCGCGCGCGGATTCGACGGTGTGCCAGCCGTCGTTGGCTTCGACGATGACGGGCACTCCGGGCAGGGTGACGGTGCCGTGGCCGATGAGCCGCGGGGTGAGGTGGTAGATGCCTGCGGTCTGGAACGATCCGACGGGGATCGACACGAGGATGGTGATGGCTTCCTCGTCGATGGGCAGGTCCGTCCACGACGCGACGGTGGTGCCGGTGGCGTTGGTGAGGGTCACGTCGGCGGACGTGTACAGGTCGAACGCTTCGTCGCCGCTGAGGGCGAGTTCGACGGGCGTGGTGGGGCTGTCTCCGATGTGGAAGGGGCCGATGGATTCGGTCATGCGACGGTCACCTCCAAGTTGGGAAGTTGAATCGTGAACACGCGGGGCTTGACGCCCCACGCGGACACTTGGGCGTCGCTGCTGCTGGTGGCGGCGGCGATGAGTTCGAGGGCGGTGTCGGCGGTGGAGTGTCCGTCGGTGGTTCCGTTGGTGGCGGCGAGTAGTTCGGGGAGGCCGGCCTGAGTGCTGGTGGTGGTGCCGGTGTTCGCGGTCCAGCCGTTGAGGCTCCACGGGAACGAACCGTCGAAGTAGTCACCGAGCGTGGACGATGCCTCGAACAACCATGCGGTCAGGTCCCCGAACGCGCCCGAGGCCATGAGACTGCCGTTGCCGCCCGTGGTGATGTAGATGTACACCGTCGCTGTAACAGCGTTCGCCGGAGCGGTCGCGGTGACGGACAGCCGGTTCCACGAGTAGTTCGGCGGCTGGTCAAACACGGCGCTGTCCGCCGTCGTGATGATCGTCCCGGTCGTGTCCTGCCACGCGATCCGTGCACGGAGACGTTGCGCCTGTGAGTACCGGACATAGCCGCTGAACGTGTACGTCGTGCCAACGGTCACCGGCAGGCCAGTCCAGTAGGTAGACCCACCGACAGCGGTCTGAGCGGTGGTCCACTTGACACGAACGAACCCACGCGCGCTCGCCGGTTCGCTTCCATCGTGGACAACCGAGAGGGTGGTCGTGCCGCCAGTGCCCGCGCTTTGCATCCATCCGGTGGTGGTGCCACCGCTGCCGCCCGGTCCGGGGTTGGTGATCAAGTTGGTCCGCGTGAGAGTCCCAACGCGCTGCACCGAGGGCGATGCGTTCGCGGTTCCCTTCCAGGCGTAGGTGGTGCCCGACACGGCCGATCCGTCGAAGTACATCCCCGCGGTGCTGCCCGCTTCCAGTAGCACTTCATCGATGAGGTAGCCGTCACCGCTCGAACCGGCCCCGCTGTTCATGATGAGGAACAAGTTCTGGCCCGTGGCCGTGGTGGCAACGAACGTGTACGTGACGCGCTGCCACGAGTCGGTCGTGGTGAACGCCGGTCCCTGCACGGACTGGTTGGTCCAGGACACGATCGGGTGTCCCTGCACGCTCTTCACAGAGGCAGACATCGTGTAGGTGGCCCCGACCGTCAGACCGGACTTGGTGTAACGGAAGCCCGTGCTGCTGGCCGTGGCGACGTTCTTGACGACCTGAGCAGCGCCGACTCCCGATGCCTGCCCGGTGGTGACACGAGTGACCGTGACGTTGGCCTCTGCACCCCAGTCCGCCGTCCCGACCTCGAAGCCGGGGTTCGTCACGAGGTTGGTACGAGTGACGACGCCGTTGACGCGCTGAACCGACGGCGAGAGGTTCGCCGTTCCGGTCCATGCGTACTCAACGACATCAGCCACGGTCACGCCTCCGAGAAGGTGAGCGAGAGGGTGTACTTGCCCGCGGTCGCGAACGTCTGCGGCAGCACCGACCAGCCGTCCAAGTACCCAGCCGAGGCAGCGTTGTGCACGCCCGCGCCCTGCACCGTCACACCGGCAGGCACGTCGAACGTCACCGTCGCGTTGACACTGCCCTGCACCGCGTTGGACCAGGCCACCGGCTTCCGGGAGTACGCGCCGCCCGTGACCTCCGTACCCGCAGTGTCGGAAGGCACCGTCGTGTACAACGCCGCGTACTGCGCAGCAGCGGCGTACGCGTTCGCCAGATTGTTCTTGGCGGTAGCAGTGGCGAGAGCCATCAGGAACCTCCCGGTCGTCAGGGGGCCGAGCGGATGCCCGACCCCCGCGGATGCGTCAGGACGCGGAGTACGGCGTGACCTTCACCAGTTCGTCGGTGTTGGTCACCAGCGCGGCGGCGTAGCCGAACACGGCGATGTCGATGCCACCGTTGGCGATGTTCGGGGCCTGCACCCGGATCGGAGCGGCACCACCGAGTTCGAAGATCGTCGCCGCGGTGCGGGTGCCGACGAGCACGGAGCCGTCGGTGATGAGCGCGGACGGGCGGATCGCGAACCCGGCGAGGTCACCCCGGTCGATGCCGAGAGCCGCGTTCAGGTAGCCGAGGATGTCCTGCTGCGGGGTCTTCAGCATCTGCTTGTAGTCGTCGAACCCGACGATCGCGAACCCGGGCAGCGACCCCGACTTCGCGACCGCGACAGCGCCGTCCAGCACCTTGGACAGAGCCGAACCGATGCTGAGCCCTGCCGGGTTGTCGGCGGCGACAGCGGTCGCAGCGGCAACGACGGCGGGGCCGACGATGCTCTGGTCCTTCCACTTCGCGTACGACAACGCCAACTGGTTGAACAGGTCGTCGAAGAACCCCGGAAGAGCGAAGTCCTGGTACTCGCGGGCAACGTCCGCGCCGCCAGCGAACCGGGAGGCACGCACCTGCACGGGCGCGACGGCGATGTTCCCCGACGGGATCGCCGTCTTGTTGCCAGCCCAGTCGCCACCGGTCAGGGCCTGCGTGTACCGCCAGCCGTTGACGACGAGGCCGGTGAGGTTCTGACTGGTGAACAGGTCCGAGTAGGTGGGCCGGTACGGCTTCGTCGCGGACGAGTACACCTCACCGAGCCACTGCGGAACCGTCATCGTGGAGGCGGGGCCGGTGTGCTGCGCGGTGGTGCCGTCGAAGATCACGTCACTGAGGGCGAACAGGGCACCCTCCGGGGTGTGACCGACCTGCTTGCGGAGCAGTTCCATCTGGTCGCCGGTCGCCTGACCCGCCTTCGCGGCGTTGAGCAGCGCGAACATGGCGTGCTTGTTGAGGGGCTTCGGCGCTCCCGTGCGGGACGCGTCGAGCGTGTTGGGAACCTGGGTGTCGCCCACGGTGTCCTCCTGGGTGTCGCCCGGCTCCTCAGCCGGGATGGTGTCCGGCGCGGCGGGTGCCGGGTCGGTGGTCTGGTCGTCGCGCACATCACCGACGGCGAAGAGAGCGGCGGACGCGAACGCGCCTTCGCTGACGAACGCGGCGCCCGTGAGTCGGGCCTTCACGCCGTTGACGCCGCTGCGGACGATGTCGGTGAGTTCGGCGGACAACTTCCGGATCGTTCCGGCCTTGTGCTGGTCGAGGAACTCGTCGCCTTCGGGGGTGTTCGCGATGGCGAAGTCCGCGACGAGGCCCTTGTCGGTGTCCTCGATCGCGGTGACCCGGCCAACGGGCTGGTACCGGTCGTGGCCGATGTTGACGGAGATGTACGACGGGTCGGTGGGTGCGGGCACGGAGCCGCGGGGAAAAGCGATCGGCTTCTCACCGGACGCGGACAGGCGGCTGGTTTCACCCCACGGCAGGAGCAGCCCGCGGACGCTGCGGTTCTCAACGTCAACGGCGAAGTCGCCGGATTGCACCAACTCGGTCATCAGTCCTCCTCAGGCAGCCCGGTCGGCTGCGGAACGTTCGGTTCGAGGTCTTCGCTTCGGTCGAAGCGGATGCGGGTACCGCGGGGCACGACGTTGTCCTGCGACAGCGCCGCTTCGATGAACGCGGTCCAGAACGGCACGGACTCCGTGTAGTAACGGGTCCAGTTCGGGTTCGACGACGACGTGGACGACGTGGACGAGTACGTGACGGTGGAGTCCTGCACGGTGCCGTCGAGCATCTGCACCGGGATGTTCAGGAACGATCCGATGTCGGTGCGGATCGCGTTGCGGCCCTCCACGAACAGGTCGGTGGGCACGTTGCCGAGGACGCGGAGGTCCACGTTCTGCGGGGTGGAACCGACAGCGCCGTTCGGACTCATCCGTGCTTTCGCCCACTGCTGCACCATCGCCTGCACCTCTTCGGGTTCCAGGCGGGTGTCGTCGGTGATGTGCAGGTCCAGGAGCGGCAGGGGGTTCAGCATCCGGCCGACCCACGCCTCTTCAGTGGCGATAGCGCCGCGGAGGCTGCGCTGCGCGATGGTCAGCAGCCCCTCGAACGGCGGGTTGAACAGGATGTACTGCTCCCGGGTCAGGGGACGCCACTGCCCGTCGTCGTCTTCAACCTCGAACACGCCCGCTTCGATGTGCCACTGCTCCCGACGAACCCACGCCGCGTCGGTGATCTGCCCGTCCGCGCCGCGCTCCACCAGCCACAACGACACTCCGTAGAAGATGAGGTCATCGATGGTCCACGCCATGCGGTCCTGCGGCGGCACGAGTCCGTTGGTGCGGTACAGGAACGTTGGCTGCGCCTTCGGGTCCAGCGGTCCCGCGGCGTTCATCGCCAGCAGCGGGTACTTCGCGATGGTGGACACCAGCAGGTTCCGGGCGCGCGCGACCACGGGAATGGTCATCGCCCGGGTGCGGTCCATCGGCAGGCGGTCAGCGATGTCCGCGCCGAACACGTCGGCTACGACGATCTGCTGCAAGTTCCCGTCAGACCACGGGGACACAACGCCAAGATCGACCGGTGTTGACAGCGCGTCGAAGCGCTTCCGGTCGAGTCCCAAAGCGGAGAGGAATCCCACAACTCCGACTGTAGGTTTCGTACACCCCCAATGGGGGTGTACACGGACCGTCTACCGGCAGGGTCCGCTACAGGTGTCGCGGATGCCGGTCAAGCAGCCATGATCGACCGCGCCGGACGGCGCTCCCCACGCTCATCGAAGTACCGCAACGCCATCGACGCAGCCTCCAACGGGGTGATGTCGTCACCCACGTCCCGACGCCCGAACGCCCACGCCTTCGAGTCCTTCGTTCCCCGCTTCACCACCACCCGAGCAGCCTCATCAAGCCGCTCCTGACCCGCGAAATGCCGCAACCTGCCGCCGTCCAACTCCTTCATCAGCAGCGCCGCAGCAGTCGTCACCTGCCCCCACAACTGCGGCTCCAACGACGGACGACGCGGCATCCGGTTCAACTGCTCCACCGTCACCAACACCGTCCCCTTCCCGTCATGCACCACCGGAGTCCGGAACCGCTGCGCCCACTTCGCGACCGCTTCCGGCAGCCAATCGGTGCCCGTCCGCCAGTCCAGCACGTAGATGTACGCATCCCCACCCTCACGCCACGCCGCGACGATCGACGCGCACGACTGATCCGGATGCACCGCCATCGCCAACGCGAACCCACGCGGCAACTGATCCGCCGACGGCCACGGCTCCTCCACCGTCCCAGCCGCCCACTTCACCTGATCCATGAACGCGTTCATCCCCACCGTCGGCCAGATACCCAGGTACTCGCGGGCGAACATCAGCGGCGACATCGCGTTGAAGTTCCGTCGCACCGCCTCCACCGTCGTCAACGTCCCCACACCCGGATGCACCCGCGCCCACAACTCCGGGTCCCCGTACGTTTCCGGGTCAGTGCCGTCCGGGGCGGCGTACTCCACAATGCCCGCCTCACCGGCACGGCCAGACTGCAACGTGTCCCACAGCAACCCAGAACGGTGCTCCCCCGCCGTTCCCGCGACAACCAACTGACCGCCGCCAGGACGCGTGTCGAACGTCGGCAGGATCGCGCCCAGCAGGTCCTCCGCCAACTCCGGATCGAACTCCTGCCCCTCATCAATGAACGCCGCGTCGAACGCGTCACCGCGGAAGTTGTCCGGCTTCGGAGGCTGAATGCTGAACGACGACCCGTTCGGGAACCGGATCGACTCAGACCCACGACCCCGGTTGATGCGCCACGGAATGTTGTCCTCCCCGTACCGCCGCTCCATCGGCGCGACAATGTCCTTCAGAAACCGGTCACGGGCCTTCTGACCCGTCTGCGCCGTCATCACCACGTGGTAGTCCTCGCGCTCAATGCAGCGGCCCAGCAGCACCGCCAGAATCGTCGTCGTCTTCGACGCCCGCCGCTCAATGCACACCCCCACCATCCCGAACGCGGGAGTCTCCTCCGCCCGCTCCGCCTGCAACACATCCGCGACAACGAACTGCTGCGGATGCAACCGCTTCCGGGGAGTGTTCAACCCCAGTTCCTCAGCACCCCGCACGAACTCGTCACGGCGCACCTCGAACCCGTCCAAAACGGACACATGCAACGGCTCAGCAACCGGCGTGTTCTCGGTCATCATCAAATCCTTCAACTCGAGTTGGGCTCAATGGGGAGGGGGTTTGTGCTGCCCACAGGCGGGGGTTCATACGTGTGTGTGAAAAACCGCGCGTGTGTGATGTTTTGGATGGTGGACGGTCAGGAGTGGCGGGGTTTCCAGTGCCCTGCGGCGTCGGTGATCGTTACTGCGGTGTCGTCGGTGAGCAGGAAGGTGGGCATGTTGTCTCGCAGGGTGAGGGCGGTGACGGTGCTGTTGCGTTTGGCTTCCACGTCGGCTACTGCGCGTGCTGCCCATTGCACGAGTTCGAAGGGCATGGGTGCGCGGTGTTCCCGTTCGGCCCAGTCACGTTCGATGAGCCACAGTTCGAAGAGGCGAGCGTTGTCGGTGATTCGTTTGGCGACGTTGTCTTTGGTGATGGACTTCCCCCAGGCGCTGTCGGTGACGGAGGAGGCGGCGGCGATGAGGGCTGCTTGTCGGTTGTTCATCGGTGTTCCTTTCGTTGTGCGATGAGGGTAGGGCAGCGTCCGATGTGGACGGCGCGCATGGTGGTGGCGGTGCGCTGTTTGGTGGTGGTGCCGAGGACGGCTGCACAGTAGCGGCAGGTGACGGTCATTTGGTGTTCCGGTGGTAGTTCGGGTGGTCGGGTCGGAAGGTGCCTTCGGGGCAGTCCCAGAGCAGGTGCTGCACTTCGAGGTCGAGGGCTTCGGTGCCTGCTTCGGCGATGCCGAGGAGCCGGTTGCAGGTGTGGCAGGCGACGGTTTCGTAGGTGCGCATGGTGTGGTCCTTACGGTTGCGGGTAGCGGGGGTCGTGGTGGCTGGTGGTGCGGTGGCCGCTGTTGGTGTGTGCTGCTCCGAGGCGTCCGCCTGCGGAGCGGTTGCAGTGCCGGTGTGAGGGGCCGAGGTTGTCGGCTGTGGGTGTACCGCCTGCGCTGACGGGGATGATGTGGCCGATGTCCCACTGCTGGTCGGGGAACACGGGGTTGCCGCAGTCGACGCAGGGTGCGGGCAGGGTGGCTGCTATGCGGGGCTTCCACACGCGGAGGTGTTTGGCGGTCCATCCGCCGTTGCGGTGGTGCTGACTCATCTGTTCACCGTCCTGGTAGTCAGGGACTTGGCACGAAGTGCAAGTCCCTACCCCTGTAAGTGGGGGTCGATTGCACTTTCGGAGTTGCACTTCCCGATCCGCTTGTTTGTGCGGATCGGCGGGGTTGTGCAGGTTCCCGGAACTGGCTGCACTATCCGGTCGTTGCACTTTCCGCGAGGCGGTACGCGCCATGACGAACCTGCGTCAGGGCCCCGCTGCTGGTCAGGTTCCGCAGCGCGTTCTTCGCGGTCCGTTCACTGATCCGAAGGTCAGCGAGCATCGCGTCGTCGGTGATCTGCCCGGTGCGGAACTCGTCGTCCCCGAAGGCGGTGCGGATCGCGGTCAGCAGCCGATCCTTCGAATCCGCGTCGAGCGTGGCTGCACCGCCGACGACAACAGCGGACCGGTCCTGCGTGTCCAACCTGAGGCCCACGATCTCGTCCGTCGGCGCGTCCTTCATCTTCCCGCCGTGCTGCGCCTTGCTGCTGAGGCTGAACGCTGCGGATTCGCCGCGGAGAATCCACACCGTGTCCACGTTCGCCTGGAACGCCGACGACCCACGGGAACCCCGGTCCGCGTCCTTCCCCGTGTGATGCAGGATCAGCACCGCGCTGCCCGGGTTCGCCTGCCTAACCCGCACCAGCGCCGCGATGACCGTCGCGACTTCCGGTGCGGCGTTCTCGTCGCGCACCCCGCCGAGGGTGGAGAACGTGTCCACGATGATGAGGTCGAAGCGGTGTTCCGCGTTGCCGTCGATGAGACGGTTCACGCTGCCCTCGTTGGACAGGTTCACGCCCGCGTCGAGGAAGTGCAGACCGTCGGACGGCACCGTCGTGCCGTGCGCTGCTTCCCACGCCACGACTCGCTGCCCCAGCCCCGCGATGCCCTCACCAGCGATGTACAGCACCCGACCCTGCCGCACCGGCCGTTCCCCGAGGAACGCACGTCCCGTCGCGATGCAGCACGCCAATTCAACGGCCACGAACGACTTCCCCGCCCCGCTCGGGCCGGACAACGCGGCGACGGTGTCGCGAGCGATGAACCGGTCCGCCAGCCAGGTGATCTGCGGTCGGGCACGGATGTCGTCGAGGGTCAGGAACCGCAGTTCCGGTTCCGCGACGATGTCGAGTTCGGCGCGCGCCTGCCGGTCGATGAGCAAACCCATCTTCCGGTTCCGAACCGCGTCGTCCACGCGAGCCTGGTACTGCTCGTCCGACTCGTTGGGCTGCTGCAAGTTCTCGTTCATGCGGCACCTCCCACGGCGTACATCTGCCGTCGCCGCTCCTGCACCTCAGCGAACGGCTCAGGCAGCGCCTGCACAGGCGGCGTCCTCCGAGCCACCTCCCCGTACAACCGGTCGCATTCGTGCTGCAACTGGTCGATGCGGTCCCGCAGCGGCTGGTTCCCCCACATCAGAAGCGCAGCGACAGCAGCGGGCATCTGGTCCAACCCGACCGTGCCCGTCATCAGGTCAGCGAGCAGGTGCAGCAGGTACTCCTCAACAGCGTCAGGCATCGTCCACCTCCGCGAAGTCGAGGTACACCAGGCCCAACGCGTTGCGGCTGTTGGCGACCCGGATCGGTCCGCGGCGGATCAGGCGGCGCTGTTCCAGAACCCGGAGGGACTTGCGCAGCGCGCCCGTGGACAGGCCCGTGAGGCGGCTCAGGCGGGCGTACGTCGTGGTGGCGATGAACCGCCCGTCCGTTTCCACCGACTCCTGCGCGAGCGCGAGCAGGGCCAGGCCCTGCCCGGACGACAGGTCGTCCTTGGGGTAGTCCCAAGCGATCCAAGAGGCGAGGTCACTCATGGTGTTCACCGCCGTTGCGTGCAATCATGTTGTTGACCGTTTCGTTCCCGGAAGGACTCGTTTCGGTGGCCTCCACAGAGTTGCTGCTCTTGTGGGGGCCTTCTTCGTTGAGGAAGCGGATCGCTTTCGACAGGGCCTCATCGATTGCGTCCTGGCGTATCTCGATGATGGCGAGCATGACGAGCGCTTCCCCTCGCGTCATGCTCATTCGTCGCCGCCATCGAACTGAAGGTTGATGTAGTTCTCAACGTCCTCTTCGCGGAACATGACGCGGCCCGCGACCTTTGCCGACTTCGGTCCCTTGTTGTTGGCTCGCATCCAACGGATGGTTGCGGGGGTTCGCCGGAGCCGTTCCGCTACCTCGTCCACAGTGAGCAGTTTCGTTGCCATGATGATGTGTCCTCGCCGTTTGTTTGTCGTGCTGACAAGAGCGAGTAAAGATGAGTTCGGAGAAGCCCGCAATGGCAACGTTGGCGTTAGTAATACGCCAGCGTGAGTGCATTGTGTCGGACGGAAAGTACCGCTAGAAAGGCACGGGGACAGGCAATCCTGCGTGAGCGAATGCGTTTCGCGGGGTACCGCCAGGCCGCTGATCTTAAGCGGATTCCCAGGTACCGAGGGCAGGCAACCTCATCCGGGTACAGCAGCCGCGTTAACCTGTCCAGCACGCTGGACCCGAGGAGCATTCATGGCAAGCATCGCGAGACGACCCGACGGCAAGTGGCGCGCCCGCTACCGCGACGACGACGGCAAGCAACACGCGAAGCACTTCGACCGCAAGGGCGACGCCCAGAAGTGGCTCAACGAAGTCACCGCCGCCGTTGTCACCGGCACCTACGTGGACCCCAACGCCGGACGGCTCACCCTCCGCGACTTCTACCTTGAATGGAAGACCCGGCAAGTGTGGGCACCCACCACCCTCCGAGCGATGGACACCGCCATCCGCTGCTGCACCTTCGCAGACACCGACCTCGCCAAACTGCGCCGCAGCCACGTCGAGCAGTGGGTGAAGACGATGACCGCCACCCTCGCCGCATCTACCATCCGGACCCGCGTCAACAACGTCCGCTCCGTCCTCCGCGCAGCCATCCGCGACCGCATCATCGCCACCGACCCATCCGAAGCCGTCACACTCCCCCGTCAGCGCCGCACCGAGCACGCCATGCGCATCCCCACCCCCGAGCAGGTCGGGCAGGTGCTCACCGCCGCAGAAGACTGGTTCGCGCCGTTCGTCGCCCTCGCAGCGTTCGCGGGCCTGCGGATCGGTGAAGCATCCGCCGTGCAGGTCCGGGACATCGACTTCCTCCGCCGCACCCTCCATGTCCAACGGCAGGTGCAGAACGGACCGACGGGTGTCGAGGTGTCAGCGCCGAAGTACGGGTCCGAGCGGAAGGTGTACCTGCCCGACGCGTTGGTGACGCTCCTGGCCCAGCACATCGAACGGGTCGGCGTGCATGGCGACGACGGATGGTTGTTCCCCGGCGTGCCCACCAGCCCCAGGAACATGCGCCGCGCGTTCGACCGCACGTGCGAGCGTGTCGGGTTGGACCTGATTCCCCACGACCTTCGGCACTTCTACGCGTCCGGCTTGATCGCTGCGGGCTGCGACGTGGTGACGGTGCAGCGGGCGCTGGGACACGCCAAGGCAACAACCACCCTGAACACGTACGGGCACCTGTGGCCGACCGCTGAGGACCGCACGCGGGTCGCTGCCGCGGACCTGATGAGCACCGCGCTTGACGCTCGTGGGGACCAGTTGGGGACCGCGGAGGGCTGAACCCCCGGAAACACTGGGGTAGGTGGCGTCAGGGACAGTTGAACCAGAACTGGGACTCGATCCGTTCGTCGCTCATGACCGCGAGCGTACGCGCGAGGATCGGGCCCGTGACCGCCGGATAGACTCGGCAGCATGCCCCGGGACGAACACGGACACCTCACTGCCGGCCGCATCAGTCCCACCCGCCCCGTCCCCGCGGACATCGCCCGACCGGAGTACGTGGGCCACGTCGAACCGCACGAGCACGGCCTGGGCGACACGTACACGCCCGACGAGGTCGAGCGGATCCGGACCGCGGGCCGTATCGCGTCGCAGGCCATCGACGCGGTCGCCGCCGCCATCCGCCCGGGGGTGACCACCGACGAGCTCGACCGGGTCGGCCACGAGTTCATCGTCGCGCGCGGCGCCTACCCGTCGACGCTCGGCTACCGCGGGTTCCCGAAGTCGCTCTGCTCCAGCGTCAACGAGGTCATCTGCCACGGCATCCCGGACGACACGGTGCTGCAGGACGGCGACATCGTGAACATCGACATCACGGCGTACAAGGACGGCGTCCACGGGGACACGAACCGGACCTTCGTCGTCGGCACCGCGAGCCAGGAGGTCCAGGACCTCGTCACGCGGACCGAGGAAGCCATGCGCCGTGGCATCCGCGCCGTCGCTCCCGGACGCCAGGTGAACGTCATCGGGCGGGCGATCGAGTCCTACGCCAAGCGGTTCGGGTACGGCGTCGTCCGTGACTACACCGGCCACGGCGTCGGGCGGGCGTTCCACTCCGGGCTCATCATCCCCCACTACGACGCCCCGCAGTACGACACCGTCATCGAGCCCGGCATGGTGTTCACGATCGAACCGATGCTCACCCTCGGTGGCATCGACGCGGACATCTGGCCCGACGACTGGACGGTCTCGACCCGCGACAAGTCCTGGACGGCACAGTTCGAACAGACCCTCGTCGTCACCGAACGCGGCGCCGAGCTCCTCACCGTTTCCTGAACCCACCAGCACCGGAAGGCACTCCCCCATGGCACAACTCGCGGTCGGCGTCGACATCGGCGGAACCGGCATCAAGGGCGCGATCGTCGACGTCGAGTCCGGCGCGCTCACGAGCGACCGGATCAAGAAGGCCACGCCCGAGGGCGGCAAGCCGGACGACATCGCCGAGGTCGTCGTCGAGATCATCAACGAGCTCGGCATGACGAACGACGAGCCGATCGGCATCTGCTTCCCCGCCGTGGTGAAGGACGGCCGGACCATGTCCGCGGCCAACGTGTCGAAGAAGTGGATCGGCTTCCCGGCCGAGGAGCTGTTCGAGAAGCGGCTCGGGCGCCAGATCCACTTCGTCAACGACGCCGACGCGGCGGGGTTCGCCGAGCAGCAGTTCGGTGCGGCGAAGGGCGTCGACGGCCTCGTCATCATGACGACGCTCGGCACCGGCATCGGCACGGCCCTCATCAACGACGGGGTGCTCATCGTCAACGCCGAGCTCGGCCACATCGAGATCGACGGGGTCGACTACGAGACGAAGGCGTCGTACGCGGCGAAGGAGCGCGACGACCTCTCCTGGAAACACTGGGCCAAGCGCCTGCAGAAGTACTACTCCCACCTCGAGGCGTACTTGTCCCCCGAGCTGTTCGTCGTCGGCGGCGGCATCTCGAAGCAGCACGAGGAGTTCCTGCCCCTGCTCGACCTCCAGGCGAAGATCATCCCCGCGACGCTCCGCAACAACGCGGGGATCATCGGGGCCGCGAAGCTGGCGGCGGACAGCAAGGAGTGACGGTCGGGAGGGGCGGCGCCGCCTGGCACCGCCCCTCCCGTCCGCCGGTCCTGCCGCGTCCCGCCCCGTTGAACCGGTTGCTTCCGGTGGAACCGCGGCATGCCGGTGTTCAACCGGAAGGTACCGGTTCGTCGGCCGTTGACGACGTCGGTGCGAATGGGCCGGCCGTACGCCGGGTTCTGTCCCGCCGCTCGCGCGGCGGTGACGGCCATCTATCTCGGACCGACGTCGCCGTCGGCCTCCAGCGGTCCACCCGAGGACTCAGCGAGCAGCTTCGTCGTCCTCTGTCTGACCTTGCTCCGGGCGAGGTTTACCGAGCAGATCCGGTCACCCGGATCCCTGGTGGTCTCTTACACCACCGTTTCACCCTCACCGCCGGGTCGCCCCGACGGCGGTCTGTTCTCTGTGGCACTGTCTCGCGGGTTGCCCCGGGTGGGTGTTGCCCACCGCCCTGCTCTGTGGAGCCCGGACGTTCCTCGGCACCCCGAGGGGTGACGCGACCGTCTCACCGACCCATTCGCGCGTCCACCCTACCGGCCCGATCGCCGAGATCGCAGTCGTTGCCGCTCGGACGGCCCTCAGCACGGCCACCGCGGCGGTCGCACCGGGTGGTCAGAGCCCGGACTCGGCCGTCCGTACGAGGATCGCGTCACTGTCCGGGCAGAGCAGGACCTCGTCCGGCGGGGCCGCGCGGACGGTCTGGAGGTCCGAGGCCGTGAGCGACACACCGGACGCGGTCGAGACCCCACCCTGGAGCAGACTCGCGCCGAAGCCGTACCGCGCCCGCTGCCGCTCGTACAGCGCGAGGAGGTCCGCGGGGACGCGCGCGGCGACGGTCTCGCGGTTCGCCCGCACGTGACCGAGGTCCTGCTCGAGCGAGGCCACCTGGGCCTCCCGCTCGTGGAGCAGCCGGTCGTGCTCGCCGTCGATCTCGGCGAGCTGCGCCTGGACGTCGCCGAGGCGGGCCTGCGCGACCTCGAGCCGTTCCATGACCTCGAGCTCCGTGGTCTCGAGGTCGTTGATGCGGCGGGTGAGGCTGGCGAGTTCGCTCTCGAGCCCGGCGGCGTCCTTCGCGTTCTTCGCCGCCTGGAGCAATGTGGTGTCGCGGTCGATCCGGGCCTGTGCCGTCGCGGTGTCGGACTCGAGGCGTGCGAGCTCGCGCTCGGCGTCCTCCACGCTGCCGGTCGCCGCGGCGAGGTCGCTGCGGAGCACCGCCGCCCGCCGCCCGAGCTCCGCGAGGTGCTCCCCCTTGCGGAGTCCGGTGATGCGGTGGCCGATGCGGGTCACGTCGTTGTCGATGCGCTGGAGATCGAGGAGGAGGAGTTGTGCCTCCGGGGCTGCCTTCACGCGGCGGCTCCTTCCGGGTCGGTCGGCTGGGGCCCCTCGTCGGTCCCGTCGGCATGCGGGGCGGACGACGGGAGGACGGCGAAGTCCCAGGGGTCGGTTCGGATGTCGCTCACGGTCACCCGGACGCCCGTGGCGTCGGCGAGCTGCGCGGCGGCGACGTCGAGCCAGAGCCACTCCGTGGCCCAGTGCGACGTGTCGACGAGTGCCGGACCATCCGACAGCATCGCGCGCTCCCGGAACTCCGACGCGGGATGGTGCCGGAGGTCGCTCGTGACGTAGACGTCGGCGGCGAGCACCTCGGGAGCACCGAGCAGGGAGTCGCCGGCACCCGCGCAGAGTGCGACGGTCCGGACCGGGCGGTCGTGCTCGCCCGACACGCGGACACCCGACGCCGTGGCGGGCAGGACGTCGACGAGGTGCCGCGCGAGCGCCCCGAGCGTCATCGGGGCGGCGAGGACGCCCACCCGGCCGATCCCGGTCCCCGGTCGGGCGCCCGGTTCGATCGGGCGCTGCTCGACGAGGCCGAGGCGGTCGGCGAGCACCGCGGAGGTCCCGGTCGTCACGACGTCGGCGTTCGTGTGCGCGGCGAGGAGCGCGCAGCCGCCGCGCACGAGGGTGGCGAGGACCGACCCCTTGTACGTGGTCTCGGCGATCGTGGTCACACCACGCAGGAGCAACGGGTGGTGCGCGACGAGCAGATCGGCGCCGAGCGCGACGGCCTCTCGCGCGACCTCGGGGACGGCGTCGACGGTGAGGTGCACGTGACGGACCTCGGCATCGGGGTCGCCCGACACGAGGCCGACGGCGTCCCACGACTCGGCGCCGTCGGCGGGCCAGAGGGCCTCGGCGGCGGCGAGGACGGCGCGGAGGGTCGGCATCGGCCCAGTCTACCGAGGGCCGTCGGCCCCGAGCGGCACGTCGGCGCCGAGCGGCACGCCAGCCCCGAGCGGCACGTCAGGCGCGGCGGAGGACCCGCAGCACGCGGGCGACGATACGTGCCCACCAGCTCGGCGTGGTCGCCGCGACGTCGGACGGCACCGGCTCCCCCGGTGCCGCCGCGTCGGCACGGTGCTGCTCGTCGGTGTCGGTGCCCGCGAGCGGCCCGGCAGATGCCTCGACCGCGGTGTCGGACCCGGACCGGACCGGACCGAGCGGGAACGCGGTCGCCGCACCGGCGTCGGCACCCGTGTGGGCGCGCAACGCGGCGACGAAGGCCTCGTGGTCGATCGCGCTCGGGCCCGTGGCGGGCGGCACGAGCGGCGTCGGACGCGTCACCGCGGCCACCGGAGCGACCAGCGCGCTGGCAGACTCGACGTCGACGTCCTCGCGGTCGAGGGCGTCGGCGAGGACGGACTGCAGGGCGGGGAGCGCGTCGCCCCGGGCCGGCGTGGTGGTGGCCCGGGTCGAGACGGCGGTGCGGGCTGGTCGAGTGACCACGGCGGCGGCGAGGAGGTCCGCGAAGACCTCGGTGGCCCAGGCCCGGGCGGCGGCGACCTCGGGGTCGGAGGACCGGGCGATCCGGGCCTCCCATGCGGCGAAGCGCGCGCGGTCCTCGTCGCGGCGGCGCAGTTCTTCCTCGAGCAGGGAGATGCGCTCCACGGTGCTCCGGCCGGTCGCGGTCGCGAGCTCGACGGCGAGGTCCCCGATCCGGAGCGAGATCCGGGCCGGGGGCTCGGGGAACGTCGGGGCGCAGGCGGAGGCGTGCCGTCCGCGATCACGGCGGAAGGCGGCGGGCGCGGGGTCCACGAGCGTGGCGGGTGCCGGGTCGTCCAGCGGAGCGACGTCGAGTGCCCGCACGGGCTCGGCGACGACGGCCGCAGCGGCGACGGGTTCGGCCGCCGTCTCCGGACCGCCCGCGTCCGTGCCGCCCGCGTCCGGAGCGGCCGCCGTGTCGGTCTCCGTCGGGAGTGCGACGGGCCCGGTCACCGGCGGCACGACGAGGTCCGGGACGTACGGGGCGTGGACCGCCGGCACGTCCCGGAGCCACGCCTCGACCTCGCGGCCGAACGGGTCGACGAGGGCGGGACGTGCTCCGGACTGGGTCTCCATGGCCGAATCGTAGGCAGGAGGAGCGGAGGAACCCGGATGATCGGCGGTGTGTCGCGTTCCGAGCGGGGCCGCGGTGTCGTCCGGAGACGTCACCTGCCAGCGCTACCGCTGCCCGCGGCCACGGCTCCGAGCAGTGCAGCGCCGTCCGGCGAGCCGAGCCCGGTGCAGGCGTCCCACCCGGGAGCCGCCGCGAAGGCGCCGTTCGACCCCGACGTGACGTCGCGGAAGGTCGACGCCGCGCTGTACAGCACCGGCTGCGCGAGCCCGAGCGGCCGCCCGGTCGACTGGACGATCCGGGCGATCAGCGCGGCCCACAGCGGAGCGACCGCGCTCGTGCCGCCGATGACGGTGCGGTTGCCGTCGACGAGGACCTCGTACCCGGTCTCGGGATCGGCGACCGCGGCGACGTCGGGGACGCCTCGGCCGCCCGACGACTCGGCGGTGCCCGGCACGCCGACGCCCTGCTGCCAGGTCGGCAGCGGGAACGCATCGCTGACCCCACCGCCCGTGGCACCACCGCTCGCACCGTCGTTCCACACGGTCTCGGAGGTGATCGTCGTGCCCGAGGCCTCGAGCCGCGTCCCGCCACAGGCGAGGACGTGCGGGCTCGACGCCGGGAAGTCCACGTGCTGCCCGCCGTCCGACTGCCCGTCGGTGCTGCCGTTGTCGCCCGCGGCCGCGGTCACGGTGACCCCGAGGGACACCGCGTCGACCACGGCGTCGTCGAGCGCGGAGCGGGCCTGGGCGGTCCAGGCGTCCTCGCTCTGTCCCCAGCTGATGCTCATGGCCGTCGGGGTCGGAGTCGCGTGCGCCGCGGTGGCCACGGCGTCGACGAAGCCGGCGTCGGTGTTCGGGGCGAAGTACACGACGATGGCCGCTCCGGGAGCCAGCGCCCCCACCACCTCGACGTCGAGCATGACCTCGCCGTCCGCGCCGTTCGGATCCCCACCCGGGACGTTCTCGGCGCCGTCGACACCCACGGCGGTCACGGACGGGGAGCCCACGCCGAGACCGGAGAAGTAGGTGTCGAGGTCGGACTGCACGTACCCGCCGCCGAGTTCGATGATCGCCACCGTCTGGCCCGAGCCGTCGATGTCGGGCGGGAACGCGTACGCGGTGCCGAGCTCGACGGGCGAGTAGCTGGTCGAGCGGGCGGCGGCGGGCACGGAACGGAACTGCGTCCGCGCCTGCGGGCGGTCGTCGAGGCCGAGCACCGCCACGACGACGCCGTCGAGTGCCGCGGGGACGCTCAGGCTCCCCGACCGGTGCCGGTGCTGGGCACTGCCACCGCCGGGCGCGTCGCTCGTGACGGTCTCGAGGTCCGTGCCGAACGCCCGGCCCATCGCCGCGGTCGTCCCCTCGACGCGCACGTGACGCGTGGCGGGGTCGGCGCTGAGGACGGTCAGGTCGAGGGCCTCCAGCGTGGTGCGGACGAGGTCGAGGTCGGCCTCGGTCGCCCCGTGCGCACTGACGAACGCGGCGCGGTCCATCGGGACGGCGGTGCCGTCGAGCGGCGCGACGGGGTTCGCGCGCCGCACCACCACGGTCGCCTGGACCGGGGAGTCGGGCGGGAGGGCCGCCGCGGCGCGGACGCCGGGGGCGGACGGACGCTCGCTGCCGGCGAGCGGAACGAGCTGCGGGTCCTTCGAGCTGTCGGTCATGGCACCGGTCTACTCCGCACCCATGACGTCGCCCGTGTCCCGGACGGCGCATGCACGCCGACGACCATGCAGCGGCGACCCGCTCCGGCGTGGCGCCCATCCGCCGCCGTGCCCGTTCTGGGGGTGGGAAGCGGGAGCCGCGACACCTATCGTCGTCACGATCACTCTCGTGGACGCGGACCGGAGGCACCCCCCATGACCAGCGTGCGTCGGTTCATCCACCGGTACTCGGTGACACCGTTCCTCAAGCAGGCACCGATCGCGGTGCTGGTCGCCCTGGCGGCGGTGCTCTCGGTCGCCGTCCCGCAGCTCGCCGTGTCGGACCACACCGGACTCGCGGTGAGCCTGGTGCTCACCGCGATCGCCACGCTCTGGGCGAGCGTGGTGACCGCGCGCAGCGAGCGGCTCGGTGCCCTCGCGCTCCTCGTGCCCGCGGTCGACTTCGTGGCGCTCGGCGTCCTCCGATGGGCGACGGGCTCGTCGGCGTCGATCTTCACCGCCCTCGTGGTCCTGCCCGTCGTGTGGTTCGCCGCCACCGACGGCCGACGGCACGTCCTCTACGCGATGCTCGGCACCGCGGTCGTGATCCTCACGCCGTTCGTCTTCGGGATCAGCGGCAGCGGCCGGGTCACCGAGCTCATCCGCCTCGTCGTCGTGCTCGTCGTCTACACGACCGTGGCGCTCGTCGTCAACGAGTTCGCCCGGCAGCACGCGACGCAGCTGCGCCTCGCCGCCGAGCGCGAGGCAGCCGTCACGGACGAGATCGACCGCGCCGCCGCGGTGCAACGCTCGCTCCTCCCCCAGCCCCTCTGCTCGCTGCCCGGCTACTCCGTCGCGGGGACCTGTCTGCCCTCGGCCACGGTCGGCGGCGACTTCTTCGACTGGTACCGGACCGACGAGGGCATCGCGATCACCCTCGGCGACGTCATGGGCAAGGGCGTCGGCGCCGGGCTCATCGCCGCGGCCGTGCGGGCCGTGGTCCGCAGCTCCCGGCGTGATCCCGACCCCGCGGCCGCGATCGTGCGTGCCTCGGAAGGGCTCTCGACCGACGTCGCGGACCGAGGCGAGTCGACGGCCTTCACCACGCTCTTCCACGCCCGGTTCAGCGGGGACGTCCTCCGCTGGGCGGACGCCGGACACGGCCTGTCGATCGTCGTCCGCGAGGACGGGACCCACGAGCGTCTGACCACCGCGCACCTGCCGATCGGTCTCGGGATCGACGACGCCTGGCAGACGATGGAGATCGCCATCGCGCCCGGGGACGTCCTCGTCACCTTCAGCGACGGCGTGCTCGACCTGTTCGGCGGTGGACTCGACACGATCGACCAGGTCGCCGCGATCGCCCGCCGGGATCCGCGGCCGGGCGCCGTGGTCGAGGCCCTCGTCGCGATGGCCCGCACCGCCGGGCACGACGACGACGTCACGGTCGTGGCGCTCCGGCGTGAACCCGTCGCGACCGCCGCGGCCGCCGTGCCGACCAGTGCGATCACCGTCGGCGTCTGATCCCGCCCGGGAGGGACGCCTCCACGGAGACGACGGGAGGCACGGGGACCGCGATCCCCGTGCCTCCCGTCCGCCGTCGGGACGACGGGATCAACCCGTGTTCTGCAGACCGGCGGCCACGCCGTTCACGGTGAGGAGCAGCAGTCGGTGGTCGGCGTCCTGCGGGTCGCCGTCGCTCGCGGTCCGGATGCCACGGAGCGCCCGGAGTTGCAGGAGCGACAGGGCGTCGACGTACGGGCTCCGCAGGCGGACGGCGCGGCTCAGGACGGGCCGGTCCTCGAGGACGTCCGACGAGCCGCTCGTCCGGAGCACCCAGGCGCGCGTCAGAGCCATCTCGTCGAGGACCATGCGGGCGAGGTCCGGGCGGTCGCCGAGCGCGAGGTACCGGTTCGCGATCGCCTCGTCGGTCTTCGCCAGGGACATCTCGACGTTCTTGATCATCGCCGAGAACAGCGGCCAGGACCGGTAGGCGTCCTGGAGCAGCTCGACGTCGCCGACCGCGGCCAGCGCCGACCCGAGGCCGTACCAGCCGGCCAGGTTGATGCGCGCCTGGGTCCACGAGAACACCCACGGGATGGCGCGGAGGTCCTCGAGGGACTCCACGGACAAGCCGCGACGGGCCGGCCGGGAGCCGAGCGCGAGGAGCCCGATCTCCTCCATCGGCGTGACGGTGGCGAACCACGGCGCGAACCCGTCCGCCTTGACGAGGTCGAAGAAGGCCGCGCGCGATGCGCGGTCCATCGTGGCGGCGACGTCCGCGAAGCGATCGGCGGCCGCGGCGGTCACGGACTCGTTCGAGGGCGCGGACGCCTGCAGGGTCGCAGCGGCCATCTGCTCGAGGTGCCGCGCGCCGATCGTCTTGTCGCCGTACTGGGCGAAGATGACCTCGCCCTGCTCGGTGATCTTGAGTCGGCCGTCGACCGACCCCGGCGGCTGCGCGAGCACGGCCTCGTTCGCCGGACCGCCGCCGCGGCCGAGCGCACCGCCCCGGCCGTGGAACAGCGTCAGCTCGATGTCGTGGTCGGCAGCCCACGCGGCGATCCGGGCCTGGGCGTCGTACAGCGCGAACGTCGCCGACACCGGACCGACGTCCTTCGACGAGTCGGAGTACCCGAGCATCACCTCGAGCCGGCGCCCGGTCGCGGCGAGTCGACGTTCGACCGCGGGCAGGCGGACGGCCTCGTCGAGGATCCGCGTGCTCGCGTCGAGGTCGGCGAAGGTCTCGAAGAGCGGGACGACGTCGAGCACCGGCGCGGCCTCGGCGGACCCGAGTGCGGCCTCGGCGAGCTCGAACACCGTGGCGATGTCCTCGGACGACTGCGTGAACGAGATGACGTACCGGCACGCCGCGCGCACGCCGTACCGCGCCTGCAGGGACGCGATCGCCCGGAACACCGCGAGCACCTCGTCCGTCATCGGGCTGTGCTCGACGCCGGCACGGACCTCGGCGAGGGCGGTTCGATGCACCTGCGAGTGCTGCCGGACCTCGAGCTCCGCGAGGTGGAAGCCGAAGGTCTCCACCTGCCAGATCAGGTTCTGGAGCTCGCCGTGGGCCGCGCGCTCGGCGCCGGCGGCGGCGAGCGAGCCCTGGACGGTCCGGAGGTCGGCGAGCAGGTCCTCGGGCGAGGCGTACGCGAGCGGGACGTCCTCGCGCCGGGTCGCGTCGATGCGGGCCGCGACGAACAGGAGCACGCGGCGGTGGACCTCCTGCGGCGCGCGGACCGCGATGCGGGCGGCGACCTCGGCGTCGAGCGCCTGCTGGGCTTCGTCGAGCGCGGTGAGGTCGGCCGTCGGCGGGGTGCCGCCGTCGTCGAGGGTCAGCGCGTCGGCGATCCGGGTCGCGGCGCGGGTCAGCCCGAGCAGGACGTGCTCGGACTGGATCCGGGCCGCCTCGAGCGTGACCTCGGCGGTGACGTGGGGGTTGCCGTCGCGGTCGCCGCCGATCCAGCTGCCGAGGCGGATGAACGCCGGGGCGGCCACCGGACGGCGCCCGGCGTCGTCGCCGAGGAGGCGGTCGTCGAGCAGCCGGTACACCGCCGGCACGATCTCGAACAGCGTCTGGTCGAAGACGCTCATCGCCGTGCGGACCTCGTCGAGCGGGGTGGGACGCGTGGGCCGGAGGGGCGAGGTACGCCAGAGCGTCTCGACCTCCTCGAGCAGGCGGCGGGCGTTCTCGGCACCGTCGACGGCGTTCCGGACGGCGTCCCGTGCGTCGAGCAGGTCGCTGATCCGGCGGATCGTCGTGGCCACGGCTCGGCGTCGGGCCTCGGTCGGATGCGCCGTGAGCACCGGGTGGAACCGGAGGGCCGCCAGGCGGGCGGCCGCCTCGTCCTCGCCGAGTGCGTCACGCAGTCCGGCGAGGGTCGCCGCGATCGAGTCCCCCGGCGTGCCCCCCACGTCACCACGGCGTCGGAGGACGCGGACGCGGTGGTGCTCCTCGGCGAGGTTGCTGAGGTGGAAGTAACAGGTGAAGGCCCGGGCGACCTGCTCCGCGCGGTCCTGGTCGAAGCCCTCGACGATCTCCTGGGCCCGGTCGATGGCCCGGTCGTCCGTGCCCTCGTACGCGTCGATCACGGCGGCGCGCAGGGCCTCCACGTCGGCGAACAGGGCTTCGCCGCCGGTCTCGCGGAGCACCCGCCCGAGCAGGTTCCCGAGGAAGCTGACGTCGCCGCGCAGGTCGTCGTCGACCTCGCCCCGGACGTCGTCGCGTGGCCGGTCGTGGCGGGCCGTGCCGTCGATCGTGGTCATCGTCGTTCCTCCGAGGGATGGGCGGGGTGCACACACGTGAGTACCACATCGTGCTCGCCGGGCGCGATTCGCGTGACGCCGGGAGGCCCGGTTCGGCCCGGCGGGAGCGTCCGAGCGGGGACCGTCGAACGCGTCACGGTCGCGCGGCGGCGCGGGGTGCGCCCGACGAGCCGCGGACCACGAGGGAGGGCCGGATCGCCCGCGCGGTCGGGGGCGGGGCACCCGCCATCGTCGCGCGCAGGACCTCGAACGCGGCGCGGCCCAGTCCGGCGAAGTCCATCCGGACGGTGGTGAGCCCGGGCGTCCACACCTCGGCGAGGGGCATGTCGTCGAACCCGACCACGCTGACGTCGCCGGGGACGGCGCGGCCCTGGTCCGCCATCGCCCGGAGCACGCCCATCGCGACCTCGTCGTTGAAGCAGAACACGGCGGTCGCGTCGTCCGGGAGCTGCTCGATCGCGGCGGCCCGGGCGCTCATCGGGGCCCAGTCCGTGGCGACCACGGGCGGCACCGGCGCGTCGCGGGCGGCGAGCTCGGCCAGGTACCCGTACGTCCGGCCGTGCCCGATGTCGTTCGGGTAGTCGACGGCGAGATGGTGGACCGTGCGGTGACCGAGCGCGAGCAGGTGCTCGGTCGCCAGTCGCGCACCGAGTTCGTCGTCGAGCCATGCGTAGGGCAGGCCCGACCGGTTCGTGCCGACCATCGCCGCGGTGGCGGTCGGCATGGTCGCGGGGATCCGCGCCAGTGCCGCCGTCACGAACTCGTCGAACTCGATGCCGATGATCCCGGACAACGGCTGGGACAGCACGAGCTCGACCGCGGACCGGACGTGGTCGGGGTCCCCGTTCTCGACGACCGTGATCGTGACGAGGAAGTCGCCCTCACGCGCGGCCTCCTCGATGCCCCGGAGCACCGAGGCGAACCCGTACCGGGTCGTGTTTCCGGTGATGACGCCGATCATCTTCTGGCGACCCGACTTGAGCGCGCGGGCCGCCTCGTTCGGCCGGTAGCCCAGTCGGACGATGGCGTCCTGCACGGCGGTCCGACGCCGCTCGCTCACGACCCCCGGGTCGTTGAGGACACGGGAGACGGTCGCGACCGAGACGCCGGCCATCCGGGCGACGTCCGCGATGCCCGGCGCGCGGGGCGGACGCTCGACCATCGGACGATGCTATCCCGACACCACGCGCCGGTCACTTGATGCCGGACTCCGCGATGCCCTGCACGAACTGCCGCTGGAAGACGAAGAACACGATCATCACGGGGATCATCGAGATGAGCGTGATCGCCATGATCTCGTCCCACGGGTGCGAGTAGGACCCGTTCAGCGAGGACAAGCCCACGGAGATCGTGTAGCTCTCCGGCTTCTGCAGGGCGACGAGCGGCCAGACGAAGTCGTTCCACCGCCACACGAACGTCAGGATCGTCAGGACCGCGACGAGCGGGCCGCACGCCGGCAGCACGACGGTCCGGAAGGTGCGGAACTCCCCCGCGCCGTCGACCCGAGCCGCTTCGATGAGCTCGGTCGGGATCGCCTGGATGTACTGCCGGGCCATGAAGATCGAGACGGCCTGTGCCGCCGAGGGCAGGATCACGGCCCACGGGGTGCCGACGAGTCCGAGCTTCGAGATGATGACGAACTCGGGCACCATGACCACCTGGATCGGCACCATGATCGTCACGAGCATCGCGCCGAACAGCAGGTTCCGTCCGCGGAACGAGAACTTCGCGAACGCGTACCCGGCGAGCACGCTGATGAACACCGAGATGACGACCCCGGCGACCGCGATGACCACCGAGTTGACCAGCCACGTCAGCACCGGCTGGTCCGCGAACGCCTTGGCGAACACCCCGAGGTCGACCCGGTGCGGCCACAGCGAGAACCCCGACGTCTGGGCGAGGCCGCCCGGGCTGATCGCGGTGACGAACACCCAGTAGACCGGGAACACCATGACGAGTCCCCCGAGGACCATCGCCGCCCAGATGACCCACCGCGCGGGGGTCATCCGGTCCTGGATCGGTACGCGCCGGTCGGGACGGGTGCGCACGACGCGTGCCGTGCCTCCCGGACGACCGGCCCTGGAGCGTCCGACGGCACGGGCGGGAACGGCGGTGGAGCTGCCGACCCGCTCGACGGGACGCGATGTCGAGGTGCTCATGCCTGGTCCTCCTCGGTGCGGCGCGCGAGGACGTTCCGCACCAGTGTCAGCAGGAGCAGCGTCAGCACGAGGAGCACGCCGACGGCGGACGCGTACCCCATCGTCCCCTGCGTGAACGCGGCCCGGAAGATGTACTGCACGAGCACGGTCGTCGAGAACCCGGGACCACCGCCGGTGAGCACGTAGATGACGTCGAACGCCTGGATCGAGAAGACCACGTTGAGCACGACGAGGATGTAGGTCGTCGGTCGCAGCAGCGGCCAGACGATGTTCGAGAAGCGCTTGCCGCTGCCGGCACCGTCGACGCTCGCCGCCTCGAGCACGCTCGGGTTGATGTTCTGCAACGCCGCCAGGTAGGTCACCATGCAGAACCCGATCCGTCCCCAGACCACCGTGAGGATGACCGTGGCCATGGCCCAGTGCGGCGACGACAACCAGGTGATCCGCGGGAGCCCGAGCGCCTGGAGCGCGGCGTTCGCGATCCCGTTGTCGGCGTTGAAGATCCACGCCATGACGAGCGACACGGCCACGCCGGACACGACCATCGGCAGGAAGTACAGGCTGCGGATGACGCCGCGGCCGGGGAGCCTGCGGTTGAGGAGCACGGCGAGCAGCAGCCCGATCGCTGCCGACGTCGGCACCGTGCCGAGCGTGAACACGACGGTGTTCCACACGCTCGTCCAGAACACCGGGTCGCTCGGGATGTCGGCGTAGTTCTTCCCACCGATCCAGCTCCCGCCGCCGAACGTCTGCACGTCCTGGAACGACAGCACGACGGACACGATGATCGGTCCGAACGCGAACACGACGAAGAGGAGCAGCGACGGGGCGACGAAGGTCCACGGCACGGCGACCGGGACGCGACGCCGCCCGCCCCGACGCGGCGGCCGCCCGCCGGTGCGGGACGACGGCCGCACGTCGACCGACCCGACCACCCCGCGCGCGGCGACCTCGCTAGCCGACGACACGGCTGATCCCGTCCGAGATGTTCTTCGCCGTCTCCTTCGGGGTCTGCGTCCCGATGAAGCAGAGGTCGAGCTGGTCGGCGAGCACCTCGTTGATCTGGTTGAACTGCGGGCTCGTCTCGATCTTCGCCATGTTCGTCGGGATCGTGGCGACCTGCTCCACGAACGTCTTCATCTGGTCGTTGTTGGACCTGAAGTGCAGCGAGTCGGCGTCGAGCGCGGTGCGGATCGGCAGGAACAGGTCGTTCTCGCAGAAGTACTCCATGTTCGCCTGGTTGCAGACGAACTTGATGAAGTCGGCGGCGACGTCGGGGTGCTTCGACGACTTCGAGACGCCGAGCAGGTTCCCGCCGAGGTCGGACGCGGCCTTCTTGCCCTTCGGCATGTACGTGACGTCCCACTTCGATTGATCGAGGCCCTTGCCGACGTCCCCCATGAGCCAGTCGCCGTAGAGCATGACGCCGACCTGACCGGTCGTGAAGCTGTTGAGCGTCGAGGCGTCGTTCGAGGCCTTGATCGTGTTCGACTTCGGGATGAGGCCGTCGTTGTACAGGCCCTGGAACCAGTCGAGCGCGGCGATGCCCTTCTTGGTGTTGATCATCGGCTTCTTCAGGTCGTTGTCGAGCAACCGGCCGCCCATCATGTAGAGGAACGGGAGCCAGCGGTAGGCCGTGTTCGGACCGCCGAAGCCGTAGACCATGCCGTACTTGCCGGTCTGCTTCTTGACCTTGACGAGCAGGTCGTGGAACTCGGACAGCGACCACGCCTGCCCGATGCTCGCCGGGGGCTGCTCGCCGATCGCCGCGAAGACGTCCTTGCGGTAGTAGGTCGCGAACGTGTCGGTGTGTTGCGGGATCGCGTGCGGCTTGCCGTCGAGCAGCGACGCCTGCCAGAAGCTCTTCTGGAACCCCTTGCCGTACCGCGCGGGAACCCACTTCGACAGGTCGATGAGGCCGCCGTTCTCGGCGTACCGGCCGAACGACTGCCACGTCACGCGGACGATGTCGGGCGCGCTCCCACCGCTGAGCTGTGTCGTGAACCACTGGTTGAAGTCGCCGCCAGGCGTCTTCTGGATCTTGATGTTCACCCCGGGATGCGTCTTCTTGTACGCCGCGGCGAACTTCGCGTACGTGACGAGGTCCGCGGCGATGTCCCACGTCGACAGGACGAGGTCGGCCTTCACGTTCTTCGGGACGGCGGCCTCGGCGGCGCCGGACGGCACGCCGGCGACTGCGAGGGGGGACAGCAGGGCCCCGCCCGCGATGGCCGCGCCCATGCCGACGAACCCACGGCGTGAGAGCCGTCCGTCGTCTCCGGGCTGGGCTTTCTGATCGTTCACGGACGCCTCCTCGAGTCCTGACGAGACCGCCGGCGGGCACGCCGACGGACCACCGGCGCCATCGCCGATGGAGACCCGCGGACGGGGTGTCCGCCTGGGCCAGATGTGGGTCCCGGGCTGCTCGGCTCCGGAACGTGGGGACGATCATGTCCGGCGGCCGGGAAGCCGGTCAAGCGCGTTCGGTAACGGGATGATAACGAATGTAAACGTTACCAAAACCGCTCTCGCGGTGCTACGGTCGCCGCTGACCGACCCGTCCGACCGATGCGAGGAAGCACCGTGACGCACTTCTCCTGGGAACCCTCATCCCTCACCCTGACGTTCGCCGCCGACGAGGACGGGCCGGTCCGGCTCGTGTCACTGGCGGGTCCGGCCGCTCCGGCGCCGCGGATCCAGGACGACCTGCTGCCCACGCAGCCCCTCGTCGAGGTGCTCGCGCCCCGGTACGGGCGGCGGAACAACAGCTACCGGTTCGACGGCACCGAACTCGGCGCGGGCCTCCGGTACGTCACGCACGTCGCGACGACCGAGCCCGCGATGGACGGACGGCCCGGGCGCGAGTGCCTCGAGATCCGCCAGGAGCACCCCGACGGGCTCGTCGTGACCTCGCGGTTCGAGCTCGTCGGCGGAGCGCCCGCCGTCCGCACCGTGACGACCGTGTCGCTCCGTGACGGCGCGGCTCCCCTCACGCTCTGGGCGGTCACGAGTCTCGCCACCGGGGCCGTGGTCTCCGAGGACATCGACGACCTCGACATCTGGTCGGCGCGCACCGGGTGGTCCGCCGAGAACCGGTGGGCGCCCACCCCGCTCCGCGCTCCCGGTCTGCCGTCCATCGACCCCGGGGCGCGCGGCGAGACGAGCCGGAACCGCATCGCCGCCACGAGCACCTCGACGTGGTCGTCCGGCCTGTACAACCCCGCGGGTGCCGCCGTCGCCCGGAGCACCGGCCGAACGCTCGCGTGGCAGATCGAGCACAACGGCGCCTGGCACTGGGAGGTCGGCGAGGACCCCGACTGGAACCGGGGCGCCGTGCCGATCGAGGACCGGGTCCGCGCGCCGGAGCCGTACGGACCACCGAAGGGCGACCGCTCCCACGACGCTGCCTACGTCGCGCTGCTCGGTCCCGAGGACGCCGACCACCAGTGGTCGCTCACCCTGACGCCCGACGTCACGTTCACGACCGTGCCCGTCACCGTGACCGTCGCGGCGTCGTTCGAGGACGCCCTCGGGAACCTCGCCACACATCGACGCGCGGCCCGACGACCGCACCCCGTCGGTGACACGCTGCCCGTGGTGTTCAACGACTACATGAACACGCTCGAGGGCGACCCGACCACGGCGAAGCTCCTGCCGCTCGTCGACGCAGCAGCGCGGGCCGGTGCCGAGTACTTCTGCATCGACGCCGGCTGGTACGACGACTCCGCCGGATGGTGGGCGAGCGTCGGCGACTGGCGGCCGTCCACCCTGCGGTTCCCGGACGGCTTCGGCGCGGTCGTCGACCACATCCGGGACCGTGGCATGGTGCCCGGGGTCTGGCTCGAACCCGAGGTGGTCGGCGTCACGAGCACCGCGGCCGAGACGCTCCCCGACGAGGCGTTCCTCCGACGGCACGGCGAACGGATCCGCGAGCACCAGCGGTACTTCCTCGACATGCGCTCCCCGGCGGCACGCGCACACCTCGACGAGGCGGTCGACCGGCTCATCGCCGAGTTCGGCATCGGCTACTTCAAGTTCGACTACAACGTCACGCCCGGCGCCGGCACGGACGTCGGCGCCGAGTCCGCGGGCCAGGGCCTGCTCGAACACGACCGGGCGCTGCTGGCGTGGCTCGGCGACGTGCTCGACCGCCACCCGGACCTGGTCATCGAGAACTGCGGATCCGGGGCCATGCGCTCGGATCCCGCGATGCTCGGCACCCTGCAGCTGCAGTCCACCTCGGACCAGCAGGACCCGCTCCTGTACCCGGCGATCGCCGTCGGGGCCCTCGCACACGTGCTGCCCGAGCAGGCGGGCAACTGGGCGTACCCGCAGCCGACGATGTCGGACGAGGAGATCGTGTTCGCGATGGGTGCCGGGCTCGCCGGTCGCCTGTACCTCGCGGGCGTGCTCAGCGGCATGGACGATGACCAGCTCGCCCTGGTCGGTGCCGCCGTGGAGGCCCACCAGGCCACCAAGCACACCCTCGCCCGCGCGGTCCCCCGGTTCCCGACCGGGCTGCCGACGTGGGACGACCAGTGGCTGTCGGTCGCGTTCGACGCCGGTGACGAGACGCTCCTGGTGGTGTGGCGCCTCCCGGCCGCGGCCGGCGACGTCGAGCTCGCCCTGCCGCACCTGGGTGGCAGCGTGCCGACCGTCGAGCAGGTCTACCCGCCCGCCGGCGTCGGCGCGCCCTGGTCCGTCACGCCCACCACCGCCGGGCTGACGATCGGCACCGAGGCGGGGAACGCGCAGGCCCGGATGTACCGGTTGACGGTCTGAGGAGGAACGGCCGCGGCGGTTCGCCGCCCCACCAGGAGCGGGCCGCCGCGCCCGGATCGCGCTGCGCCCGTCGGCCCTGGACGATGACCGTCTTCTCAGGGAGCCGTCCGGCGCACACCACGCCGCCGGCCCTACGCTGGGCGCGGGCGCCGACGGCCGGTCGCCGGAGGGGGAACACCGCATGTCCGAACTCGACCTCGACGCACCGCTGACCCCGCCGGAGCCCACCGGGCAGGAGCTCCAGCTCACGCCGCCGGCCGCCGTGCCCGAGGTGGAGCCGGACCAGGCCGTCGGCATGGTGGCCGTCCCCGCCGACAAGCGGTCGGAACTGCAGGACAAGGCCCGCGCCTTCGCCGATGCACTCGCCGCCGAGCAGCCCGGCAGCCCCGAGTTCACGAAGCGGGTCGACGACCTCGTGCGGATGGGCGAACAGGACATCCGGTCGGCGTCGCAGGTATCGAGCCGCATGCTCGAGCGGCCCGCCACGTCGCTCGCCGCCGCGAAGGGCCAGGGCCCGGCGGGTGATCCGCAGGCGGCGGTGGCCCGGACGCTGCAGGACCTCCGCGAGACCGTCACGGACCTCGACCCCGCGCGCGCCGAGTTGACCGGCGCACGCCGCCTGCTCGGTCGGTTGCCGGGCGCGAACCGGATCGCCCGGTACTTCCACAAGTACGAGTCCGCGCAGCAGCAACTCGACGCGATCATCACGGCGCTCGTGTCCGGTCAGGACTCGTTGCGCCGGGACAACGCCGCCATCGAGCAGGAGCGGGCGGAGCTGTGGGCCACGATGGGACGACTCGCGGAGTACGCCACGCTGGCGGCCGCCCTCGACGACGCGATCAGCGCGAAGGCCGAGGCGCTCCGGGCCTCGGACGACCGCGCGGCGGACGCGCTGGTCGCCGACGCGCTGTTCCCCGTGCGGCAGCGGCGGCAGGACCTCGCGACGCAGATCGCCGTGTCCGTGCAGGGGTACCTGGCGCTCGACCTCATCCGCAAGAACAACCTCGAGCTCATCCGCGGCGTCGACCGCGCACGGACGACCACCGTCGCCGCGCTCCGCACGGCCATCGTCGTCGCGCAGGCGCTCGGGCAGCAGCGGCTCGTCCTCGAACAGGTCGCCGCGCTCAACTCGGCGACCGACGCGATGATCGGCCGGACGAGCGACCTGCTCCGGCAGCAGACCGCGGCCGTGCACGAGCAGGCGACGTCGTCCGGGGTCAGCGTCGAGACCCTCCAGCACGCGTTCGACCAGGTGTTCGCGACGATGGACGCGATCGACGCCTACCGAGCGGGTGCCGTGCAGTCCATGGCGACGACGGTGGACGCGCTGGGCGCGCAGGTCGACCGTGCCCGCGGAGCGCTCGCTCGTTCCCACGCCGAGGACGCGAGCCGGACCGCCTGACGCGCGTGGCAGGCCGGGCGGCTAGGGCAGGTCGAGCCGGGAGGTCCGGAACCGGTCGTCGAGGAAGCGCCCGTTGACGAGGAGGGCGTCGGCGTCGCGTTCGACGGCCGCGTCGCGCATCCGCGCGGCCGCCTGCTCGAGCGCGGTGAGCTGCTGGACGAGCGCCTCGGCCGGGGTCCGGCCGTCGGACAGCCGGTGGTGCGCCGCCCACTCCGCCGGGAGCGCGAGGTACGCCCGCAGCGTCTCGGGCAGGTAGTCGGTCGCCGTCCGGGTGACCACGACCTCGGGTTCGCCGGTGCCGGTGACGCGCGGCAGGGCCTCTTGGAGGGCCGTGGCGATCCGGTCGACGATCGCGGCGGCCGGCTCGGGCACGCGTCCGGCGACGGCCGCGCGGAGCGGGAGCAGACCGCCGGCGACGTCCGACGGGTCGACGCGCACGACGTCGGCGGCCGGGGCGACACCGAGGGCCGCGAGCGCCCGTGCGGCCACGGCCGCGTCACCCGCGGCGTCCGCGGCCACCGCGGCGACCTCGCCCGCGAACGCCTGGAGCCATGCGCCGAGCGGCATCGCCCGACGCGCGATCACGACGCCGCCCGAGACCTGCGCAGCCTCCCCCGTGAGTCGGTGCCGCTCGAGGCGCAACGTCATGCGCGCGTCGACGCCCTCGAGCCGGAGGGCGGTCACCGTCCCGGGACGCCCGGCGAGGCGATCGCCGAGCGACCGGTCGCGCTCGACCGAGAGCGCCGCGTCGGCCGCGGGGCCGAGCGCGCGCGCGGCGTTCACCGCGAGCGCCTCGACGAGCGCCTGCGGCTCGTCCGCGGACGGCAGGGGCACCGGGAGCGACACGGTCATCGGTCGGTGAGCGGCAGCACGAGCCCCGGCGTGGCGATGACGTGGTCCTCGCGCAGGGGCCGGACCGCGGTGCCGATCGCGAAGAACTCCGTCGTGTGGCCGCCCCACCGGTGCGGCAGCGACAGGAGCTGCACGCCGACGATGCCCTCGGCGTCGAGGTACTCGGCCTCGGTCTGCATCCGGCCCATCGCGAGCTCCCGCGCGTCGTAGAGGGCCTCGGTGTACTGCGGGATCTCGGTGTTCTGGCCGATCGTGCCGAGCGACGCCATCATGCCGCGGTGGGCGATGTGGTAGACACACGTGCCCATGACGAGGCCCTGGGGCGCGTACCCGGCCTGGATGAGGGTCCAGAAGTCCTGCCCGGACAGGTCCGACGTGAACGGCAGGCCCCGGGTGTTGCGCCACTTGCCCGTGGGCGGCGGGGCGTCCGCGACGACGGCGGTGCCGACCGCGACGAACTCGGCGAGGTCGTTGCCGTACTCCTTGAACTCGATCTCGAGCCGGACACCGACGATGCCGTCGGCACCGAGTCGGTCCGCCTCGGCCTCCATGCGCGTCATGGCGAGCTCCCGGGCGTGGTACATCGCCTGGCTGAGCTTGTCGAGCTCCATGTTCTTGCTCCAGCGTCCCGTCTGGATCCCGACGTGGTAGACGCTCGAGCCGAGGACGAGACCGACCGGACGGAACCCGGCCTGCCGCACGAGCAGGAACTCGTTGACCGACAGGTCCGACGTGAACAGGCGGCGCCGTCCCTCGTCGAGGCGCGCGGTGGCGTCGGCGGGGAGCGGGACGCGGGACAGGTCGGGTCCGGTGGTGCTCATCGGCGGGTGGTTCCTCTCGTGGTGTCGCGGAGCGGGATCACGGTCGTGACGTCGCGCCGGGCGGCGGCGGTCGCGGAGTGGTCGCGGAACGCGTGCATGGGGCCCGGCGCGATGACCGTGCCGGTGAAGGTCGCTTCGGCGTGGAGGTCGACCTCCTCGCCGCACGGGGTGTCGAACTCGCCGAGGCTGCTGCCGGTGATGACGATGTCCGAGCCGTTCAGCGGTGCGGCGCGACGGGTGAGCTGCACCCGGGCGTCGTGACGGGCGGCGTTCACGAGTTCGGTGAGGCCCTCGATCTCGACGTTGCCCGACCAGACGCTCCGCTGTGACTTGAGGAGCGGGTCCTCGTGCTTCGTGGCGATGGAGACGCCGAACGCCATCCCGCGTGGGACCCAGCCCGAGCGGATGAGGGCGGCGACCTCCTCGGCGGTCGACCCGGCCGCCCAGACGTCGCGTGCCGACCGCGCGTGCGGCGAGACCGAGGCGTCGAGCGTGCGCACCGCGGTGCCGGTCGCCGTGAACTCGTGGGTCGCGGTCTCCAGCCGCGTGCGCCGGATGCGGACCCCGACGACACCGTCGGCGCCGAGGGCCGCAGCCTCGGCGATCATCCGGTCGAGCGCCCCGTGCCAGGCCTCCTGCACGGCGTGGACGTAGGAGCCGAAGCCGGCGTTCCGGCCGTCGCTCCCCGTGGTGAGGACGGGCGAGGTCCAGGGGACGTACCCGCCGGGCTGGGAGGCGAACGGACCCGAGGCGAAGGGTCCGGACCCGAAGCCGCCCGAGCCGAACGGTCCCGAGCGTCCGAGGGTCGCCGTGCCGGAACCGTTGGGGAAGGCCGAGTACCCGCCGCCGAACGGGATGTTCAGCCCCGACGACCAGATACCACATCCGCCACCGGCGTAGGCGAGCTGCTCGACCACGCACCCGAAGACCTCGCCGACCGGCGCGAGGTCGACCGCGCGGATCGCGGCCGCGCCGGCGGCGGACAGCAACGACCCGGCCACGCCGCTCGACCGTTGGCGTTCGATGCGGTCGTGCGCAGCGGGCGGCAGCCCCCCGGCCCAGCCGTCCATGCGTTCCCCTCCGTCGGCCCGGTTCGGCGCGCGGACGGCGCGCGGACACGGGAGACCCCGCCAGCATGCCAGGCGCGGGGCGCGCTGGGAACGGCGAGAACGCTCAGGTTCCCGGCAGTCCGTAGGCTGGCGCCGTGACCTCCCGGGTGCGTCTGCTCCTCGCCGCGTCGCACCCGGGTCCGACCGTGGCCGTGACCGTGCTCGCCACGGTGATCGCCGTCGCCGTCGGACACCCGGTGTGGAGCGTGCTCCTCGTCGCGCTCGCGGTGTTCGCGGGCCAGCTGTCGATCGGCCTGGCGAACGACTGGATCGACGCCGACCGCGACCGTGCCGTCGGCCGCAGCGACAAGCCCGTCGCGCGCGGGCTCGTGCCCGTCGCGACGGTCCGCCGCGCGGCGATCGGCACCGCCGTCGCCGCGGTGCTACTGTCCGTACCGCTCGGACTGGTCGCGGGTGCCGCGCACCTCGTCCTCGTCGCCGCGGGGTGGGCGTACGACGCCGGACTCAAGCGCCGCGTGTGGTCCGTCGCCCCGTTCGTCGTCGCGTTCGGGCTGCTGCCGGTCGTGGCGGTGTCCGCCGACAGCGGCCTCGGGCCCGGCGGGATGCCAGCGGTGTGGCCGGCGCCCTGGGCGATCGCCATCGGCGCGGTGTTCGGCGTCGCGATCCACTGCACGAACGTGTTGCCGGACCTCGTCGACGACGCCGCCACCGGGGTCCGGGGATTCCCGCATCGTCTGGGGCTGCACGCGTCGGGCGTCCTGGCGTTCGCCGCGCTCGTCGTGGCGGACGGGCTCGTGCTCGTCGGACAGACGACCGGCGACGACCCCGCGCGGGGTCCGGCGCTCGCCCTGGCGGTCGCGGGCGCGGTCGCGGTGGTCGTCCTCGCCGCGGTGGGCATCCGCCTCGTGCTCACCGGTCCCCCGACGCGCACGCTGTTCCGCCTCGTCATCATCGCGTCGCTCGTGGTCGTGGTGCAGCTGGCGCTCTCCGGCGCACGACTCGCGGCGTGACCCGCCTGGGACCTCGCCCTCAGGCCCACCGCATGGCGTAGACGCGGGCCAGGGCGTCCGCGGTCGGCAGGGCCAGGAGCGTCCGCAGCAGGGCCTCCCGGACCGCGAGCGCGGGGCCGGCAGCCGGTCGCCCGAGCGCCATGTTCAGCTCGGCCTGCCGCGCGGCCCGACGCGCCGCGGCCTGTCGGTGCCGCGCGTACTCCGGCCATGGGCCGGCGCTGCCGGTGGCCACGGCCTGGGCGAGGATCGGTGCGAGCGCGGCCGCGTCGAGCCATCCCAGGTTCATGCCCTGTCCGCCGATCGGACTGATCTCGTGGGCGGCGTCGCCGACGAGCACGACCCGGCCCACCCCGACCCGCTCGGCGGTGCGGCGACGCACCCGGAACGGACTGAGCATGGTGCAGGTCTCCGGGTCTGCCTCGGTGCCGGTGCGCTCCCGGATCGTCCGCGCCAGGTGTGCGGCGGCGCGGGGGTCGGGGTCGTCCGGGTCGAGCGGCCGGCCCGGCGCGCGCGCGTCCCGATCCAGTGACGCGCCGTCCCGCCCGTGCCGGTCGGCGGGGTCCGAGCGGAGCACGACGTACCGGCGGCGACCGCCGGGCAGCGGGAACGACTCGACGACCCCGTGCCGACCGACGTCGACGAGTGCGGTGGTCGCGGGCGACGGGCCCGAGCCGCCGCGACCGGAGCACGGGGGTTCCGCGTCCGCGAAGTCGCCCATGACGTACCGGTCGCGGTAGTCCCGCCCGTGGCTGCGGACCCCGATGCGGTCGCGGACGACGCTCCGGGCGCCGTCCGCTCCGACGACGAACCGTGCGGTCAGCGTGACGGGCCCCTCCGGGCCGTTCCCCTGCGCGGTGACGCGGTCCCGCCGTCGTTCGAGTGCGGTGAGTGTCGTGCCCGTGCGGAGCGATCCCGGGGCGAGGGCCGCGAGACGCTCCCGGAGGATCGCCTCCGTGCGGTGCTGGTCGAGGGTCGCGACGAACGGATGGGTCGACGACGCTCGGGCGAACGACAGCGAGCCGATCGGACGTCCCCCGTTCCGCGCCGTCCCGCGGTCCACCCGCGCCGCCTCCGCGAGCACCGGTGCCGTCGCGCCGACCGCGGCGAGCGCGTCGAGCGACGGCGGGTGGATCCCGATCGCGCGGGAGCCGGACGGCGCTCCGGCGCGCCGTTCCCAGACGGCGACGTCGACGCCGGCCTGCGCCAGGAGCGCGGCGAGGAAGAGGCCGACCGGACCGCCGCCGACGACGAGGACGTCCGTGCGCTCCTGCGACATGTCGCCGAGCCTAGCGACGGGACCGCACGGCCGTGCCGGGCCGCTTTACCTCGGTGGTCCGGACGGGCTATCTTCGGCCACACGGGCAGACCATGCTCGCCTTCGACCCGTCCGGAGCCCGAATCCGGCAGCGGGTCCGGTCCGGACACGAGCAGCGTCGCTCGACCCGTCCCCACACGCCCCGAACCCGAACGGGAGCACCAGATGACGACGCACGCCCCTTCCGTGCTGCCCACGGCCGTGCCGCCTCCCTCGGCGTGCGTGCGTGCGGGCGCCGCGGTGCCGCCCCGGTCCGTGCACGTCCCCGCGGAGGTCCGGTCGTGAGGGCCGCGATCGCGACGGTGAGCCTCGGTGGCGGGCTCGAGGAGAAGCTCGAGGCAGTGAGCGCCGCCGGGTTCCGAGGCGTCGAGTTGTTCGAGCAGGACCTCGTGACGGGGTGGCTGCGTCCGGAGCAGGTCGCCGCACGCGCGCGTGACCTCGGTCTCGAGCTCGACGTCTACCAGCCGTTCCGGGACCTCGAGCAGGTGCCGGACGACGTGTTCCGTGCGAACCTGCGGCGCGCGGAGCAGCGGTTCGCCCTCATGCACCGGCTCGGGATCTCCACGATGCTGCTGTGTTCCAACGTCGCGACGGCCGTGTCGGACGACGACGCCCTGGCGGTGGACCAGCTCGGGGCGTTGGCGGAGCTCGCGGAGCGGAACGGGGTGACGGTCGCGTACGAGGCGCTCGCCTGGGGCCGGAACGTGTCGACCTACGACCACGCCTGGCGGATCGTCCGCGAGGTCGACCACCCGGCGCTCGGCATCTGTCTCGACAGCTTCCACATCCTGGCCCGCGGCACGGACCTCGGCACGATCGCGGAGATCCCCGGTGAGCGGATCATGTCGTGCCAGGTGGCGGACGCGCCGGTGCTCGACATGGACGTGTTGCGCTGGAGCCGGCACCATCGGCGGTTCCCGGGCGAGGGCGACTGGGACCTGGCCGGGTTCCTGTCGCACGTGCTCGACACCGGGTTCGCGGGGACGCTGTCGCTCGAGGTGTTCAACGACGTGTACCGGCAGACCGACCCGACGGTGACGGCACGGGCGGCGCGCCGGTCGCTGCGGGCACTCGAGGACGCGACGCGGGTCCTGCGGTCGGCGCCCGACCGGGACCGCGTGGACGCGGACCCGCAGCACGACTTGGACGAACGGGGCGACACCGGGTGCGGCGCCGAGGAGCCGGGTCGGTCCTCCCGGCCGGCGGCGGTCGGATGGTCAGCGCACGGTCTGGAGGCCCTGCCCGCCGTCCCGGAGCCGGTCACGACCCACGTCGTGCTCGCGCCGGACGCGGAGGGAGCGCTCGTCGCGCTGCTCCGCCGCGCCGGTCTCGCATGCGTGGGGCGGCACCGGACCGGTCGGACGGAGTTGTTCGAGGCGGGCGGCCTCCGGGTCGTCGTCGACGCCGCGCAGGCCGGGCTGGCCGCGCGGGTCGCGGCGGTCGGCCTCGGGGTGGCGGACGCGGCGGCGGCAGCGACGCGGGCCCGGGCGCTCGGGGCGCCGGTGCTGCCCCACGGGTCCGTGCCGGAGGGGACCGACGAGTACGTGGTGCCCACCCCGGAGGGCACCGGCGTGGCGTTCGGTGGCCGCAGCGCGGACGGGACACCGTCCTGGTCCCGGGACTTCGGACCGACCGGCGAACGAGCGTCCGCGGCGGCGTCGGACCTGCTCGGTGTGGACCTGGTCGGGATCACCGTGCCGTGGGACCGCACGGACGAGACGACCGGCTTCCTGCGGGCCGTACTCGGGGTGGACGGTCCCGTGGCGGCGGACGCACCGAGGACGGACGGGTTGGCGCGACGGCGGCTCTTCACGACCGGGGCGACGACGACCTCAGGTCCGACCGTCCGGATCGCGGTGACGACGCCAGCGCCCTCGTCCGATGCGCCGTCACCGACACTCGTCGCACTCGCGAGCGCGGACGTGGTGGGCACGGTGACCCGGATGCGGGACTCCGGGGTGCGGTTCCTGCCGACGCCGCCGAACTACCACGACGACCTCGCCGCGCGGACCGGCCTGGACGAGGTCACGGTGACGCGGCTCCGGGACGCCGCCGTGCTCGTGGACGTGGACGCATCCGGGACGTACCTGCACGCCGTGGTCGAACCGCTCGGTGGCGTCGTGTTCGAGGTCGTCGAGCGGCGGGGCGGGTACGACGGCTCCGGGGTCGGCGACGCGGCGGTCGTCGCGGCGATGGTCGAGCACCACGGACAGCGCCGCGGGGTCGACCGCCGCGGGGTCGCGCGGCGGACACGTCGCGCGTAACGTCGGGTGCATGACCGATGCCGCAGCACTCGACGCCCGCCTGACCACTCCCGACCGCGTCACCATGTACGGCGCTGCCTGGTGCTCGGACTGCCGTCGTTCCAAGGCGTTGCTCGACCGGCTCGCGGTGGACTACGAGTACGTCGACCTCGAGGCGGTGGCGGACGGCGCCACCCGGGCCGAGGCGATCAGCGGCCGGAAGAGCATCCCCGTCATCGTGTTCCCGAACGGCCGGCACGTGGTCGAGCCGTCGGACGCCGAGCTGACCGAGGAGCTCGCGACGGCCGGCGTCGTGGAGCCGGTGGCCTGACCCACGGACGTGGCGCGCGCGCCGCTCATGCGGCGCTCGCTGCCACCGCCAGCCGCGCCCCGGCCGTGCGAGACCACGCGAGCGCGCCCCGCATCGCCGACGCCCGGTCCGTCAGGTCGGTGAGCGCCACGGCGTGCGCGAACCCACGCGGGTCCACGGCGATCTCCCCCGCCACCAGGGCGACCGGGCGCCGTGCGGCCGCGGCGAGCGCCTGCACGACGGCCACGACCTTGCCGCCCGCGGTCTGACCGTCGAACCGTCCCTCGCCGGTGACGACGAGGTCCGCGTGGAGCACGCGGTCGGCCAGGTCGAGGACCTCGGCCACCGCCTCGCCGCCGAGTGCGATGGTCCCGCCCCAGGCCAGGAGGCCGAACCCGGTGCCGCCCGCGGCTCCCGCTCCCGGGGTGTCCGGGTCGACGTCGGGGAACATCGAGGCCCATCGGCGCAACCGTGCCTCGTGCACGGGGACGCGATCCGGTGTGATGCCCTTCTGCGGTCCGAACACGGCGGCGGCGCCCCGGGGCCCGAGCAGCGGGGCGGTGACGTCGGTCAGGATCCGGACGCCCTCCGGGGTCGGACGGAGCGTGGCGCGGTCCACGGCCTCGATCCGGTCGAGCGCGGCACCGCCGGTGTCGTCCGGCCCCAGCGGTGGGCGCAGGCGGAGTCCGAGTTCCCGCAGCACGCCGAGACCGCCGTCCGTCGAGGCGCTCCCCCCGATGGCGAGGACGACTCCGCGTGCTCCCGCCCCGAGCGCGGCGGCGATCGCGGCACCGAAGCCATGGGTGTGGGCGCTGTCCGGCCGGGGGTGGTCGAGCAGGGTGATGCCGCTCGTCGATGCCAGTTCGACCAGGCCTCGGCCGTCCGGGAGCCGGAGCCACTCGGCGTGCACCGGCCGGTCGTCGGGGTCGCGCACGACGACCGGGACGCGCTCGGCGTCGGGGAACGCGGTGGCGAAGGCGTCGATCGTGCCCTCGCCGCCGTCGGCCATCGGTGCGAGGTCGAGGACGTCACCGGGCCGCTCGGCGCGCCATCCGTGGGCGAGCGCACGGGCGATGGACGCCGCCGACGCCGTGCCCTTGAACGCGTCGGGAGCGACGAGCACGCGCATCAGGGCCGACCCCGGTCGGGTCCGCTGCCGCCGCTCGCGCCGTCGCTCACGTGGCACACGCTACTGCCGGCGCGCTGGTGCGTCCCTCGGGCGCGCGCTGGTGCGTTCCTCACGCGCGCTGGTGCGTCCCTCGGGCGAGGGCCCGGGACGGTTCCTGGATCGTGGTCGCCGGGCGGACGGTAGACGGGGTGCATGAGCGACGAACTCGACCAGGCCGACGCACCGTTCCTCGACGCCCTCCGGGACTACCACGGCCGCGACCGCTACGGGTTCTCGCCGCCCGGGCACCGGCAGGGCCGCGGGATCGACGCGGACACCCTCGCCGTGCTCGGCAAGGACCCGTTCCGCGACGACGTGCTCGAGAGCGGCGGCCTCGACGACCGGACCTCGTCGAACGGCTACCTGCCCACGGCCGAGGCCCTCATGGCCCAGGCGGTGCACGCCGACACCGTGTTCTTCTCGACCTGCGGCAGCTCCTTGTCGGTCAAGGCCGCGATGCTCGCCGTGGCGGGTGTCGACGGCGGGATCATCATGCCGCGGGACGCGCACAAGTCCGTGACCGCGGGCCTGGTGTTCTCCGGACTCCAGCCGTACTGGGTGACGCCGCGGTTCGACGCGGACCAGCACATCTCGCACCCGGCCTCCCCCGAGGACTACCGCGCCGTGTGGCAGGAGCACCCCGACGCCGCGGGCGCGCTCGTGGTGAGCCCGACGCCGTACGGCACCTGCGCGGACATCGAGGGCATCGCCGCCGTGTGCCACGAGTTCGGCAAGCCGCTCATCGTCGACGAGGCCTGGGGTGCGCACCTGCCGTTCTCGGAACTCCTGCCGACGTGGGCGATGAACGCCGGCGCGGACGTGTGCGTGACGAGCGTGCACAAGATGGGTCTCGGGTTCGAGCAGGGGTCCGTGCTCCACCTCAAGGGCGATCTCGTCGACCACGACCACCTGTGGGCGTGCGCGGACATGCTCATGACGACCAGCCCGAACGTGCTCATCTACGCGGCGATGGACGGCTGGCGTCGGCACATGGTGCGGGACGGGGCGGGCCTCATCCGGAGCGCCGTCGACCTGGCCGACCGCACGCGGGACCGCATCGAGGCGATCGACGGGATCCACGTGCTCCGTGACGAGCTCCTCGGCGCCGAGGCGTCGCACCAGCTCGACCCCATGCGGATGCTCCTCGACGTCCACGAGCTCGGGATCAGCGGGTACCAGGGACTCGACTGGCTCCGCGAGCACCACCGCATCGACCTCGGCCTGTCGGACCACCGGCACCTCGGCATCGACATCTCGGTCGCCGACGACGCGTTCACGACCGACCGGCTCGTGCACGGGCTCGAGTCCCTGGCCGCGTCGGCGTCGGAGCTGCCACGGTCGCCCGAGGTGCGGATCCCCGACCCGTCGAAGCTGCTGCTCGAGTCCGTCGTCACCCCGCGCCGGGCGTTCTTCGGCGAGTGCGAGAACGTCCCCGCCGAAGAGGCCGCGGGGCGGATCGCCGCCGAGCAGGCGACCCCGTACCCGCCCGGCGTCCCCGCGTACGTGCCCGGGGAACGCCTGACCGCCGAGGTGATCGACTACCTCAGGAGCGGGCTCGAGGCGGGCATGGTGCTCCCCGATCCGACCGACGGCAGCCTCGGCACGATCCGGGTCATGGTCGAGTGAGGTCCTCCGCTGCGGCGGGCCCGGCCGCAGCGGCGGTCGTCGTCGTCGCGGGCGCCGTCGTCGCGGCGAGCGATCCGAGCAGCGCGAGCGCGGCCTCCGATGTCGACCCCGGCTCCGCGTGGTACAGGACGAGCACCTGACCGTCCGTGCCGGTGACCGCGAGCTTCTCGCGCAGCAGCGTCATCGGTCCGACCTCGGGGTGGACGAGTTCGGTGGGGGCACCCTCGACCGGGCGGACGTCGTGGCGCGCCCACAGGGTGCGGAACAGCGGACTGCGGAGCGACAGCTCCCCGACGACCTCGACGCACCGGGGATCGTCCGTCGCCGCTCCCACGGAGGCGCGGAACCCGGCGACGAGGCGGGCGACCGCGCGGTCCCAGTCGCGCCAGAGCTCCCGCTCGGCCGGGTCGAGGAACACGTCGAGCAGGCGGTTCCGCCCGGGCCGGAAGCCGGGGGCGAGGGCTGACGCGTGCCGGTTCGCGGCGAGCACGTCGAACGTCCGGGTCTCGACGAACGCGGGGATACCGAGGGACTCGAGGAGCATCGCGACCCCGGAGGGGACCCGGTCCGGTCCGGTGCGACGGGTCGGAGCACGGTGTGCGCGCTGCGCCGCGAGCGACATGAGGTGATCGGTCGCGGGCGCGTCCAGGCGGAGCGCGTCGGCCAGCGCCGCGAGCACCTGGGCCGACGGGTTGCGGTCGCGACCCTGTTCGAGCCGCAGGTAGTAGTCGGCGCTGACACCGGCGAGCATCGCGACCTCCTCACGCCGGAGCCCGGGGACGCGGCGGAGGCCGCGGACGGTGAGACCGACGTCCTCGGGTCGGACCTGCTCCCGTCGCGCGCGGAGGTACTCGCCGAGCGGGTTGCCGTCGTCCATGTCCGGCAACGCTAGTCGTCCTCCCGGACCGCGTTCCTGGTCCTGCCGTCCCCAGGAACGCAGGGACGATCCCGCCGGACGGGCGACACGGCCAGCATGGTCCACGGACGAGGGGACGACCGCGCCAGCCCCGGCCGGCACGTCCTCGTCCGGAGAGGACCCATGATGACCACCACACTCCCCGGCGGCACCTACCGCCTGGCCGACGACCTCGAACTCACCCGCTCCGGGTACGGCGCGATGCAGCTCGCCGGTCCGAACGTGTTCGGCCCGGCCCGCGACCACGACGAGGCGATCGCGGTGCTCCGCACCGTCGTCGAGCTCGGCGTCACGCACATCGACACCGCGGACTTCTACGGACCGTTCGTGACCAACGAGCTGATCCGGGAGGCCCTGCATCCCTACCCGGAGCAGCTGACCATCGTCACGAAGGTCGGCTCCGTCCGTGGCGACGACGGTGCCTGGATTCACGCGAACGAACCGGACCAGCTCCGCACCCAGGTCCACGACAACCTCGAGCGGCTCGGCGTCGACACCCTCGACGTCGTCAACCTGCGCGTCGGGGGGTTCGACTCCCCCGAGCCGGGATCGATCGGGGAGCGCTTCGCCGCGTTGGCCGACCTGCAGCAGCAGGGGCTCATCCGCCACCTCGGGCTGAGCACGGTGAGCCGCGAGCAGTACGACGAGGCCCGAGCGATCGCCCCGGTCGTCACGGTGCAGAACTTCTACAACATCGCGAATCGACAGGACGACGCCTTCGTGGACCTGCTCGCGGAGCACCGTGTGGCCTACGTCCCCTACTTCCCGCTCGGCGGGTTCACGCCCCTGCAGTCCGACGTGCTCGCCTCGGTCGCTGACCGCCTCGACGCGACCCCGATGGCCGTGTCGCTCGCCTGGCTACTGCAGCGGTCACCGAACGTGCTGCTCATCCCCGGTACGTCCTCGGTCGCCCACCTGCGCGAGAACGTGGCGGGCGCGGCGCTCGACCTGCCGGAGGACGCCGTCCGCGAACTCGACGCGATCGCGGGCTGACCGAACGGGCCGGCGGCGGGTCTCCCGGGCGCCCGGGGCACGCCGTCGTCAGTCGGCGCGCAGGGTCTCGCGGGGCGACCGCCCGTACTCGCGGAGGTACTGCGTGGCGAACCGGCCGGGGTTGCTGAACCGCCAGTGCGCGGCCACCGCGGCGACCGTCGTGCCGGAGCCGTCCCGCGCGAGCAGGAGTGCCTCGTGGGCTCGCCGGAGTCGCTCACGACGGAGCGCGGTCATCGGGCTGTGGCCGAGCTGCCGGAGGAACGCCGCCTGCAGACCCCGGGGACTCATCCCGGCTGAGGCCGCGATCTCGTCGACGGACAGCTCTTCGGCGGCGTGGGCCTGGATGAACTGCAGGGCCCGGCGCACGCCGATGGGCGAACCCGCTCCCGGGTCGACCGGCACGGGAGTGGCCTGCCGGTCGACGAAGGCCTCGACGAACGCGGCGACCAGGACGTGGAACGTGGCCGCGCGCACGATCGGGCTGTCGACGAGCATCCCGCTCGCGGTGACCTGCCGCACGTGGTCGGCGACGGCCTGCCAGTGCAGTCGGGCGACCTCGCCGTCCGGTGCGTCGTGCACGCGCAGGGCACCGGGCGGCAACCCCATCGTGTCGAACTCCCGGCGCGCGTCCTCCTCGCGGAGCACGATCTGGCGGAACTCGGCGTCCTCCCAGACCACGCGCTTGCGTCCGTCGCGCGGGAACAGGAGCGGCGTGGCGTCGGACCGGACGAGGGTGCCGGCGGCGGTGCTCACCTCGACCCGTCCGGCGTCGAGCGCGATGACGGACCAGAACGGCAGCGGCTGGGACTCCATGACCAGCCGACCCTGCACGCGGACCCGGGCGACCGCGAACCGCCCCTGCCCGGTGACCTCCTGCCGGAACCGGAACGGCCCGTCGGCGACCTCGACGCGCTCGACGTCGAAGGCGTCCCGGAGCGCGACGAGGGCACGGTCCGCCGAGTCGGTGTCGACACGGACGGACCGCCCGGAGCTGAAGAAGACGTTGCGCATCGCGGAAGGAGGGTGTCCTGCTCACTCGGCCCTGAGGGTGTCCTCGGGACCGACGGTGTACACGGCACGGTACCGCGTCGCGAACCGTCGCGGTGACGCGTATCCCCAGCGCGCCGCGATCGTGTCGATGAGCCCGTCGTCACCCGGCTCGGCGGCGAGGAGGTCCCGGTGCGCCCCGGCGAGTCGCGCGCGCTCGAGTTCGGCCTCGGGCGCTCGCGAGCGCCAGAACCCGAAGGCACGGCGGAGGCCGGCCTCGCTCGTGCCGACGTGCCGGGCGATGTCCGCCACCGTGATCGGGAGTGCGGCGTGGTCGTCGATGTACCGGCAGGCACGGTCGACGGTGGCGAGCATCCGGCGACGGCACGTCCGCTCGCGGTCGTCCGCGCCCTCGGTCGGCACGGACTCGAGCAGCCCGACGACGAGCAGGCGGTAGACCGAGGCCGCCACCAGCGCGCTGCTCCCCGCCGCCCGGCCCTCGAGGACCGCGGCCTGCAGCGCGACGGTCCGGGCGAGGTGCTCGGCGCCCTCGCGGGTGGGTGGGAGCGACTGGGCGAACCGGACGGGGCGCGGGTCGTCCCCACGGACCGCCGCAGCGAGGTCGTCGAACCGTGTCTGCTCGAGCCGCACGATCGTCAGGTGCATGTCCTCGGACCGACCGTGGTAGCCGACGCCGTGACGCATGACGAACGGTGCGTCCTGATCGCCCCGCTCGTCACCCGCGGTCCACTCGTAGACCCCGCCACCGGGGACCACGAGCGTCACCCCGCTCGTCTCGGTGCTGCGGCCACCGTCGACGCGCGCGCGGAACCCCCACCGCGTGAGGTCGAGCCGCTCGTCCCGGTACTGCTCGGCGTGGAACCGGAAGTCCGGCCGGTCGGACTCCACGCTCGCCGCGGGCATGGAGCGGCGGATCGCGGCGGTGGCCACTTCCGGGTCGTCCACGTCGAGGGCCGGGCGCCATCCGGACTGCGGCTCCTGCATGGTGCCTCCCCCAGCCGTTGTCGCCAGGGTAGGCCACCGTCGCCGTCGCGTCCGGAACCCGTGGAGGACCGTGGTCCCGGCGGCGATCAGGTCGCGGCGATGACGCCGGTCGCCAGCAGCACCGCGACGACGATCGCGAGCGCCACCCGGTACCAGATGAACACCGCGATGCTGTGCCGCGCGACGAGGCGGAGCAGCCAGGCGATCGCGGCGAGGGCGACGACGAAGCTGACGGCGGTCGCGACGAGGGTGGCGCCCCAGCCGACCGTGGCGCCGATCGCGCTCGCCTCGGTCGCGGCCTCGTAGCCGCCGGCAGCGACGAGCGCGGGGATCGACAGGAAGAACGACAGGCGGGTGGCGGTGACGCGGTCGAGACCCCGGAACAGACCGGCGCTGATCGTGGCCCCGGACCGCGACACGCCCGGCACGAGCGCGAGCACCTGCACGAGACCGATCACGACCGCGTCGGTCACGGTGGTGCGCTGCTCGCCGCGGTCCTGACGACCGACGCGCTCCGCGACCCACATGACGATGCTCCACAGCACGAGCGCGGCGACGACGACCCAGAGGTTCCGGAGACCGCCCGAGATGAGGTCCTTCGCGAGGAACCCGATGAGGCCGATGGGGATCGTCGCGATGATGACGTACCAGGCCAGCCGGTAGTCGTGGTCGCGGTCCTCGCGGTGCGCCAAGCCGCGGAACCACGCGCGGACCAGGCGCAGGATGTCCCGCCAGAAGTAGACGATCACGGCGATGATGGCGCCGACCTGGATCACCGCGGTGAAGGCGGTCACGCCCTGGCTGGCGACCCGGAGGCCGAGCAGCTTCTCGACGATCGTCAGGTGGCCGGTACTGGAGACGGGCAGGAACTCGGTCACGCCCTCGACGATGCCGAGCAAGAGGGCCTGGAGCAGATTCACGCCGGACACTCCATCACGGATCTCCCCAGAAACCGCCCACCGTGCTCGGCTCGGCGTCGGAGCCGACGATGCCTCCCGGCCCCGGGAGCGTCCGCCGTTCCCGGGACGACCGCTCGACGGTCCGCCGTCAGCGGACACGGGCTGGGCGATCGTCGTACGCGGCGGACGCGCACCCCGACCGGTGAGAGGATGAGCGGCGGTCCGTCGCCACGACGGATCCCCCACGACCCAGGAACAGGAGCGACGGTCGGTGACAGACACCCGCACGTCCGCACCCGAGAGCACCGAGAGCACCGAGACGACATCGGGCGGACACGGCGGACGCGGTCTCGCCGCGTTGGCCCTGACGGCACTCGGCGTCGTCTTCGGCGACATCGGCACGAGCCCGCTCTACGCACTCCGCACGGTGTTCACGATCGACAACGGGGCGGTCCGCCCCACCCCGGACGACGTCTACGGCGTCATCTCGGTCATGTTCTGGAGCGTGACGGTCGTCGTCTCGATCAAGTACGTGACGATCCTCATGCGTGCCGACAACAACGGCGAAGGCGGCGTCATGGCCCTCGCCGCGCTCGCTCGTCGGCTGTTCGCCAAGCGCTCCGGCCGGGTGGGGGTCTTCATCCTCATCGGGATCATCGGCGTCGCCCTGTTCTACGGCGATTCCATCATCACCCCGGCGGTGAGCGTGCTGTCCGCGGTCGAGGGACTCGAGGTCGCCGCCCCGGGCGTCGCACACCTCGTCGTCCCGATCGCCGGGGTGATCCTCGCCGGGCTGTTCGCCGTGCAGCGCTTCGGCACCGGCCGTGTCGGCACGTTGTTCGGGCCGATCATGCTCCTCTGGTTCCTCGTCCTCGCGGTCGCGGGCGTCGGCATGATCGTGCGTGACCCCTCGGTGCTCATCGGCCTGTCCCCCACGTACGCGTTCGCCTTCGTGTTCGCCCACCCGACCATCACCTTCGTCGCGATGGGTGCGGTGGTCCTCGTCATCACCGGTGCCGAGGCGCTCTACGCGGACATGGGGCACTTCGGGGCGCCGCCGATCCGCCGCGCGTGGTTCTTCGTCGTGTTCCCGGCGCTGACGCTGAACTACCTCGGCCAGGCCTCGCTCATCCTGCGCGACCCGACCGCACGCCAGAACCCGTTCTTCCTGCTGTTCCCGGACTGGGCGCGGATCCCCGTGGTCGTGCTCGCGACCGCAGCGACCGTCATCGCGAGCCAGGCGGTCATCTCCGGTGCGTTCTCACTCTCGCGTCAGGCGATGCAGCTCGGTCTGCTCCCGCCGCTGACCGTCCGGCAGACCTCCGAGCGCGAGGGCGGCCAGATCTACCTGCCCGCCGTGAACGCGCTGCTGTTCGTCGGCGTCATCGCCGTGATGCTCGCGTTCCGGTCGTCGGAGCGCCTGGCCACGGCGTACGGGGTGTCGGTGACCGGCGCGCTCGTCGTCGACTCGGTGCTCCTGCTCATCGTCGCCCGGCCGCTGTTCAACTGGCATCGCTGGCAGATCGTCCTGGCCGCGGTCGTCTTCGGCGGTCTCGAGCTGACGTTCCTCGCCGCGAACCTGTCGAAGGTCCTCCACGGCGGTTGGGTGCCGCTCCTCATCGCCGCCGCCGTCATCACCGTCATGACGACCTGGCGTCGCGGGCGGCAGCTCGTGACCGACGAGCGGAACCAGAAGGAGGGCTCACTCGCCGACTTCATCGACCGCGTCCGGTCCGAGGACCCCCCGCGGGTCGACGGGATCGCCGTGTTCCCGCACCCGAACAAGGACACGACGCCGTTGGCGCTCCGCGCGAACTTCGAGCACAACCACGTGCTCCACCACCACGTGCTCATCGTCTCGGTGCAGACCGCGAACGTCCCGCACGTGCCCGCGTCGAAGGCCTACACGTTCGACGACCTCGGCTACTCCGACGACGGCATCGAGCACCTGACGATCAAGTTCGGGTTCTCCGACGAGCCGAACCTCCCGGTCGCACTCCGTCGAGCGTGCGTCGCCGACGTGCTCTCGCTCGACCCGGACGCCGTGGAACGCGCCTCGTACTTCGTCTCGCGCGGCGCACTCCGGACCGGCCACGGCCGGGGCATGATGCGCTGGCGCAAGAAGCTGTTCGTGGCGCTCGCGCAGAACGCCGCCAACCCGAGCGCACGCTTCGGCCTCCCCTCGAACAGCACCGTGACGATGGGCAGCGACGTCGACGTCTGATCGAGGCTGACCGTCCAGCGGTTCACGGCCCCCGCGCGGCGCGCTGGCCGGGCCTGCCGACCGGGGAACCGACACGAGGACCCGCCGCCCGATGGGGCGGCGGGTCCTCGTGTCCGTTCCGAGCGCGGTCCGCGCGTCGCTCAGTGGATGGCGGCGCGCAGGGCGGCAGCAGCCGCGGCAGGGTCGTCGGCCGAGTAGATCGCCCCGCCGGCGACCGCGACGGTGGCGCCCGCGTCCTGCACGGCACCGATCGTGTCCGTGGAGACGCCGCCCGCGACCGAGAACGGCACACCTCCGGCCTTGCCGTCGTCGAGCAGGGTGTCGAACGTGAAGCCCGGCTCGGCCTGCTCGTCGAGGCCGGCGTGCATCTCGACGAACGTCACGCCGAGCGCGACGACCTCCTTGGCTCGTGCGGCCTTGTCGGGCACGCCGATGAGGTCGGCGACGACCCCCTTGCCGTGCTTCGTCGCGGCGGCGACGGCGCCGGTGATGGTGCTGTCACCCGCGACACCGAGGACGGTGACGAGGTCGGCGCCGGCCTGGAAGGCGATGTCCGCCTCGAGTTCGCCGGCGTCCATCGTCTTGAGGTCGGCGAACACCGTCTTGTCGGGATGCGCCTCCTTCACCGCGGTGATGGCCGCGAGCCCGGCGCTCTTGATGAGCGGCGTCCCGAGTTCGATGATGTCGACGTGCGGGGCGACCTTGCCGGCGAGCGCGAGCGCGTCCTCGGTGGTCAGCACGTCCATGGCGACCTGGAGCTGCATGGTGGTTCCTCTTCTCTGGTGGTCCGTGGGGTGGGTGCGGGTGGTCGGCGGGAGGGTCATTCGAGGTTGGCGTGCCGGGGCCAGAGATCCGCGGCGGGGATCCCGGAGCGCTGCCACGCCGCGTGGAAGAGGGCGTCCCCGACGAGCACGACGACCTGCTCGAAGAGGCCGCCCGCGTACTGGATCGAGGCGCCGTTGCCGTGCGCCTGCTTCTCGGGAGCCGGCACCAGGACGACGGCGTCGGCGAGGTCGGCGAGCGGGGACGCCGCGACCGTGGTGATCACCGCGACCCGGGCCCCGCCCTCGCGAGCGGTGGTGGCGGCGCGGACGATGCCCGTGGTGGTGCCCGAGCCACTGGCGGTGAGCAGGACGTCACCGGACCGGATCGCGGGCGTCGTGACGTCGCCCACGACGTGGACCGTCCGACCGAGGTGCATGAGTCGCATCGCCGTCATGCGGAGGGCGAGCCCCGACCGGCCCGCGCCGTGGACGAACACGCGGTCGGCGTCGTCGAGGAGCGCCGCGACGGCGTCGAGCCCGGTGCCGGCAGCGGCGTCCGCGTCGGCGGTCGTGACGACGGCGTCCGCGGCGGCGCGGAGTTCGTCGGAGATGGCGCGGAGGGCGCGCGCCGGCGTGGTGGTGTCCGTCATCACCACGATGCTCCTCGCCCGGGGCCGGATGGGTCACTCCCCCGGCGCACGGGTACGCCTACCCGAACGAGTGGGTCCGGCAGGTCCGGGTAGGGTCGGCCCATGCCCGTCACCGACCAGGACGCCGACCCCGACGCCGAGACCGGTGCCGACACGCTCGTGGTCGCCACTCGCGCCGCCGCGACCCGCGCCGGCCGCGACCTCTCCGAGCTCGTGGACCAGCACGGCGTGACGCTCGAGTCCTTGCTGGCGGTGCTCCGCTCCGAGCGGCTCGACGACCGCGCGGCCAGGACCGTCGCGACCGAGATCGCCGCGAACGCCCTGGTGGCGATCCGCACGGCGACGGACGATCAGCGGAACCGCGTGCTGGAGCCGGTCGTCGGGGCCTTCGCGCGCCTCCAGACCGACCTGCGGCCGCTGGTGCGGTTCGGTGACCTGTCCGTGCAGTTCGTCGAACCGCCCGCGACCGGTCGGGCGCTCCCGGGTGAGGTCGCGCACGCGGCGCGGGCCATCGTCCGCAGTGCCGTGCTCGCGCTCGTCGACGCGGGCGAGTCCCACCGCGTGCGGATCCAGTGGGACTGCGACGGGCGGAACCTGCTCGTCGACATCCGCGACGACGGTGCCGGGACGCTGACGGAGCACGACGACGTACTCCGCCCCATCGCAGAGCGGGTGACGGCACTCGACGGTCGCTTCGCGGTGTCCTCGACGGCGGGCTGGGGCTCGGAGCTGTCCGTGGTGCTCCCCCTCGACCCGCCCGCGGAGCCGGAGCCGCTCGACGCGGTCGTGGCCCTGAGCCGACGGGAGCGCGAGGTCCTGCGACTCGTGGCATCCGGCGCTCGCAACCGGTCGATCGCGCGCGAGCTCGGCATCAGTGAGAACACGGTGAAGTTCCACGTGTCGAACCTGCTCCGCAAGGCCGGCGCGGCGAATCGGGCTGAGCTGGCCGCACTCGGGCGGTGACCCGGGCCACGAGCTCCCTGGCGAGCGGCACCCGGACGCGCGCGACGCCCGACCGCTGCTGCGGCCGGGCGTCGGGCGGGAGGATCGTCAGGCCTGCACGTCGCCGCGCCAGGCGCCGTCCGGGGCGCCCTTCGACTCGATGTACTCCTTGAAGTTCTTCAGGTCCTTCTTGACCGCGTGGCTGCCGGCGCCGACCGCGCCGCCGACCTTCTCGAGGAGACCGGTGGGCTCCCAGTCGAGCTGCACGGTGACGCGCGTGGTCGTGTCCGAGAGCTTGTGGAACGTCACGACGCCCGCGTGGTCCATCTCGCCGCCGGTGCTGTTCCAGGCGACACGCTCGTCGGGGTGCTGCTCCGTGATGTTCGCCTCGAAGGTGCGCTCGACCGGACCGACCTTGATCTTCCACTCGGTGAGGGTCGGGGTCGCCTGCGTGATCGACTCGACCTCGTCGAGGAACTTCGGGAACTCCTCGAACTGGGTCCACTGGTTGTAGGCGACGGAGACGGGGACGTCGACGTCGATGGTCTCGATGATCTGGCTCATGCCTGCTCCTTGCGTTCCACGGTTGCTGTGCAGGCCAGACGGTAGGCCGACCCCGAGGCGGGGGCACGGGCCGGGACGAACATCCCAGTGACCTCGGAGATTGCCGCCGCGGTGTCAGTCGGTGGCGGCGGTGCGCTCGTCGAACGTCCGGCGCTGCGCGACGATGACGTCCTGGTGTTCGCGCACCCATTCCCCGAGCGTCAGCACGACCGTCTGCAGCGACCGGCCGAGCGCGGTGAGGTCGTACACGACGCGTGGCGGCACCTCGGCGAACACCTCGCGCTGGACGAGACCGTCGCGCTCGAGCGCCCGGAGCGTGACCGTGAGCATGCGCCGTGAGATGCTCGGGATGACGTCGGCCAGTTCCGTGAACCGGTGCGGACGTTCGCCGAGCACGCCGATGACGAGGAGCGTCCACTTGTCGCCGATCCGGGCGAGGAGGGACCGGAACACCTCCGGGTCGTGCTCGGTGCAGAGCCGGCTCATCGTGGGCAGCGACCGCATGATCCGGTCCTGCTCGAGTGCGGCGTCCCGGGTGTCGGTCACGGTGGTCCTCCTGCTGGTGGTCGGGCGGCCTCGGCGCCTGCATCCCAGCGGGCTGCACGGGCACGTGGGGGCCGAAGCGACGGGGTCGGTCACTCCGCGGTAACAGAGGGTCGTTTGCAGTGACCGACCTCAGCAGGGTACACCCGTTACGTGCAGTAACCGAGGGCGACGTGCCCCGCTGCCGACCAGGAGGAGTCCCATGTCCCTGTTCCGTCTCGACGCCAGCATCCGAGTCGAAGGATCCACCAGTCGTGCCCTCGCCGACATCGTCGAGCAGGAGTGGACGGCCGGTGACCCGGCAGCCGAGGTCGTCCGCCGTCACCTGGGCGTCGACCCGATCCCTGCCGACAGCTGGGCGAGTGCCGTCGCCGCGTCCATGACACCGGAGGACGCACGCACCCCCGAGCAGCGCACCGCGGTCGAACTCGCCGCGACCCTGACCGACGAGCTCGCCGACGCGGACGCCCTGTTGTTCGCCGTCCCGCTGTACAACTTCGGCGTCTCGCAGCACTTCAAGACCTACGTGGACCTCGTCATCACGGACCCGCGGATGGCGCCCGGCCAGACCCCGGTCACCGCCGGCAAACCCGCTGTGCTCGTGACCGTGCAGGGCGGGAACTACGCCGCCGGCACGCCACGCGAGGGCTGGGACCACGCGACGGCGTGGATGCGCCGCATCCTGGAGGACGTCTGGCAGCTCGACCTCGAGGTCGTCACGCGCGAGTTCACGCTCGTCGGCGTCAACCCCGCGCTCGACCAGTTCACCGAGCTCGCCGACCAGCTCCGCGCGGCCGCCGAGGAGCGCGCCCGGGAGCACGGCCGCACCCTGGCGACGCGGCGGGCCGCGGCGGCCTGACGCCCCAGCACCCGCCGTCACCGGCGACGACGTGACGGACGGGAGGTCCGCCTCCCGTCCGTCACGCTGGCCGCGTGATCAACTGAGGGGTCCCGCGAGCTCGACGGCAACGGTCGTCGACGGTCTCGACCGGGTGACCCGCCCGCTCGGACGCGCGCCGGGGATCGGACGCGGGCCATTACCCTGTCCCCATGCGGCAGACGGCACCCCGATGAAGGCCCCGACGATCTACGACGTCGCACGGCTCGCGGGCGTGTCGCACCAGACCGTGAGCCGCTACCTGTCGGGCTTCGAGGGCATCCGGCCGGAGACGCGCACGAAGGTCAAGACGGCGCTCGACGAGCTGCAGTACCGGCCGAACTCCGCCGCTCGGTTGCTCCGCGCCCGCCGCTCGAACCGGATCGCGGTGCTCGCCCACCACATCGACTACACGGGGCCGGCCCGCATGCTCGCCGGGGCGACGCAGACGGCGCAGGAGCGCGGGTACGTGCTCGACGTGGTGATCACGGCGGACCTCGACCGCGACGCGATCGACGAGGCCCTGGCCGTGGCGACTGGGCACCAGGTGGTGGGGATCCTGGCGACGGCACAGACCGAGCTGATGCTCGAACGCATCCAGAGCCACGCCGCGAGCGTCCCGGTGGTCATCGACTCGCGCATCGAGTCGTTCCCGGGTGGCCCGACCGTCAGCGAGGAAGCCGGCCGCCTCGCCGCCGAGCACCTGCTCGAGCTCGGGCACCGGCGCGTCGGCTACCTCAGCGGCCCGGTCGACTGGATCGCCGCGGTCGAGCGGTCGGAGGGCTTCGCCCGGTGCTTCCGGCAGGGCGGCGGCGAACTCGTCTGGCAGCACGCCGGCGACTGGTCCGCCGGCTCCGGGCACGCGGCGTGGCGACGGTTGACCGCCGAGGAACGGTCCGTCACGGCGATCGCGACGGGCAACGACAGCATGGCGATCGGGCTCCTCTCGGCGGCCGCCGCCGACGGGGTCGTGGTGCCCGCCGACCTCAGCGTCATGGGCGGCGACGACCTCGACGAGGCACGGTACCTCGTCCCCGCACTGACCACCGTCACGGTCGACTTCGCCGGTGAGGGCCGGTACCTCATCGAGAAGCTCCTGGCGGGGCTGCCCGGGGCCGCGCCGGACGCGCCCGTGACCCCGCCGAACCCCGTGCGGGCCGCGGTCCGCGCGTCGACGCGCCGGATCTGACGGAGCGGAGCACCGCCTCCCGGCCACGCGCGGCGACGCGAGCGGAACGGGTGCTTGCGCGATCCGCCCGGATGCGGTTACTGTCATCGCCACCGACGGATGTTATCGACAACATCCGCAGAGCGAAGGTCAACGATGACGACTTCCCCCCGGTTCAGTGGCGTGCTCTTCGGCGCCGCCTACTACGCCGAGTACCAGCCCGCTGGCACCCTCGACGCCGATCTCGACCGCATGCGCGACGCCGGTTTCACGGTCATCCGCGTCGGCGAGTCCGTGTGGTCGACCTGGGAGCCCCGCGAGGGCGTGTTCGACCTGGACTGGCTGCAGCCGGTCCTCGACGGGGCCCACGAGCGCGGCATCGGCGTCGTCCTCGGCACGCCGACGTACGCCGTGCCACCGTGGCTCCAGCGCCTGCACCCGGAGATCGCCGCCGAGCCGTCGACGGGCCACCGCAACGGCTGGGGCGCCCGGCAGGAGATGGACCAGTCCCACCCCGCCTACCGGTTCTACGCCGAGCGCATCGCCCGCAAGGTCGTCGCCCGGTACGCCGACCACCCCGCGGTCATCGGCTACCAGGTCGACAACGAGCCGGGCATGCAGCTCCCCCACAACGAGCACACCTTCCAGCGGTTCGTCGGCTGGCTCGAGGACCGCTACGGCACCGTCGAGGACCTCAACCGCGAGTGGGGTCTCGTCTACTGGTCACACCGACTCAGCGACTGGGCCGACCTCTGGCGGCCCGACGGCAACGCGATGCCGCAATACCAGCTCGAGTGGCGCCGGTTCCAGTCGACACTCGCCACGGACCTCATCGCCTGGCAGGCCGACCTGGTGCGCGAGTACGCCCGCGACGACCAGTTCGTCACGACGTGCATCTCGTACTCCCGCCCGCAGGTGTCCGACGACGAGCTCGTCGCGTCCCTCGACGTCGTCGCGGGCAACCCGTACTACAAGATGCAGGACGGCCTCGACTGGCACGCGGAGGTCCAGCGCGAGGCCGAGTGGTGGCACACCGGCGTGTGGGCGCTGTTCGAGTGGGGCGACCGCGCCTGGTCCTCGGCGGACACGCAGTACCTGGTCACCGAGACGAACGCGCAGTCCATCGGCGGGTCGTGGCAGAACCACCCGCCGTACCCCGGGCAGATCAAGCAGGCCGCGTTCGCCCTGCTCGCCCGCGGTGGCCGGATGATCGAGTACTGGCACTGGCACACCCTGCACTTCGGCGTCGAGACCTACTGGGGCGGCGTCATCCCGCACAGCCAGGTCGGCGGCCGCATCTACCGCGAGGTCTCCGAGCTCGGTGCCGCGCTCGGGGCGATCGGGTCCGCGCTCGACGAGCACGTGCCCGACGCCGACGTCCTGCTGCTCTACAGCACGGACACGAAGTGGGCGTTCTCGTTCTACGGGCCGCTCGCGAAGGCGGACGGCAGCCCCGACGAGCACGCGTACTCCCGCATCTTCGACGCCCACTACCGCGGACTGTTCGAGGCCGGCGCGCAGGTGCGGGTCCAGCACGTCCGCCGGTTCCTCGACACCCCCGTCGAGGAACTCGTCGCGCGGTTCCCGGTGCTCGTCGCACCCGCGGTGTACGTCGCCGAGACGGCCGTGCTCGAGCACATGCGGGACTACGCCGAGGCCGGCGGGCACCTGGTCGTCGGCATCCGCACCGGCTACGGTGACGAGCTCGCGCGGGCCCGGCTGGCGGTCGCCCCCGACGTGCTCGCGGGGCCGGCGGGCGTGCACTACGACGAGTACAGCAACCTCGGCGCGCCGCTCGCGGTCACGGCCGCGTCCGACGCCCTGACGCTCGAGCCGGGTGCCGCCGCCACCGAGTGGGTCGACTTCCTGCAGGTCGACGACGCCGAGGTGGTCGTGTCGTACGCCCCGACCGAGTTCGGTCTGGAGGCCGCGCTCACCACCCGCACGACCGGTCGCGGCCGGGTGTCCTACCTGGGCACGGTTCCGGACCCCGCCCTCGGGCGGAGCATCGCCCGCTGGCTCGTGCCCACCACGGCGAAGCAGGCGTGGTCCGCCCCGGACCCCGTCACCGTGTCGACCGGCACCGCCGGCGACCGGCGCCTCGCCTTCGTGTCGAACTGGTCCGCCGAGCCGACGCAGGTCGTCGCGCCGGCGGCCGCCGTCGACCTCGTCTCCGGCGCCGAGTACGCCGCCGGCGACCCCGTACCCCTCGACCGACGCGCAGCAGTCGTGCTCGAGGTCCGGGGCTCCTCGATCGAGTAGTCCCTCCCTCCACCGAAAGAAGACCATGAGACGTCCACGCAGCGCCGCGCTGGCACTCGGAGCGATCGCCGTCACGATCACGCTCGCACTCACCGGTTGCAGCCCGTCGAGCACCAGCGGCGGGTCCACCAAGGCGGTGAGCCAGTCCGACATCGACAAGGCGATGAACACGCCGACCACCCTCACCTTCTGGACCTGGGTCCCCGACATCCAGAACGAGGTCAACCTGTTCGAGAAGAAGTACCCGAAGATCAAGGTCAACGTCGTCAACACGACCGGGGGCTCGCAGCACTACCCCAAGGTGCGCGCCGCCCTGAAGGCGGGCAAGGGCGTCCCCGACGTCGCCCAGATGGAGTACGACTACATCCCGTCCTTCACCCAGACGAAGAGCCTGCTCGACCTGACGCCGTACGGCGGGGCGAAGCTCGAGGACGAGTACACGGACTGGGTCTGGAACCAGGTCGACCAGAACGGCGGCGTGTGGGGCATCCCGCAGGACTCCGGGCCCCTCGGCACGCTCTACCGCAAGGACATCTTCGACAAGGCGGGCGTCGCCGCGCCGAAGACGTGGTCCGCCTTCGCGTCCGCCGCGCAGCAGGTCAAGTCGAAGACCGGGTCGTACATCACGGACCTGCCCGGCAACGACATGTTCCAGATGATCAGCTTCTTCTGGCAGAAGGGCGCGAAGCCGTTCTCCTACGACGGGAAGAAGACGGTCGGGATCGACCTGGACTCCAAGGCCGACCAGCAGGTCGTGTCGTACTGGCAGGACCTCATCGACAAGGACCTGGTCGCCACCGACCCGGACTTCACCGACGACTACTACCAGGGGCTGTCGCGGGACAAGTACGCGTCCTGGCTCGTCGCCGCGTGGGGCCCGGTGTTCCTGCAGGGCACCGCGAAGAACACGAGCGGCAAGTGGGCGGCGGCGGACATCCCGCAGTGGCAGGCAGGTCAGAACGTGTCCGGGAACTGGGGTGGGTCGTCGGACGCCGTGATGGCGGCGACGAAGCACCCGATCCAGGCGTACGAGCTGGCGAAGTTCATCAACAACGACCAGCAGTCGACGCTCAAGCTCGCGAACGAGCAGTACCTGTTCCCGACGAAGAAGTCGACGCTCACCGACGACTCGTTCACCAGCCAGAAGTCGGCGTTCTACGGCGGCCAGCAGGTCAACCAGTTCTTCGCCGGTGTCTCCGACACCGTCGACAAGAAGTTCGAGTGGCTGCCGTTCATGGACTACGTGAACTCGAGCTACGCGAACACGCTCGGCAAGGCCATCAGCAACCACGGTGACCTCACGGCGGCCCTCGCGACCTGGCAGTCCCAGGTGACGAGCTACGCCAAGCAGCAGGGCTTCACCGTCAAGTGACCGGACGGGGGCGGGGCCACCAGGCTCCGCCCCCACTTCTCATCGGAGCAACATGACCGCCATCCCCAGCCGCAGCGACGCGGCGACCACCGGCGCCGCCCGTCCGGCCCGGGCCCGGACGGGAGCGCGCACCGCGGCTCCCCGCCGCGGCCCCACCAACATCCGTTCCGCGCAGACCCGCGCGGCCTGGATCCTCGTGATCCCGTTCCTCGTCGTGTTCGCGGCGTTCTTCATCGTCCCGCTCGTGTACTCGGCGTACCTCAGCCTGTTCACGTCGCAGCTGGTCGGCGGCGAGGTCTTCAGCGGGCTGGCGAACTACGTCCGCGCCCTGCAGGACCCGAGCTTCTGGGGCGGCCTCGGCCGCGTGGCCCTGTTCCTGTTCGTGCAGGTCCCGATCATGCTCGCGGCCTCGATCTTCTTCGCGCTCGCACTCGACAGCGGCCGGATCCGCGGCGGCAAGATCGTCCGCCTGCTCATCTTCGTGCCGTACGCCGTGCCGAGCGTCGTCGCGACCCTGATGTGGGGCTACCTGTACGGCAACGACTTCGGGCTCATCACGCAGTTGTTCCACGCCCTGCACCTCACCGCACCGAGCCTGCTCAGCGCGCACAACGTGCTCGGCTCGACGATGAACATCGTGTGCTGGGAGTTCATCGGCTACAACATGATCGTCCTGTACGCGGCCCTGCGCTCCGTGCCGAACGAGATCTACGAGGCGGCCGAGATCGACGGGGCCGGCCAGTGGCGGGTGGCGTGGAGCATCAAGCTGCCCGCCATCCGGCAGGCCCTGCTGCTCACCGTGATCTTCTCGATCATCGGCTCGTTCCAGCTGTTCAACGAGCCGAACCTGCTGTTCAACATCGCCCCGAACGCGATCGGCACGGACTTCACGCCGAACCTGTACGCCTACAACATCGCGTTCCGCAACCAGGAGATCAACTACGCGGCGGCGATCGCGTTCCTGCTCGGGATCATCATCATGATCGTCTCGTTCGTCGTGCAGACGAGCATCAACCGGAAGGAGCGGCTCGGATGACCGCCACCCCACTCGCCACCGAGGCCCAGGTGGTCTCGGACGGCACGCGCGTGCGGCGGTCCGCCGGCCGACGGGCCGTCGAGCGCGACAAGCGTCGGAGCACCGTCCTGACCGTGATCGTGTGGATCACGCTCGTCTACTTCCTCGTACCGCTGCTGTGGCTCCTGGTGTCGACCACCAAGGACAACAGCGACCTGTTCACCACCTTCGGGCTGGGACTCGGGCACTCGTTCCAGTTCTTCCACAACATCGTGCAGCTGTTCCAGTTCCAGGACGGCGTCTTCACGCGGTGGCTGATCAACACGGTCGTCTACGCGGTGGTCAGCTCGGTCGGTGCCGCCGCCCTGGCCACGATGGCCGGCTACGCCCTGGCGAAGTACCGGTTCCGCGGCTCGACGGCGGTGTTCTCGATCATCCTCGGCTCGATCATGGTCCCGCTCACCGCCCTGGCGATCCCGACCTACCTGCTCTTCGCCGCCGCGAACCTCACCGACACCCCGTGGGCGGTCATCCTGCCCTCGCTCGTCAGCCCGTTCGGCGTCTACCTGATGCGGGTGTACGCCGCGGACGCGGTCGACGAGAGCCTGCTCGAGGCCGCGCGGATCGACGGCGCCGGCGAGTTCCGGATCCTGTTCACGATCGCGACCCGGCTCATGGGCCCGGGCATCGTGACGGTGCTGCTGTTCCAGCTCGTCGCGACGTGGAACAACTACTTCCTGCCGCTCATCATGCTCAGCACGCCGAAGCTGTTCCCGGTGACGGTGGGTCTCGCGCAGTGGCAGGCGACCGCCTCCGGCGGTGGCGGCGCGCAGGTGCTGTTCTCGACGGTGATCACCGGGGCGTTCGTCTCGATCATCCCGCTCGTGATCGCGTTCCTGTTCCTGCAGCGGTACTGGCAGTCCGGCCTCTCGACCGGCGGTGTGAAGGGATGACGATGGACAGGGTCTGGTACGGCGGGGACTACAACCCGGAACAGTGGCCGAGCGAGGTCTGGGACGACGACGTGCGGCTCATGCAGCGTGCGGGCGTCACCGTCGCGACGGTCGGCGTGTTCTCGTGGGCGAAGCTCGAACCGTCCGACGGGCGGTTCACGTTCGACTGGCTCGACGACGTGCTCGACCGACTGCACGCCGGCGGCATCCGCGTCGACCTGGCCACCGCGACGGCCTCCCCGCCCCCGTGGCTGACGCTGGCGTACCCCGAGGTCCTGCCGGTCACCGAGGACGGTGTCCGACTGTCGGTGGGGAGCCGCCAGCAGTACTCCCCCAGCTCCGCCGTCTACCGCCGGTACGCCGACCGACTCGTGCGCGCGCTGGCCGAGCGGTACCGGGACCACCCGGCACTCGAGGCGTGGCACGTCAACAACGAGCTCGCCTGCCACGTGCCGGCCGACTACTCGGACGCGTCGGCTGCCGCCTTCCGCACCTGGTTGACGGCACGCTACGGCTCCGTCCCGGCGCTCAACGAGGCGTGGGGCACCGCGTTCTGGTCACAGGCCTACGGCGCGTGGGACGAGGTGATGCCGCCGCGCGCGGCTCCGACCTTCCGCAATCCCACGCAGCTGCTCGACTGGGACCGGTTCTCGTCCGACGCCTGGCTCGGCGTGTACCGGGCCGAGGCGGCGATCCTCCGCGAGGTCACGCCCGGCGTCCCGATCACGACGAACTTCATGGGCTTCTACAAGCCCTCGGACTACTGGGCCTGGGCTCGCGAGGTCGACTTCGTCTCGGACGACCACTACGTCGACCCCGCGGACCCCGCCGCGCCCGTGACCGCGGCGATGACCCGGGACCTCATGCGCTCGCTCGGCGGCGGCGCCCCGTGGATCCTCATGGAACAGGCGACGAGCGCGGTGAACTGGCGGACGCGCAACGCGGCGATCCCGCCCGGCTGGCACCGCACCCTGTCGCTCCAGGCCGTCGCCCGTGGCGCGGACGGCGTCATGCAGTTCCAGTGGCGGCAGTCGCGCGCGGGCGCCGAGAAGTTCCACTCGGCGATGGTCCCCCACGGCGGCGAGGACACGCGGGTGTTCCGCGAGACCGTCGAGCTCGGAGCCGACCTCGCCGACCTGGCCGACGTGGTCGGCACGCGCCTCGACGCCGACGTCGCGATCGTGCTCGACTGGGACAGCTGGTGGGCGATCGAGCAGGAGGCCACGCCGGCGTCGCTCCGGTACCTGCCGATCATCGCGCGGTGGTACCGCTCGCTCTGGGATCGCGGCGTGCTCGTCGACTTCGTGCGACCCGACGGCGACCTCGACGCCTACCGGGTCGTCATCGCCCCGGGGCTGCACGTGCTGCCCGACGCGGCACAGCGGACCCTGTCGGCGTTCGTCGACGGCGGTGGGACCCTCGTCGTCGGCTACCAGTCCGGCATCCTCGACCAGGACCTCCACGTCCACCTCGGCGGGTACCTCGGTGCGCTCCGCGACGTCCTCGGCCTGTGGATCGAGGAGTTCGTGCCACCCGCCGAGCCGTGGGCGACCGGCGGCCCGGTGCCGGCCCTCCAGATCGCCGGTCTCGGGGCGGGCACCGCCCGCGAGTGGGGTGAGGTCGTCCGGCCGACGGGTGCTGAGATCGAGGCGACGTTCGTCGGCGGGGCGCTCGACGGCCTCCCGGCGATCACGCGGAACGCGCACGGCGACGGCACGGCCTGGTACGTCGCGACCGCTCCGGACGACCTGCGGGCCGTGCTCGACGCGGTGCTCGCGGACACGGGCGTCGCGCCGGTCGTGGCCGACCTGCCCGCGGGCGTCGAGGCCGTCGCGCGGGGCGCCCACCTGTTCCTGCTCAACCACGGCGACCGGTCGGTCGACGTCCACGGCACGCACCTCGAGCCGCACGGTGCCGCTGTGGTCGGCCGGGAGGCGGTGCCCGGCCGACCGGAGCGGGTCGCCTCCGCCTCGGCCTGATGCGCGCGTGGTGGTGCCGGCCGTCCGGTCGGCGCCACCACCTCCGCCCGTTGGACGACCGCTCACCGCCTGCCGGTCCCGCGACACGCTCCTTGACCGATCACCCCGGGTCCGCATTCAATGACCCCATGACCGGTCCTGTGCTCGAGCGACGACCCGGCGCGCCCGTCGCCGCCCTGGTGCTCGCGATCCTGCTGACGCTCACGGGATGCACCGCCGCGACCACCCGGGCATCCGGAGGCGAGCCCACGACTCCGTCCGCCGTCGCGCGCGACCCGTTGGCGACGTGGAACGCCGCCGTCGAGGACCGGGCGCACGCGCCGGCCCGGTGGGTGGCGGTCGGGGACTCCCTGAGCGAGGGGCAGGGCGCCTCCACCCGCTCCGACCGGTGGCTCGACCTGACCCTCGCCGCCCTGCGCGAGGCGCACCCGACGGAGGGCGCCGCCGGAGGAGCGGGATACCTGCCCGCCGAGTTCGCCGTGTACGGCCCGGACTCGACGTGGGGCGACTGGGCCAGCGCCACCACGGGGTCGACCAGCTTCGACGACAGCGTTCCCGACCTCGGGTACCGCGCGGTGCGCATGCTCCCCGGATCGTCGCGCACGTACACGTTCACCGGGACCGGCGTCGACATCTGGTGGACCCGCTACCCCGGATCCGGGTCCTTCACCTACCGGGTGGACTCCTCGTCCCCCGTGCAGGTCGACACCGACGGCGCCGCGAGCACCGGCACGATGACGAAGGTGGACGGGCTGGCCGCCGGGAAGCACACCGTGACCGTCTCGGCGCTCGGGACGGTCGACCTCGAGGGCTTCACCGTCTACGACGGCGATCGCGACCGGGGCGTCACCCTGCTCGACGCGACGCACTCCGGCGCGACCGTCGGCCTGTTCACGAAGGACGAGGCCGGGTTCCTCGGGGCGATGCGGCGTGCTGCTCCCGACCTCGTCACGATCACTCTGGGCGGCAACGACGCCAAGAGCCTGACCGCGGACCAGTTGCTGCCGGACTACGAACGCTTCGTTCGGGCGCTGCGGCGGTTGCCGTCCAGGCCGTCCGTCCTGGTGATCGGCGAGTTCGCGCCCGGTCCCTCCATGCAGGCGCAGCTGCGGGAGCCGTGGTCCGCCTACCGGGACGTCGCGAAGCGGGTCGCGGCGGCGACCGGCTCGGCGTACGTCAGCATCGCGGACGCGTTCCCCGGCGACCTCGCGTCGCGCCCCGGCATCTCGCCGACCGACGACCTGCACCCGGACGACCGGGGTCAGCGGACGATCAGCCGTGCCGTGCTCCGCGCGCTCCGTGACGGAGCACAGTGACGGTTGCCGTGCTCGCCGACGCCGGAGCCTGAGCGGCGGGTCGTCGGCGTGCCCTACGCTCAGGAGCGTCCGCACGACGCCGTGCGTGCCGAGCACAGCGAGGGGAACCGTGAACGCGTCGACGACGACCGGGCTGCGGGGCTGGTCCGCGCTCCTCGCGCCGACGGATCGCCGGCACCTCGCGGCCGCCGGACTCGTCGCGCGGATCCCGCTCGCCGTCGTCGGCTTCAGCGTCCTGTTCTTCGTCCGCTCGGTGACCGGGTCGTTCGCCGACGCCGGGTTCGCCTCGGGGGTGGCGATCGCCGCCAGTGCACTCACCGGGCCGGTGTTCGGCCGCGTCGCCGACCGTCGTGGGCAGCGCGGAGCACTCCTGGTCGCCGCCGTGGGGCACCCGGTCGCGGTCGTGCTCCTCGTCGCCGCCGGCACCACGCGCCAGTCCCTGGTGGTCCTCACCGTGGCGGTGCTCCTCGTCGGCGCGACGATCGTGCCGGCCGGGGCGTTCACCCGCGCGCGATGGACGGCGATGGTCGATGCCGGCAGCGGGATCCACCTGGCGTTCTCGCTCGAGGCGATCGCGGACGAGCTCGTCTGGGTCTTCGGGCCGGCCCTCGCGGCCCTCGTCTCGGCGGCGGTGGACCCGGCCGCAGGGCTGGTGGCGTCGGGCGTGTTCGGCGCCGCGGGGTGCCTGTGGCTCCGGCGCGGGGTCGGGCGCGGACCGACCGGGGGCGTCAGCGTGACACGGCGCGCGTTCGTCCCGTGGCGCTCCCGGCGCGTGATGGCGTTGTTGGTCTCGAGCGTGGCACTGGGTCTGACCTTCGGGGTCAACGACGTCACGGTCGTCGCGTGGGCGACGGAAGCGGGCCTCCCGCAGATCGCCGGTCTCGTGCTCACCGCGTACTCGATCGGCAGCGTGACCGGTGGTGTCCTCATGAGCGCCGTGCCGTCGCGGGTCCCGCCCTTCCGCCTGCTGCTCGCGGCTTCCGCGGCCGTCGCGGTGTTCTGGAGCGCGCTCGCACTGTCCCCCGGGCTCGGCTGGCTGTTCCCCCTCGGACTGTTCGCGGGCGCGACGATCACACCGTTCACGATCTCCACCAACCGGGTGCTCCACCAGGAGGTCCACGGCGCGGTGTTCACCGAGGCGGTGGCCTGGGTGAGCGCGTGCGTCGCCGGCGCGATGGCACTGGGGTCGTTCGTGGGCGGCGTCGTCGGTCAGGCCGACGGGGACGGATTCCGCGTCGTCGCGATCTCGGCGCCGGCCGTGTTGGTGGTCATCGCCGTCGCCACCGTGCTGCCGCCACGGCGTCAGCCGGGGTAGGCGCTCGCCGTGGCCGCGGTCCTCCCTGCGCGCCACCGGACGCGGATCAGCCGCGGTGCAGCACGGCCTCCAGCTGCTCGACGACGAGGTCGGGCCGGGTCAGGAACGGGTGGTGACCGGTCGGGAGATCCACGGCGCGGGTGGCGCGAGCGGCGTGGGACCGCTGCAACGCGACGGTCGTGCTCCGGTCCTCCTGGCAGACGAGGTACGTCGAGTCGACGCCCTGCCACCCGGCGGTGCTCGTCGGTGTGACGAAGGCCGCGGCCGCCTGGGCCGTCCGCCGCTCCCACGCCTCGCGTTGCACCGTCTCGTCGGCGTCCTGGAGGAACCGGGCGCCGAACGACGCCGCGTCGTAGCCGGACAGGTGGACGGTCCCGTCACCGCCGTCGGCGATCGTGACGGGGTCCGGTTCGCCGCTCATGACGCCGCCCTGCGTCTGGCCGACGTCGGGCAGGTACGACGACACGAGCACCAGGTGGGCGACGGCGGGGTGGGTCCCGGCCTCGGCGATGACGGTCCCACCGTAGGAGTGGCCGACGACGATCGCCGCGTCGAGGCCGTCGAGCACGCCGCGGAGCGCGGCGGCGTCGGCGACGAGTCCCCCGGCCACGTCGTCAGGCGCGGTCTCACCGCACGAGGGCAGGGCGACCGCCGTGCTGCGGACGCCGGTGCGCTCGCGGAGCAGCTCAGCCGTGGGGCCCCACCACCACGAGCCGTCGCGCACGAGCGCGCCGTGGACGAAGACGAGTTCCATCGGGGGTCCCTCCTTGCCGTGCGCGACCTGCGCACGTCGACCGTACGGCGGATCCGGCGTCAGCGGCGGTACGCCGTCCGGCGTCGTCCGAGGAGCGCCGACACAGCGGCGCCGAGCGCGACCATGAACCGCGACTCGGTGGGCTTCGCCGGCTCCACGGCGCGTACGGGTGCACGCGCCGCGATGTCGTGGAGGTTGTTGCGCTTGCTGCCGTCCCAGTTCGCGAACAGGTACGCCCCACCGAGGACCGAGAGGGTCCGGACCGGTGCGCGCCGCCAATCGGTCGCTTCGACGTAGTAGCCGGAGTGTCCCGCCTGGATGTTGCGGATGACCGCGTCGGCGTCCACGACGCCGGTCGACGTCACGACGGCGGTGATGCCCGTGCGGTCACGGGTCACGAATTCGATGCGATGGTGGGTCACGATGCGCTCAGGGGTTCGATGCCACGCCTGACCGCGGGGACGCGCCACGGCGACCAGGCTCTTCTACCGGAATCGCCATTGCTTCCACCGTCAGGATACGGGGAACCGACTGGGAACGGTGCGCGGGACGGTCACCGCCCGGATCAGTGGAAGGGACAGCGCGCACCGATCCCGCTCGGCCGCACCCGGACGCCCGACCGGGGCTTCGTCGGCATGCGACGGCGGTCGACGTCGAGTCCGGCGGCGAGGACCGTCACGCGGGGATCGCTCAGCGCCGCGACGGCCGCCGCGAGCCCGGCGATGGCGAGCTTCTCCCCGGGGCAGCGATGGCCACCGGTCACCGATGCGCCACCGTGCGGGACGAACGCGGGGAGCGCTTCGTAGTCGTCGACGCCGACGAACCGCTCCGGGTCGAACACGTCGGGCCGCTCCCACGAGCGGTCGTCGGTGTCCGTGCCGAGGATGTCGAGCACCAGTCGACCGCCCGCCGGCACCCGCGCGCCGTCGATCTCGACGTCCTGCACGGCGCGCGCCGGGAGCATCGGCACGAACGGCGCCGTCCGACGGATCTCCTGCGCGAACGCGGTCGCGAGCGGACCGCCGACCAGCGAGCCACGCGCCGCGGTCTCGTCGGCGATCCGCGTCCGCCAGTCCGGGCGGTCGTGCAGCGCCGCCGCGGCGAATGCGGCGAACCGCGCGACCGCGATCATCGGACGGAAGCTGTTCTGCAGCTCCACGCCGGCGGTGCGCGACGGGAGCAGCGCCCCCTGGCGGTCGCGGTGCCACGCCCACTCGTACAGGGCCGTGCCGGCAGCCGGGTCGAGTCGGCCGCTCCGGACGGCCTCGACGAGGCGCCGCGCGTGTCGGTCCGACCACAGCCGGTTCCGGACCGCGAGCAGGTACTCGGGCGAGTACGGCACGCCGAAGCCGTCGACGATCTGCGCGAGCCGTGCGGCCCACCGGGTCCTCGCCTCGTCCGTGCCCGGGAGGCCCGCCCACCGCATGCTCGCCCGTCCGTACGCGCCGACCGCGGCCCGGTACGCCGACCGCTCACCACCGGCGATCCACGCCGCGAGTTCCGCCCGCCACTCCCGGTCGAACAGGGGTGAGAGCCGCTCGACCTGGGCGTCCTCGTACGCGACGTCGACGAAGGTCGCCTTGCGGTGCCGGTGGTCGTCGCCGTCGAGACCGTGCACGGATCCCGGGCCGAACAGGGTCAGCCGGACGACGGCGGGCATCGCTCCGTGGCGACGGACCAGGCGTTCGTCGTAGAACGCCGCGACGCCCTCCGCCCCGCGGACGAGCAGTGCCCGGTCCCCGAGCAGGCGCATGGGGACCGACCGTGCGCCGGCGTCCGCGCGCCGCCAGATGTGCGCGCCGAAGCCGTAGCCGCGGGTCAGGAGGCCGATCGTGTCGTCACGGAGGACGTTGCGCGACGCCGTGGTGGATGCCATCGGTCCATCGTGCCGGGCCGGGTCTGCTCGGCTCCCAGGGGCGACGCCGGAGCTGTTCAGCGTTGATCGAGCAGCGCGAGGACCGTGACCGCGATGTCGTCTGGTCGCCGCACGGAGGTGTCGATCAGCACGTCCGCGGGGATCGACGGCAGGAGTCCCCGGAAGCGCCGGTGGGCCTCGTGGTGGAACGCGGCCACGCGGGACCGTCCTCGGGTGGCATCGGCGGCGGCACGACCGAACGTGACCTCCACCGGCGCGTCGAGGACCACCCAGGTCGGCGTGACCCCTGGTGGCAACGGTCGGGTGAGGGCGTCCCGTTCCTCGGCCGAGAACACGGGGCCGACGGCGATCACGACGTCGACCGCCGAGCGCATCCAGGAGGCGACGAGGGCACCGTGGGCCTCGTGCGCCGCGGCCCAGAGTCCAGAGTCGGCCGCTCCCCCGGCGACCATCGCGGCCACGTCGTCGACGTCGACGACCACGACGGTCCGCCCCCGGGCGCGGAGCAGGCGAGCGAGGGCGTCGGCGGTCGTGTCCTTCCCAACCGCGAGTGGACCGGTGACGACCAGGAGGTCCGGCATGCTCCCACGCTACGGCGTTCCGACACGCTGCGGCCGAGCACTACCGACGGGGCGTCGTCACCGATCCCCGGTGCTGCAGGGTCGGCGGGATGCGCGACGCCTCCGGTGTCCCCCCGTCGAGGATCTCGAGCAACATCGCGAAGGACGTCCGGGCCATCTCGCCCGACGGCAGGTCCACGTTCGACACGGGCGGCACGCAGTGCTCGGCATCGGCGTCGGGCGCGAGAGCGGTCACGGAGACGTCCCGCGGCACGTGGCGCCCGAGCTCGCGGAGCCGGTCGAGCACGGTCGGGAGCGCCGTCTCGTTGTGGACGACGAGCCCGGTGATGTCCGGGTCGAGCGCGAAGAGCCGTTCGAGCGACTCCGCGACGTCCGCCCGGGAGCCCCCGGTCGACACCCACGTGGCGGTGCCGCCCGCGTCGCGCACGGTCCGCAGCACGGCGTCCCGCGCGGTGACCGCGAACCCGAGGCCGCGGTCGAAGGTCTCGACCGCGTGTCCGACGTAGCCGATGTGGCGGTGGCCCTGGTCCATGAGGTTCGTCGCCTCGAGCGCCCCGGCAGCGGCGAAGTCGAAGTCGATCGACGGCAGGGTGACCGGCGGCCCCGGGGTGCCGAGCACGACGGTCGGGAACCCGAGCTGCTCGAGCAGGGCGACGCGGGCGTCCTCCGTCTCGACCTCCATGAGGATCACGCCGTCGACGAGCGAGCCCGCGGTCACCTCGCGGATCGCCTGGACCCCGTCCTCGGTGCTGAGGAGCAGCACGTGCTTGCCCTCCTGCCGGGCGGCGCTGAGGATGCTCAGGACGAACTCCATCTGCACACGCACCTGCGACTCCGGGCGGAGCGGGAGCGCGAGCGCGACCACGTTGGTGCGCCGCCGTCGGATCGACCGCGCGCCGGCGTGTGGGATGAACCCGAGTGCGTCGATGCTCGCCTCGACCCGCCGCCGGGTCTCCGCGGAGATCGGTCGGTTCCCGCTGAGCACGTACGACACGGTGCTCGTCGACACGCCCGCGTGCCGGGCGACGTCGGCGATGCGCTGCACTGGCACGGTGGGCCCTCTCTCTCCGCCCGGACCCGGACCGCGACGCGGTCGAACCCATTCGACGATAGCGCGGACGAGCCCCACGCGATGCCCTGGAACGCGCGCGTGTCATCGTCGAATTGTTTCGACGATTCTCTTGTGCTCGCTCCGGACGTGCAATAGCGTGACCGCCGTTGAGTGACGAAGGAGTTACGAGATGAGCAGTGTCGACGGCACGATCCGGGTCGCGATGATCGGACACGGGTTCATGGGCGCCGCCCATTCCCAGGCATGGCGCACGGCGCCGGTGGTCGCGGACCTGCCGCGTTCGGTGCGTCGATCCGTCGTCGTCGGCCGCGACGCCGCCCGTGCCGCGGCCGCCGCGGACCGCCTCGGGTGGGAGTCGAGCGCCACCGACTGGCGCGACGTCATCGCCCGCGACGACATCGACCTCGTCGACATCTGCACGCCGGGGTCCTCCCACGCCGAGATCGCGGTCGCCGCGCTCGAGGCGGGCAAGCACGTGCTGTGCGAGAAGCCCCTGGCCAACAGCGTCGCGGAGGCGGAGCGCATGGCCGCGGCCGCCGCCACGGCCGCGGACCACGGGGTCGTCGCGATGGTCGGCTTCAGCTACCGTCGCGTCCCCGCGCTCCGGTTGGCCCACGACCTCGTCCGGGCCGGGAGGATCGGGGACGTCCGCCAGGTGCGCGCCACCTACGACCAGGACTGGCTCGCCGACCCCGACGGACCGATGACCTGGCGCCTCGACCAGGAGCAGGCCGGCAGCGGCGCCCTCGGCGACATCGGAGCCCACGCGATCGACGCCGTCGAGTACGTGACCGGAGCGGCGGTGGAGCGGGTGTCCGGTCTCCTGCACACCTTCACGACCGAACGACCGGTGATGACGGAGGCCGTCGGTCTCGGAGGCCGCTCCGCCGCCGACGCCCCGCGGCGCCCGGTGACCGTGGACGACCTCGCCCTCATCACGGCGCGGCTGTCCGACGGCTCGATCGGCCAGTTCGGCGCCTCGCGCGTCGCGAGTGGTCAGAAGAACGCGCTCCGCATCGAGATCAGCGGCACGACCGGTGCGGTGGCGTTCGACCTCGAGCGGCTCAACGAGCTCGCCTTCCACGACGCCACCCTGCCGGAGACCGAACAGGGCTTCCGTCAGGTCCTCGTCACCGACCCCGGCCACCCCTGGGTCGACATGTGGTGGCCGGCGGGGCACGTCCTCGGGTGGGAGCACGCGTTCACCCATCAGGTCGTCGACCTCGTCACCGCCATCGCCGACGGCACCCGTCCCGAGCCGTCCTTCGCGGACGGCCTCCACGTTCAGCGCGTCCTCGACGCCGTCGCACGCAGTGCCGACGCCGACGGCAGCTGGGCCGACGTCCCCGCGGACTCCGCGGCCGACGTCCTCACCTGACCCGTCCCTCCCGACCGGCCCAGACCGACACAGCACGACCCGCCCGGCGACGAGCGCCGGGCCGGGCGCTCGACCACGCCCGCGCACCCGCGACCGGGCGCAGCACGACCCTCGCGCAGCCGCGAGGTCCCATCCAGGAAGCGAGCACCGCAATGAAGCGCAGCAGCAGCACATCCGTCCCCACCCGGGCGCGACGACGAGCCACCCTCGTCGGAGCGGCCGCCATCGCCACCACCATCCCGCTCGTCCTCGGCGGCTGTGCCACCGGCTCGAGCCCCGCCGCGAGCAGTGTGAAGAGCATCAGCGTGCTCGACTACTACAACCAAGGCAACGACAAGGTCGTCATCGGCAAGACGCTCAAGCAGTGCGGCAAGCAGATCGGCGTCACGATCAACCGCAACGTCGTGCCGGGTGCGAACCTCGTCCAGAAGGTCCTGCAGCAGGCGTCGTCGAGGACGCTGCCGGACGTGCTCATGCTCGACAACCCCGACCTGCAGCAGATCGCGGCGAGCGGTGCCCTCGCCCCGCTCAAGGACTACGGGATCTCGTCCAAGGGGTACGCCAAGGGCGTCGTGTCGGCCGGCACGTACAAGGGGAAGCTCTACGGGCTCGCCCCCACCGTGAACACGATCGCGCTCATGTACAACAAGAAGGACCTCAGCGACGCGGGCGTCCAGGTCCCCACCACGTGGGCCGAGCTGAAGACCGCCGCCGCCAAGCTGACGTCGGGGTCGCAGTACGGTCTGGCGTTCGACGCCAACGCCACGTACGAGGGCTCGTGGCAGTTCCTGCCGTTCATGTGGTCGAACGGCGGTGACGAGAAGCACCTCGACACCAAGGGCACCCAGGGCGCGTTGCAGCTCTGGACCGACATGGTCAAGAGCGGCTCGGTGTCGAAGGGCGCGCTCAACTGGACCCAGGCCGACGTGAACGACCAGTTCATCGCGGGTAAGACCGCGATGATGATCAACGGCCCGTGGCAGATCCCGGCCCTCAAGGCGAGCGGCATCGACTACGGCATCGCGAAGATCCCGGTGCCGAAGGCCGGCGACGACTCGGTCGCTCCGCTCGGCGGCGAGGTCTGGACCGTGCCGCAGACCGGTGACAGCGCCAAGCAGAAGGTCGCGGCGAAGGTCGTCAAGTGCCTCAACAGCGCGAAGAACCAGCTGTCCATGGCGAAGCAGCGGTACACGATCCCGTCGCGCACCGCGGTGGCGAAGCGGTTCGGCCAGCAGGTGCCGTCGGAGCAGGTGTTCGTCGACATGGTCGCGACGGCCCGGGCCCGCACGGGTGAGCTCGGCGCGAAGTGGCCGGCCGCCGCGACGAAGATCTACACCGCGATCCAGTCGGCGCTCACCGGGCAGTCGTCGCCCGCGGACGCGCTCAAGGACGCGGCGAACAGCTGATGACGGTCGACACCGCCGGCGTGCGGAGCCGGGCGACGGGGACGGGGGGCGGCTCCGAGCGGGACCGTCGCCCCGCCCCGGGGCCCCGGCGCGGCGCCGGGAGCCTCCGCCGCGAACGGGTGTTCCGGCTGCTGTTCCTCGCACCCGCCGTGGTCTACATGCTGTTGTTCTTCGGCTACCCCGTGGTCAAGAACATCGTCATGAGCTTCCAGGACTACACGACGACGACGTTCTTCACCGGGAGCGCCCCGTTCATCGGGCTCCGCAACTACGTGAGCGTCATCAGCGCGCACTACTTCGGCACCGCGCTGCTCAACACCGCCCTGTTCACGGTGATCTCCATCGTCGGTCAGTTCGTGCTCGGGCTCCTCATCGCGCTGTTCTTCAAGCGGTCGTTCCCGCTGAACGGTCTGCTCCGGTCGCTCCTGCTCCTGCCGTGGCTCCTGCCCCTCATCGTCTCGAGCGCGGTGTGGAAGTGGATCCTCGACCAGGACAGCGGCGTGCTCAACCAGGTGTTGCAGGGCCTGCACGTCGTCGCGGGGCCGGTCCCCTGGTTGACGAGCACGTCCATCGCGCTGCTCACGGTGATCGGCGTGAACATCTGGATCGGGATCCCGTTCAACACGACGATCCTGTACAGCGGTCTCCAGGACATCCCCGAGGAGCTGTACGAAGCCGGCTCCCTCGACGGTGCCACGGGCTGGAAGGCGTTCCGGCACATCACCTGGCCGATGCTCCGTCCGGTCGTCAGCGTCGTGCTCGTGCTCGGCGTCGTGTACACGATCAAGGTGCTCGACATCATCCTCGGGCTCACGAACGGCGGCCCGGCCAACTCCACCCAGACGATCGCCACCCAGTCGTACCAGCTGTCGTTCCAGCAGTTCAGCTTCGGCAAGGGCGCAGCGCTCAGCGACATCCTCATCGTCATCTCGGCGGTGTTCGCGGTCGTCTACCTGCGCGCCACGAGGAGGGCGATCGATGAGTGACCACGTCGTGGCACCGGACCAGGTGCTCACCGCCCCGACCCGCTCGCGGGCCGTCAGAGGGGCGACCACCCGCCGGACCGCCGCCGAGGCGGGGCGGCCGCGCCGGGCCTCCCGGAAGTGGATCCTGACCGTCATCGGGATCCTGATCCTGTGCGTCATGTTGTTCCCGGTCTACTGGATGCTCAACATCTCGCTCCAGCCCGCCGGACCCGCGATCGACGCCGCGTGGTTCCCGTTCCACGCTCAGTTCTCCGGGTACGCGCACGCGCTCGCCGACCAGGGCGGGAACCTCGTGACGAGCCTGCTCATCGCGGCGGGGAGCGTCGTCCTCAGCCTGCTCATCGCCGCCCCGGCCTCGTACGCGCTGGCGCAGCTCCGGATCCGGGGCGCGGACACGATCCTCTTCGGGATCCTCATCGCGCAGATGATCCCCGGGATCGTCGTCGCGAACGCCCTCTACACCGCCTACAACCAGCTCGGGCTCCTCAACTCGGTGCTCGGCCTGGTGCTCGCGGACTCGACCGCGGGGATCCCGTTCGCGATCATCGTCATGCGCGCGTTCATGGCCGGGATCCCGACGTCGATCATCGAGGCGGCGAAGATCGACGGCGCCGGCAACGTCCGGGCGTTCACCGCGGTCGTGCTGCCCATCAGCGTGAACGCGCTCGTCACCGCGGCGCTGTTCACCTTCCTGTTCACGTGGAGCGACTTCCTGTTCGCCCTGACGCTGACGACCACCCAGAAGATCCGGCCGATCACCCTCGGCATCTACCAGTACATCGGCACGTACACCGCCGACTGGAGCACGGTCATGGCGACCGCGGTCCTGGCCTCCCTGCCCGCGATCATCCTGCTCGTCATCGCGCAGCGGTTCATCGCGGCGGGCGCCACCGGCGGTGCGGTCAAGTGACCGCAACGCACCACGACACCACACCACCACGAGCAACGGAGCAACCGTGACCGACACCACCACCCCCATCCGCGTCGTCGTCTGGGGCGAGAACCGCCACGAACAGGTCGAGCAGCACGTCGCCGACCGCTACCCGGACGGCATGCACGGCGCGATCGCCGCCGGCATCACGAACTGGCTCGGCGACGCCGCGTCGGTGACGACGCACGTGTTCGACGAGCCCGAGCACGGCCTGACCGAGGAGGTCCTCGAGCAGACCGACGTGCTCACCTGGTGGGGCCACGCCGCACACGCCGAGGTCGACGACGAGGTGGTGGACCGCGTGCACCGGCACGTCCTCGCCGGGATGGGCCTCATCGTGCTGCACTCCGGCCACTGGTCCAAGATCTTCGGCAAGCTCATGGGCACCACCTGCACGCTCCGGTGGCGCAGCGAGCACGACCGCGAGCTCGTCTGGACGGTGAATCCGCAGCACCCGATCACCCGCGGCATCCCGAACCCGATCGTCATCCCCGAGCAGGAGATGTACGGCGAGTACTTCGACGTCCCCACGCCGGACGAGCTCGTGTTCATCAGCGGGTTCAGCGGCGGTGAGGTGTTCCGGAGCGGCATGACGTACCGCCGGGGCTTCGGCAAGGTGTTCTACTTCAGCCCCGGGGACCAGGACTTCCCCGTCTACCACCAGCCCGACGTGACCCACGTGATCGCGAACGCGGTCGAGTGGGCCCGTCCGGAGCGCGAGCGCGCGACGCCGACCCTGCTCCGGTACGACACGGACGACTTCTTCAACGGCAAGAGCTACCAGGGAGCGATCGAGGCATGACCGAGACCATCGACGCGGACCGCCCGGTCCGCATCCTGCAGGTCGGCGCGGGCGGCATGGGGCAGGCGTGGCTCCGGAACGTCGTGGCCAGTGCCGACGTCGAGCTCGTCGGCATCGTCGACCTCGTCCCGGAGACCGCGCGCGCCGGTGCCGAGCTCGTCGCCGCCGCCGGCGGCGGGACGGTGCCGACGGGTGCCGTGCTCGCCGACATGGTCCGGGAGGTCCGTCCCGACGCGGTCCTCGACGTCACGATCCCCCGCGCCCACCATCCGGTCACCACCGAGGCGCTGTTCCTCGGTCTGCCGGTGCTCGGTGAGAAGCCCGTGGCCGCCTCGGTCGCCGAGGGCCTGTCGCTCGCCGCGGCCGCCGAGTGCACGGGCGAGCTGTTCATGGTGAGTCAGTCCCGCCGGTACAACGACCACCTGACGCACCTCCGTGCCCTCACCGCCGAGCTCGGCGACGTCGGCGTCGTGACCCACACCTTCGCGAAGGCCCCGCACTTCGGGGGGTTCCGCGACGTGATGGACCACCCGCTGCTCCTCGACATGGCGATCCACCCCTTCGACGCGGTCCGCGCCCTGCTCGGACGCGATCCCGTGTCGGTGTACTGCGAGGCGTTCAACCCCTCGTGGAGCTGGTACCGGGGCGATGCCGCGGCGAGCGCCGTGTTCTCGTTCGAGGACGGCGTGCGGTTCGTCTACTCGGGCAGCTGGTGTGCCGCCGGCGCCGAGACGTCCTGGAACGGCGACTGGCGGGTGAGTGCCGCCGGGGGCACCGCGCTCTGGGACGGCGACGCGGCGCCCTCGGCCGAGCGGGCCGACGGGTCGCCACTCGTCGTCGACCCGCCGACGAGCACCCCACCGGAGATCGCCGGGTCGCTCGCGGAGTTCGTCACCGCGCTGCGGACCCGACGCCGTCCGCAGGGCGAGGTGCACGAGAACGTCGTCAGCCTCGCCATGGTCGAGGCGGCCGTCGAGTCGGCCGCCACGGGCCTCCCGGTCCGCATCGACGACGTGCTCGGCCGCGCGCTCACCACCGCGATCGCCGACGAACAGCGGGACGACGTGCGCGAACGGCTCCGGTCGTGGCCGTCCGTCCGGGAGGCCCTGGCCGCGCCCGCGGCGGAGGTCGCCTCGTGAGCGCCGCAGCCGGCACCCGCCCGGTCACGCTGTTCACCGGTCAGTGGGCCGACCTGCCGTTCGAGGAGGTGGCGCGCCTGGCCGGCGAGTGGGGGTTCGACGGTCTGGAGATCGCCTGCTGGGGGGACCACCTCGACGTCCGCCGCGCCGCGTCCGACCCGGAGTACGTCGCCGAGCGGAAGGCCGTGCTCGAGCGGAACGGGCTCGAGGTCCGGGCGATCGCCAACCACCTGGTCGGGCAGGCCGTGTGCGACGACCCGATCGACGCGCGGCACGAGGACATCCTGCCGCCGCACGTCTGGGGCGACGGTGACCCCGAGGGCGTCCGCCAGCGGGCTGCTCGCGAGATGCAGGACACCGCACGGGCGGCCGCGGCACTCGGTGCCCACACCGTGACCGGGTTCTCCGGGTCGGCGATCTGGAAGACCGTGGCGGGGTTCCCGCCGGTGCCCCCGGGGATGGTCGACGCCGGGTACCAGGACTTCCACGACCGGTTCGCGCCCATCCTCGACGTGTTCGAGGAGGTCGGGGTGCGGTTCGCGCTCGAGGTCCACCCGTCGGAGATCGCGTACGACTACTGGACCGCGAAGCGGACGCTCGAGGTGTTCGCCGACCGGCCCGCGTTCGGCTTCAACTTCGACCCGTCGCACTTCGTGTGGCAGGACCTGGACCCGGCCGCGTTCCTGCTCGACTTCGCCGACCGGGTGTACCACGTGCACTGCAAGGAGTCGGTCAAGCAACTCGACGGACGCAACGGTCGGTTGGCGTCGCACCTGCCGTGGGGCGATCCACGTCGCGGTTGGGACTTCGTGACCGCCGGGCACGGGGACGTGCCGTGGGAGCGGGTCTTCCGGGTGCTCAACGCGATCGGGTACGACGGCCCGACGAGCGTCGAGTGGGAGGACGCGGGCATGGACCGGCTCGTCGGGGGGCCCGAGGCGCTCGCGTTCGTCCGGGCACTCGGGCGGATCGCGCCGCCGGACGCCGCGTTCGACGCGGCGTTCTCGCGTTCGCGGTGACCGGGGTCAGCGGACGCCATGGGGCGCTGCCGGTGCATGCTGGCGCGACGCGTCAGCGCGTCCAGGGGTCCTCGGGCCGCGATCCGGCACGGAAACCGAACGACTCCACCATGAGCACGGCCTCGGGGAAGTGCGCGGCGACCGCCTCGGGGACGTGTGCGTCGCTGCCGAACGTCACCGCACGGCCGCCCTCCTCGCTCCACCACTGCGGCACCCACGACCAGAGCCGTCGGGTGTTCATCTCGAGGGCCCGACCCGACTCGGCGATGGCGCGCATCGCGGCGCGGAAGCCCTCCTCGAAGCGTCGGGGGTCGAACGGTCCCGCCGTCGCGGTCGGCCAGGCGCGCACCGCGTAGTCGATGTGCGTGAACACGGCGAAGGCGTCGGACCCCGCGACCATGCGGGGGACCTCCTCGAGGTACGCCCATATGACCTCGTCCGCGGGTCGGTGGTGGTACAGCGTCGTCGGTTCGGTGCGGTCGTCGCCGAAGGGGAGCATGTGCAGCGACCCGTTCACGCGATCGATCGCGCCGGTGTCGAGGACCGTGGCAGCCGCCTCCCCCCAGAGGTGCGGCTGGCCGAACTCGACGCCGGTGAGGATCCGCAGTCCGGGGAACGCGGATCGGCACCGGTCGATCGACTCGAGGTACCCGTCGAGGTCGAACGACGGCAGGTGGACGATGCCGTCGTCGCCGACGAGCGCCCCGGCGTACGGTCCCATGTCGCCGTCGTCGACGCGCCACGTGTCCTCGAGGTCGAGGTGTTCGGTGAACACGATGGCCGGGAGCCCGACCCGGACCGCCTGCTCGCAGGTGCGCACCATCCGCCCCGGCGACGCCGGGTCCGATCCGCTGTCCCAGGACCACTCGCTGTGGACGTGCCCGTCCCCGGGGAGCCTCACGGCGCCACCACCGCCTCGAACGGACCGTACGTGTTCAGCACGTTGCCCTTGCTCGTGACCTCGCTCCGGAGCAGCCGCAGGCGGAGCGGGGGGTCGGTGGGTTCGAACAGGCGGCGTCCGGCGCCCGCGACGGCGGGGTGGATCATGAGTTGGAGTTCGTCGAGCAGGCCCGCGAACACGAGCTGACGGACGACCGAGATGCTGCCGCAGACCGCGACGTCCCCGCCGTCCCCCGCGCGGAGCTCGCGGACGACGTCGAGCAGGTCGCCCTCGACGAGGGTGCTGTGCTCCCACGCCAGATCCGGTCCGAGGGTGCGCGAGACGACGAGCTTCTCGATCGGGTTGATGAACCGGCCCATCCCGGCACCGAGTTCGTCGTCGAACGAGTCGTACTGGAACCGGAACGGGTCCTGGACGACGCCGTCCACGGACGTGAAGAGACCACTCGTGACCGTGCGCATGCGGCAGAAGCTAGTGCACGCGGGCACCGCTCGGCCAGCATCGTCCGCTCGTCAGGGAGCCGGCGTGCACACCGGGTCCGGGTCGCCGGCACCCGGGAGGCGGATCGCGGCGGTCGTCGCCGGTTCCGCGGTCGTCGCGGGTCCCGCGGTCGTCGCCGACCCCGCGGTCGTCGCCGTTCCCCCGGTCATGGCCGGACTCGACGGTCGGCGCTGCCCGAGCCAGACGAGCACGACGGCGCCGACCACCGCGACGGCGCCCGAGAACCAGAAGTCGGTCGCGAGCCCGAACGACGTGACGGCCGCGCCGCCGAGCACGGACCCGCCGGCGATGGCGAGCTGGATGGTCGTGACGAACAGCGCCAGACCGCTCTCGGACGAGCCGGGCGACGCGTTCGACATCCAGGTCTGCGTCCCGAGCGGCAGCGCACCCCACACGAAGCCCCAGACCGCGAGCAGGACGAACACCGCGACGACCGATTGTGCCGCGAGCGGCAGCAGGACGACCGAGGCGGCGAGCACGGCCTTCGCCACGCCGATGGTGCCGATCACGCTGCGGCTCAGGGTCCACCCCGCGGCGAAGTTCCCGATGATCCCCGCGATGCCGAACACGAGCAGGGCGATCGTGACGGTGTCCGCGTCGACGCGGACCATCTGTTCCAGGTACGGCGACACGTACGTGTAGGCGGCGAACTGCGCGACGAACAGGAACACCGCGGCGATGAGACCGACGCGAGCGCGCGGGATCCGGAGCAGCCCGCCGAGCGTCGCGAACCGGACGGCCTGGGTCGCCGGGATCCGCGGCAACATCGCGACCTGGAGGCCCAGCGCCACCACACCGAGGCCGCCGCCGATGACGAACGCCAGCCGCCAGCTGGCGAGCGACGAGACGAACGCACCGAGCGGCAGGCTCACGACCGTCGCGACCGAGATGCCGGCCGTGATGAACGAGGTCGCGCGGATCACGGCGGACGGCGCCACGAGCCTCCCGGCGATCCCGGCGCCGATCGACCAGAACCCGCCGATCCCGACGCCCAGGAGCATCCGCGCCACGAGCAGCACCCAGAACGACGGCGCGACCGCGGCGAGCGCGTCGGCCACGACCAGGAGGGCCGTGAGGGCGACGAGGACGACGCGACGGTCCACGCGGGAGGTGGCGACGGTGACCACCGGTGCGGCGACGGCGCCGGTGAGTCCGGTGGCGACGACCATGAGTCCTGCGGTGCCGATGTCGACGTGCAGCCCGCGGGCGATGGCGGGCAGGAGTCCGATGGGCAGGAACTCCGAGAGCACGAGCACGAACGAGCCGAGTGCCACCGAGAGCACACTGAGCCAGCCGCGGCGTTCCGTCGACGATGTCATGGAGTGCTCAAGAGCGCTGGTGCCGTCGTCCATTCCCGTGTGACATCGGAGGCCCCTCTTGCGGGGGTAGAAGATCCGGTCTAACGTCGCCACCGGCTCGCGACGACGGTGTCGACGGGCGTGGACACGACGGGGATCACATGCGCTCGACGACGCTCGCTTCCGATCGACACGCACAGCGGGGACACCGTCGCGTCGGACGGTTGGGGGTGATCGCGTTGTGCGTCGGCCTCGCCGTGGCCGGTTCCACCGTGGGGACGGCAGTGAGCGCGAGCGCTGCCGCGGAGCCCGCTGCCGTACCGGGCTCCGGGACGGATCTGACGAAGTTGGTCAATCCGTTCATCGGCACCGAGAACGAGGGCCTCGACTTCCCGGCCGCCGGCGCTCCGTTCGGACTGGTCCAGGAGAGTCCGTTGATGAAGACGGCGGGTGGCGCGGGGTGCGACACGGAGGCCGCCGACACGGTCACCGGGTTCAGCCAGACGACGATCAACGGGTGTCGGTTCAACTACCTGCCGATGATGCCCACGACCGGCGTGGTCAGCTCCACCGATCCGGCACAGTACGCGTCGACGTTCAGCCACGACGACGAGACCACGGGTCCCGCCTACTACCAGACGGAACTCGACAAGTACGGCGTCAAGGTCGCGTTGACCGCGACGGCACGGACCGGATGGCAGCAGTACACCTTCCCGCGGACGAGCCAGGCGAACGTGCTGTTCAACGCCGGCGCGGGCGTGACGAGCTCGGAGATCCACGTCGTCGGGAACCGGACGGTCGAGGGCTGGGTCGACGACTCGAAGAAGACCTACTTCCACGTCGAGCTCAGCCGACCGTTCGCGTCGTACGGCACGTGGAAGGGCACCGAGCGGACGTCGGGTTCGCGCACCTCGGCCGCGAAGGGCTCGAACGGTGCATGGGCCACGTTCGACACCACGAAGAACGACGATCCCGTCGTCGCGAAGGTGGGACTCTCCTTCACCGGGCTCGCCGGAGCGCGGAAGAACCTGTCGGCGGAGACGGGGAAGCTGGGCTTCGACTTCAACGCCGCGCACCGAGCGCTCACCGCCGACTGGAACACGATGCTGCACAAGGCGGCGATCGGTGGGGGCTCGCACGATCAGCAGGTCGCGTACTACACAGCGCTCTACCACTCGATGCTCGACCCGAACCTGATCGGCGACGTCGACGGTCGGTACGTCGGGGCCGACGAGAAGATCCACACCGCCAGCGACTACACCCCGTACAGCAACTTCTCGCTCTGGGACACGTACCGGACGCAGAACCAGCTGCTCGAGATGCTCGTGCCGAAGGTGGCGCACGACATCGACATGTCGATCATCGCGATCGCCCGCGAGGGCGGGGCGCTGCCCCGCTGGTATCTCGAGGACCAGGAGGGCAACATCATGACCGGCGACCCGGTCACCCCGTTCCTGGTCGAGGGCTGGTCCAAGGGCCTGCTCACCGGGGCTGACGCCGCGGAGGCGTACGAGTACCTCCGGGCGAACGCCACCGAGGTGCCACCCGCCGGTGTCCGAGAGAACGGACGCGCCGGGGTCGCCTACTACGCGGAACGTGGGTACATCCCGTACGGGCTGAACATCGAGCCGGCGGCCGACTGCCACGGCGGGACGAGCGGCAACTGCTGCCCGACGAAGAGCAACGACAACGACTGCTACTACGGCACGTCGGCCACACTCGAGTACGCGGCAGCGGACGCATCACTGGCCCTCATGGCGAAGGGGCTCGGCCACGCGGGGGACGCCGCGATGTTCGCCAAGCGCGGGCAGTCGTACCGGAACGTGTTCGACACCCAGACGAGTCAGTTCCGGCCACGGACCGCAGCCGATGGCACGTGGCTGTCCCCCTACGACCCGGTCACGAGCGACCACGCGTTCCACGAGCAGAACGCGAGCCAGTACCAGTGGCTCGTGCCGCAGGATCCCGCGGGGCTCGTCGGCATGCTGGGGGGCAGTGCGGCGACGACAGGTCGACTGGACGAGTTCTTCGACTACGACGCGCTCCTCACCGATCCCACCGGGACCGCCCGCACCGCTTGGGTGAGCGACCCCTACGACTACTACGACTCCACGGCGTACAACCCGAACAACGAGCCGAACCTCATCGCGCCCTACCTGTACGCGTGGACGGGGAAGCCGGGGAACACCGCGACCGTGGTGAAGGCGCAGGAGACCCTGTTCACGAACACTCCCGGCGGCATCCCCGGGAACGACGACATGGGTGAGATGTCGTCGTGGTACGTCATGTCGTCGCTGGGGCTCTACCCCACGACCAGTGGTGGGGACTTCGACGTGATCACGACGCCGCAGTTCCCGAACGCCCAGGTGCAGATCGGTGGATACGGCAAGACACAGGGTGGGATGCTGACGATCTCCGCACCCGGCACGAGCATGGCGAACCGGTACATCGCCTCCGCGACGGTGAACGGCACGTCGTGGGACAATGCCTGGGTCGACCAGACCGACATCGCCCACGGTGGTCACATCGCGTACGCGTTGAGCACCGATCCCACCACCTGGGCCACGGCCGCGGAGGACGCGCCCCCGTCGATCGACACCGTCTCGAACCCCGTGCGCCAGCTCAGCGCCGACGTCTCGCCGGACCAGGCGATCGTGGAGCCCACCGCGGGTCGCCCGTCACAGCAGCACGTCGACCTGACGCTCCTGGCCACGGCTCCGCGCAACGCCGAGGTCGCCGTCACCGCGTCGGCGCCGAAGGGCTGGACGGTGTCCCCGTCCCGCACGACGCTCACCGCGACCTCGAACGGACTGCCCACCCAGCTCGACGACCGCCTGCGAGTCGTCGCTCCGGCCGGCACCGGACCCGGCACGTACACCGTCGCTCTCACTGCGAAGCTGGCCGGAGCGCCAGCTGTGCGGAAGAGCGTCAGCGTCCTCGTCGAGGACGGCACGAGTTGCGCGATCCGGACGAGCACCTCGTGCGCCGTGGATCTCAACGGCGTCTACGACAACGACGGCGTCGCGACCCTCGCCTCCCCCGGCCAGGGCGACTTCGACGGAACCGGTCTCAGCTACGCGGCCGACCAGCTACCGGCACCCGGACCGGTCACCCTCGGCGGCGTCACCTACGAGGCACCGCCGACCTCGGGCACCAGTGAGAACTTCGTCAAGTCCACCGGGCAGGCGATCGCTCTGCCGTCGGGCGAGTACAGCAGTCTCCACATCGTGGGCGCGTCCGACAACGGCAGCACCGGCGCCGCGTCGGCCACCGCCGTCGTCACGTACACCGACGGCAGCACCGCGACCGTGCCGCTCGAGCTCACCGGCTGGGCGAACCAGTCCCCGGACTTCGGCAACAGCACGGTGCTGAAGACCCCGTACCAGCTCAAGGCGGGGACCGGGAAGACCGCCACCGGGGCGTCGCTGTACGAGACGACCGTGCCGCTGCAGGCCGGGAAGCAGGTCCGGTCGCTCTCCCTCACGGACCCGTCGGTGCCGGCGTGGGTCGCACCGGGGTCCGGAGGACTCGACTGGCAGCGCGACAGCGATCTGGAGATCTACGCCATGACGCTGCAGCACTGAGCAGTCAGCGACGCCCGCTTGGGAGGCCCGGCACCGGAACGGTGTCGGGCCTCACCCCGTCCGTGGTCGGTGTGCTCGGTCCGACGGACCGGCTGTGGCCGCACACCATGGCAGACGGGCGAACACGGGCATGAGCGGGCCGACGATCGGTCCGATGGCGAACGCCGCGACGACGGTCCCGACACCGACGTCGCCGCCGAGGAGCCACCCGACCACGACGACGGTCAACTCGATCGCGGTCCGTGCCAGCCAGACCGGCCAGCCGAGCCGCTCGTGGAGTCCGACCATGAGGCCGTCCCGCGCGCCCGCTCCGAACCGGGCCCCGATGTAGCAGGCCGTGGCGACGGCGAGCAGGACGAGCCCGAGCGCGAACAGCCCGATGCGTCCCGGCAGCCCGGCGGGGGTGTGGACGACGGCGAGGACGAGGTCGGCGGCCGGGCCGATGGTGAGCGCGTTGAGGACCGTGCCGATGCCGGGCCGCTGGCGCAGCGGGATCCAGAACAGCAGGATGACGCCGCTCGACACCAGGGTCACGGTGCCGAACGACCACGGCACGATCCGCTCGAGCCCCTCGGTGAGCACGCTCCACGACGCGACGCCGATGACCGCGCGGACCATGAGCGCCGTCGCGGCCCCGTAGAGGAACAGACCGACGAGGAGCTGGACGACACGGAGCACGAGCGCGGGGCGGCGGGACACACGAGCACCCAACCGCGGATTGGACTGGTCGTCGAGAGCCAATCCTCCTACGCTGGCCACCGTGATCCCCCTCGTGCTCTCGGCCCGGGCCGCCGCCGGCCTGCTCACGCACTGGCGCGACGGCTCGTCCGGGCCCGCCTACAGCGCACTCGCCGACGCCGTCCGCGTGCTCGCGATCGACGGGCGGGTCGCGGTCGGGACGCGCCTCCCCGCCGAACGGCAGCTCGCCGACGCGCTCGGCGTCAGCCGGACGACGGTCGCCAGCGCCTACGCCCTGCTCCGGGACGACGGGTTCCTCCGCAGCACCCGCGGGTCGGGGAGTGTGCTGCGGCTCCCGTCCGCGGTCGCCGGGCGGCCCGACCCGGACCACCTCGCCGCGCCGGTGGACGGCGACCTGCTCGACCTGCGGAAGGCAGCGCTCCACGCAGCCCCGGGTGTCGCCGAGGCGGCGGTGCGGGCGGTGCAGGGCCTCCCGGCCGCACTCGTGGGCACCGGGTACGACACCGTCGGCGACCCGGGGCTCCGGGCGGCGATCGCCGACCGCTACACGACGCGGGGCCTGCCGACGACGGCGGACCAGGTGCTCGTCACCCTCGGCGCGCAGCACGCGATCGCGCTCCTGGCGCGCGTGCTCGTGCGCCGCGGCACGGAGGTCCTCATCGAGTCCCCCACGTACCCGCACGCCCACGAGGCGTTCCGCGCGGCCGGGGCACGGTTGGTGGCCGTGCCCGTGGACGCGCACGACGGCTGGGACGGTGACGCGCTCGTCAGCGCGCTGCGGCGGAGCGCGCCAGCGGTCGCGTACCTCATGCCCGACCTGCACAACCCGACCGCGGCGACCATGCCGTCCGCACTCCGGGAGGCCGTGCTCGCGGCGGCCGCGGACGCCGGCACCGTCGTCATCGCCGACGAGACCATGGCGGAGCTCCGGATCGACGGCGACGTGGTGCCGCCGTTCGCGACGGCCGGTCCAGCGGTCCTCATCGGATCGGCCGGCAAGGTCTTCTGGGGTGGTCTGCGGGTCGGCTGGATCCGGGCGGACCCCGCGCTCCTGCAGCGCCTCGTGCTCGCCCGGCCGACGGGCGACCTCGGCACGCCCGCGATCGAACAGCTCATCGTCCGCGAGCTCGTCCCGGACACGGCGGCCGCCCTGGAGGCCCGGCGCACCTTCCTCCGCGCCGCCCGCGACACCGTCGTGGCCGGGTTGCGGGACCGGGTGCCGGAGTGGGAGGTCCCGGCACCGGCCGGCGGGTTGTCCACCTGGGTGCGCCTCGGCCGTCCGGTCTCGAGCGCGCTCGTCCTCGCCGCCCGCGCCGAGGGCCTCGTCCTCACCTCGGGTGGTGCGTTCGGGCCGCACGGGGGCTTCGAGGGGTTCCTCCGCGTCCCCTACGCGGTGCCGGCGGACGCGCAGGTGCGGCTCGTCGAGGCCCTGGGCCGCGCGTGGACGCGGCTCGACTCCGCGGTCCGGGCCCCGGGTCGGCCGATCGCGGCCGTCGTGTGACCGGGTCCCGGCCGGGGGCTACTTGCTGTCGGGGTCGAGGTTGATCGTCGTGTCCTCGTAGAGGTACTGCTGGTCGCCGAACACCTGCAGGCCCGCGTTGAGCCAGATGAGGTCCTGCACCGAGATCCCGAACCGCGACGCCACCATGGCCGTCGTGTCGCCGTGGGCCACCCGGTACCGCTTCGGGGCACCGCTGGCCGTCGTCGCGGTGACGGTGCCGGAGGCGTAGGGGCGTGCCCCGCCGTCGACCGGGTGGACGTTCGACTGCCGTACGGGGATCGACCAGTGCACGGTGTCCACGGCGAGGACCTTGTCGGGGCCGAGTTCCTGCGGCACGTCGGCCTCGGCCGCCGCCGACGAGTACGTCACGAGCGTCCCGAGGTACGCCGGCTGCCCGATGTCGCCGAGGGACGCGGACGACGCGGGTGCCGGTGTGGTCGTCGGACCCCCGAGCTGGTGGTCCGCGACCCCGTGGTAGGTCAGGCCGTCCCCCACCTCCGGCGGGACGTCGAGCAGCGTGACGGAGATCGGCACCGGCACGGTCGAGGTGAACCCGGCGTACTCGGCGGAGTACGTGTCGTCGCCGTTCGCGACCATCCGGTAGTGGAAGTGGATGCTGCCCTTCGGGGACGCGACGTCCCCCTGGGCGACGACGGTGCCCTGCGGGACGGACGTGAGCGTCGGACTCGGGCTCGGCGCTGCCTCGGGTCCGGCGGTCGCGGGGCGCGGCGTCGCGGACCCGGGGATGACGCCGGCGCTCGGGGCGGTCGGCGTGGGTGTGGGCGTGGCGGAGACGGTCGCCGTGCGGTGGTGCGTCGGACGGTGCGACGTCGTGACGGACGGGCCCGGGTCGGTCGTCCCGCCGAGCATCGAACACCCGGTCAACAGGCCCGCCGTCGCCACCGCGACCACGACACCGATCACGCGCACCGTCGGCGTCCCGCTCTGCTCCGCGCCGACTCCGTCGCGGTCCCCCCACCTGGACATGATGCCTCCTCAAGGAATCCTAGCCGCCGCTCGGGTGGCGACCGACCGCGTGGACCGAGCACGGGCCGGGATCGGCGGAACACGACGGGTCCCCCCCGGCGTGCTCGGAGCCTGCCAGTCTGGATCCGTGACGGAACTCCTGGTGCTCATCGTGTCCGCGCTCGTGCTCATCGCCGCGGCCGCGGTGGTCGGCCCGCGCATCGGGATCGCCGCGCCGCTCGTGCTCGTCGCGATCGGCGTCGGTGCGAGCTTCCTGCCGTGGTTCGCCTCCGTCCACATCGAGCCGGCGTGGGTGCTCGAGGGCCTCCTCCCCCCACTGCTGTACGCGTCCGCGGTGTCGATGCCGGCCATGAACTTCCGGCGCGAGTTCGGGGCGATCAGCGGGCTGTCCGTCCTGCTCGTCGTCGGCAGCGCACTCGTGCTCGGCCTGTTCTTCATGCTCGTCCTGCCCGGCCTCGGGTTCGCCTGGGGCGTCGCGCTCGGCGCGATCGTGAGTCCGACCGACGCCGTGGCCACGTCGATCATCAAGCGGACGTCGGTGTCCAAGCGCGTCGTGGCGATGCTCGACGGCGAGAGCCTGCTCAACGACGCGACGGCGCTCGTGCTCCTCCGCACCGCGATCGTCGCGACGGCCGCGTCCTTCTCGTTCTGGGGCGCGGTCGGGACGTTCGCGTACTCGGTCGTCGTGGCGCTGCTGATCGGGTGGCTCGTGGGCTGGCTGGACCTCGTGGTGCGCAAGCGCGTGACCGACCCCACGGTGAACACGGTGATCTCGTTCGCGGTGCCGTTCGCGGCGGCGGTCCCGGCGGAGTCCCTCGGCGCGTCCGGACTCGTGGCCGCCGTCGTCGCGGGCCTCATCACGGGCGTCTTCGCGCCGCGGGACCTGTCGCCGCAGCACCGGTTGTCGGACTCGCAGAACTGGCGGACGGTGGAGCTCGTGCTCGAGGGCATCGTGTTCCTGACCATGGGCCTGCAGATCACGTCGATCGTCGGGGCCGTGCACCACGACCACGCCGGTGTCGGGATCGCCGTCCTGGTCGCCGTCGGCGCGTTCGTGCTCACGGTGATGGTCCGGGCCGCGTACGTCGCGCCGCTGCTCCGGGTCCTCCGTGCCCGGGCGGGCCGCGGAGTCCGGCTGGAGGACCGACTGCAGGGCGTGCAGGCGAAGCTCGACACGCCCGAGGGCCAACGGCAGGCGTTCGTCGAGGTGAACGCGCGGCAGCGCGGTCCGGGCTCCGGTGGCCGCCCGCGGTCCGCGCGGGACCTCGAGCGGTTCGCCCGACGCGTGACGCAGGTGCTCGCCGACATCGCGTACTTCCGGCGAGAGCCGCTCGGATGGCGCGAGGGCACCGCGGTCGTCTGGGCGGGCATGCGCGGTGCCGTCACGGTCGCCGCCGCCCAGAGCCTCCCGCACGACACGCCACAGCGCTCGGCTCTCGTGCTCATCGCGTTCGCGGTCGCGGCCCTGTCGCTCCTCGTCCAGGGCGGCACGATCGGGCCCCTGCTGCGGCGGATCACGCCACCACGGGACACCGCGGCGCTCGAACAGCAGACGGACGCCGAACGCACGCGGCTCTTCGAGCTCATGCGGTCGAGCGGCGAGTCCGTGCCCGAGCCGCCGCAGCTCGGGGGCGACCCGACCCAGGAGCAGTTCGGCATCGCCAAGGAGCACCGCCTCGCCGTCATCGCGGCGCAACGGTCCGCGCTGCTCGACGCCCGCGACAACGGCACGTTCGACGCCGACGTCCTGGAGGACGCGCTCGCCAACCTCGACGCCACCCAGATCGCCATCGAGCTGCGCGGCACGGCCGCCACCTGACACGCCGGGCACGATCACCGGGACGCGACCGTGCCGAACGACGTGCACCCGACCGCAGGGGACGGTCGCACGGCCAGCGGCCACCGAGTGCCCAGCGGCTAGCATCCCGACCATGGACGACGAGACCACCCCGCGGACGGACGCCGACGAGGACGAGCCGCGGATCTCCGGGTGGCTCCAGCGGCACGCGGACCTCGTCTGGTACGCGCTCGGCGTCGTGTTCGTCGTCGACGGGATCAGCGCGCTGGTCAACCTGGTGCGCGGCGTGCCCGGCCCGGATGATTCGAATGTCATCAGCACGTTCGGCGGCTTCATCGCCGGCATCGCGGCGCTCGTCGTCGGCCTGCGCACGGCGCGGGACCACCGCAAGCACCCGGACGACGAGTAGGTCGGCGACGCCGCGAGCGCGTGTCGCAGCCCGCGCGGAGTCACCGGCGGCGACGATCATGCGGTGGACTCCATGCAGGTCGGCGCGCACCGCGGCCGCTCCCGTGCTCGCCTCATCGCGATGGTCGTCGTCGGCGTGGCCGCCGGCGTCGTCGCCTTCGTCGTGCACGCCGGGCTCGCGGCCTGGGCGATCGGCTGGACGGCCGCCTGCCTGACCTACCTCGTGCGGGTCTGGACCGCCGTCCACGGCCTCGACGGCGTCGCCACCCGCGTCCACGCGCTCCGCGAGGACCCGACGCGCCGCGTGAGCCACGTCCTCCTCGTGCTCGCAGCGGTCGGGAGCCTCTTCATCGTCGGCATGACGCTCATCGGGTCGAAGGAGAGCGGCGGGCTCCGAGCGGACCTCCTGGCGGCCCTCGCCGTGCTCAGTGTCGCCCTGTCGTGGATCCTCATCCACACGCTGTTCATGCTGCGGTACGCCGTGCAGTACTACGGCGGCGACGCCGAGGGCGGCATCGACTTCAACCAGCGGACGCCCCCCGCGTACGGCGACTTCGCGTACTTCGCCTTCAACCTCGGGATGACGTTCCAGGTCAGCGACACGGCCGTCACGTCCACGGCGATCCGTCGCGTCGTGCTCCGCCACTGCCTGCTGGCGTACGTGTTCGGATCGGTCATCCTCGCGACGCTCGTCAACCTCGTCGCCGGACTCGGCTGACGCCGGACGGGAGGCGCGGGCCCGCGATCCGCCACGCGGGACACCCTCGACCGGATACCGTTCCTGTATGAGCACCGACACGGACACGCCGACCGCCGCCGACACCGACGGGGCTTCGCCGACGTTCGCCGACCTCGGGTTGAGCGAGCCGGTCCTCAAGGCCGTGCGCGACATCGGGTACGAGGTGCCGTCCGCGATCCAGGCCGCCACGATCCCCACGCTCCTCGAGGGGCGCGACGTCGTCGGCCTCGCACAGACGGGCACGGGCAAGACCGCCGCGTTCGCGCTGCCGATCCTGTCGCGGCTCGCGTCCTCGCAGAAACTGCCGCAGGCCCTCGTGCTCTCCCCCACCCGTGAACTCGCACTCCAGGTGTGCGAGGCGTTCGAGCAGTACGCCGCGCACATGCGCGGTGTGCACGTCCTGCCGGTGTACGGCGGGCAGGCGTACGGCGTCCAGCTGTCGGCGCTCCGCCGCGGTGTCGACGTCGTCGTCGGCACGCCGGGGCGCATCATGGACCACATCGCCAAGGGCACCCTCGACCTGTCCGAGCTCAAGTACCTCGTGCTCGACGAGGCCGACGAGATGCTCAAGATGGGGTTCGCGGAGGACGTCGAGACGATCCTCGCCGAGACGCCGGACGACAAGCAGGTCGCGTTGTTCTCGGCGACCATGCCGGCGCAGATCCGTCGGATCTCGAAGCAGTACCTGGACGACCCGGCCGAGATCACCGTCAAGCAGAAGACGACGACCTCGGCGAACACGACCCAGCGCTACCTGCTCGTGTCCTACCCGCAGAAGGTCGACGCCCTGACCCGCATCCTCGAGGTCGAGAACTTCGAGGGGATGATCGTGTTCGTCCGCACGAAGAGCGAGACCGAGACGCTCGCCGAGAAGCTCCGGGCCCGGGGGTACGCCGCCGCCGCCATCAGCGGGGACGTCGCACAGGCGCAGCGCGAGCGCACGGTCAACCAGCTCAAGTCCGGCAAGCTCGACATCCTCGTCGCCACCGACGTCGCGGCACGGGGCCTGGACGTCGACCGCATCACGCACGTCGTGAACTACGACATCCCGATCGACACCGAGTCCTACGTGCACCGCATCGGACGCACCGGCCGCGCCGGCCGGAGTGGTGCGGCCATCAGCTTCGTCACGCCCCGTGAGCGCCGCCTGCTCGGCGCCATCGAGAAGGCGACGCGTCAGCCGCTCACGCAGATGCAGCTGCCCACGGTCGAGGACGTCAACGTCACGCGTCTGGCGCGGTTCGACGACGCGATCACCGCGGCGCTCGAGCAGCAGGACCGGATCTCGGCGTTCCGCGACATCATCGGGCACTACGTCGAGCACCACGACGTGCCCGAAGCAGACGTCGCGGCGGCCCTCGCCGTCGTCGCCCAGGGTGAGGAGCCGCTGCTGCTCGACCCGCAGGAGGAGCGGCAGCGCCGCGCCACCGAGGACCGCGGACCGCGCGTGTACGACCGCGACGACCAGACCGGCGGACGCGGCGAACGGCCCGAGCGGCGGGCCCGGTCGACGCAGCCGATGGCGCCCTACCGGATCGAGGTCGGTCGTCGGCAGCGCGTCGAGCCGCGCCAGATCGTGGGCGCGCTCGCGAACGAGGGTGGCCTCGGCCGCGACGACTTCGGTCAGATCCAGATCCGTCCGGACTTCTCGATCGTCGAGCTCCCGGCGGACCTGTCCGAGGACGTCCTCGACCGCCTGCGGGACACCCGGATCAGCGGCAAGCTCATCGAGATCCGCCCGGACCGTCGTGGCGGTCCGCGCCGCGACCGCGACGACCGAGGCGGGCGCGACGACCGCGACGACCGGCCGCCGCGCAAGCCCCGGTACCGCTGAGCGGGAGCGTCAGGAGCGCTCGGGCTCGATCGACGCGCCGAGTTCGGTCCACAGGTGCGCGATCGAGGCCGCGCCGGCGACGAGCATCTCGAGGTCGATGCTCTCGTCGCTCGAGTGCCAGTGGTCCTCGGGGAGCCCCGTGCCCACGAACAGCACCGGGACGTCGAGCTCGCGTCCGAGCAGCTCGGCGGGCCCGCCGCCCGCGTTGCCCATGCGGCCGGCGGTGGGGGTCCCGTGTCCGCGCGCCATGGCTCGGTCGAGGGCGTCGAGCGCGGGCCCGGACGGTGTGACGTACGGGTCCTGCCCCGACTCCTCCGGGATGGACAGTTCGTAGACCACGCTGTCCGGGATGTGCTCGTCGAAGAACGCGCGCACCTGCTCCGCGACGGTGTGCACGTGCTGCCCCGGGACGGTGCGGATGCTGAGTTCGGCGGTCGCCTGGGACGGGATGACCGCACGCGAGACGCCGGTCGGGTCGCCCGCGAGGACCGAGAGGATCTCGAGTGACGGCCGTGCCCACAGGCGCTCCTCGACCGTGAACCCGCGCTCGCCCGTGACGCTCCGCGTCTCGGTGCGCCCGAGCCAGACGTCGGTGTCGAAGGACAGGTCCTCGAGCTCGCGCCGCCGCTCGTCGGTCAGCTCCTCGACGTCGTCGTAGAAGCCGGGCAGGGCGATGCGGCCGTCGTCGTCGTGCAGCCGCCCGAGGACGTCGACGAGCACGTGGACGGGGTTCGGCGTCGGTCCGGACGCCGCACCGCTGTGGACGTCGCGCTCCGGCCCGGTGATGGTCAGCGTGGCCCCGGTCATGCCGCGCATCGAGGTGACGACGGCGGGGTTGCCCTGCTTCCACTGCAGCGTGTCGGAGAACACGACGACGTCGCAGGCGAACCGGTCCCGGTGGGTCTCGATGAGGTCCGCGAAGTGCGTCGAGCCGAGCTCCTCCTCGCCCTCGACGATCACCCGGAAGTTGACCGCCGGCAACCCGTCCGGTCGGGTCGCCAGGTGCGCCCGCAGTCCCCACAGGTGCGCGATCATCTGGCCCTTCGCGTCCGATGCACCGCGGCCGTAGAGCCGGCCGTCGCGGAGCACGGGCGCGAACGGCGCGGTCTCCTTCCACTCCTCGGGCTTCGCGTCCCGCACGTCGTGGTGGCTGTACACGAGCACGGTCGGCAGCGCGGGGTCGACCTGCCACTCGGCGTACACCGCCACGGACGGCCCGGCCCGCAGGAGCTCGGTCGTGAACCCGATCGCCCGGAGTTCGCCGGCGAGCCAGTGCGCGGACCGCTCGACGTCGATGGCCCGCTCCGGGAGCGCGCCGACGGACGGGATCGCCACCCACGCGCTCAACTCGTCGACGACACGCTGCCGGTGCTCGGCGAGGAACCGGACGACCTCGGTCGCGTCGGTGTCCGTGATCGCGATGTCGTTCGACGCGGTGTCGGTCGTGTCGTTCGTGGCGCTCATCCTGATCCGTTCCTCGAGGCGATTGCCGTGACGGTACGGACCACCGCCTCCACGGAGCGTCAGGCGTCGGTGCCCTCGAGCGCGTCGAGCGTCGCGATGTCCTCGGCCGACAGCGCGAAGTCGACGTCGGCGTTCTCGGCGATGCGCGACGGCGTGGTGGACTTCGGCAGGGGCAGGACGTCCTTCTCGAGCAGGTAGCGGATCGCGACCTGGGCGACGGACTTGCCGTACCGCTCGCCGATCGCCCGGATCGCCTCGTTCTCGAGCAGACCGCCCGTGGCGAGCGGCGAGTACCCCTCGACGAGGAGGTCCCGCTCGCGGCAGTAGGCGGTGGTCTCGTCCTGGGTGTTGCCGATGAACCAGCGGATCTGGTTGGCGTGCGGGACGACGTCGGTGTCCGCGGCGAGGGACTCGAGGTCGTCCACGTCGAAGTTGGAGACGCCGATCGAACGGGTGCGCCCGGCGTCGTAGAGCTCCTCGAACACCTTCCACACCTCGATGTTCCCGGCGCGGTGGTCCGAGCCGATCGCGTTCCAGGGCCAGGGCGCGTGGATGAGGTACAGGTCGATCGGGCCGACGTCGAGCAGGCGCTCGGACTCGGCGAAGGCGTGACGGGCGCCGTCGGCGGTCTTCACCTCGGCCGGGCACTTCGTGGTCACGAACACCTCGTCGCGCGGGACGCCGCTGTCCTTGATCGCACGGCCGACGCTCGCCTCGTTGCCGTAGGCGCGTGCCGTGTCGATGTGCCGGTACCCGGCGTCGAGCGCGGCGCGGGTCGCGTCGTACGCGGCCGCCCCGTCGGGGATCTGCCAGGTGCCGAAGCCGATCTTCGGGATGTGCAGGCCGTTCGACATGGTGAAGGTGTCGATGAGTGCGGGCATGGGGGGACCTCCTTCGTCGGGCGCCGCGGACCGCGGCGTCGGGTGCCGAGGCGGACGCTACTCCCCGCCGGGGGCGGTGCGTGCGGTCGAGTCGCTCAGCGGCTGCCGCCGCACGTCCCTCCCGCCCGCCCCGTGGCGCGGTCAGCCCTGCGGCGGCGTGTAGTACTGCAGGTCGTTGCCCTCGGAGTCCTTGAACGGCATGATCCGACCCCACGGGTGCTCGCTGACGGAGCCCTCGATGTCGGCGCCGCGCTCCTTGAGCGTCGCGATCTCGTCCTCGATGCTCCCGTCCGGCTGGAACGTGATGACGGCGCCGCCGTCACTCGCGGGCTTCGCGTCCTCGCGGGCGTTCAGGCCGATACGCAGGCCACCGCCGTCGATCTCGCTCCAGTCGTCACCCTCGTGCGTGACCTCGAGTCCGAGCGTGTCGCGGTAGAACGCGACCGCGCGCTGCATGTCCGTGACGGGCACCCAGACCGCCGCTACTCCCTGTGCCATGTCGTCTCCTTCGTCTCGGACCGACAGGGCGTCGGCCGCTGCAGCCCTTCCTACGCGTCGGGTGGCCGGAGCCGTGGGACGAGGACACCGGTGCTTCCCAGGGAATGCGCGTCTCAGCGCAGCGAGACGAGCCGCCCCCGCGCGGTCGGCAGGACACCGACGCGGTACTCGAGGACCGCGGGGGCGGCTCCGCCCCCGCCGACGGTGGTGCTGGCCGCGCCGAAGCGCCACACGCGGTTGTAGAGGTACACGGCGATCTCGGTGCCGCCCGCGTCCGACACCGCCCACGTGCCGGTCCCCCACTGCGCCGGGTGCCCGCGTCCGTCGACCACGACGGTCGGTCGGGCGAACCACACCAGCGCCGGCTTCCGGAGCCGCAGCTCGATCCGTCGTCTCGTCGTCCCGGAGGGCTGCGTCGCATCCACCCGCGAAGCGTACCCACTGGCACCGGCGACGACGGCCGCACGCAGATGGTTCGGAGCCGGAACCATCCGGCGTAGAGTGGCGCGCGTGACCGACCCGAGCACCGAGGGCTGGATCCGCCGCCTCTGGCGTTACATGCTCCGCCACCGCAGGAGCGTCGTCATCTCGCTGGTCGCGGCGCTGCTCGGGAGCCTCTGCCAGGTCGTCGTACCGCTCGTCGCCCGTCGCATCGTGGACGGCGTGATCGTCGCGCACACCTCGCCGCTCGGACCGTGGCTGGCGCTGCTCCTGGCGCTCGCCGCCGCGACGTTCGGCTTCACGTACCTGCGGCGGTACCGCGGCGGCCGGGTGGCGCTCGAGGTGCAGAACGACCTCCGCAACGACATGCACGACCACCTGCAGCGCATGGACTTCGCGAGCCTCGACCAGATGCCGACGGGGCAGCTCGTCAGCCGGGCGAACTCCGACTCGGCGCTCGTGCAGGGCCTGCTCAACATGCTGCCGATCATGAGCGGCAACGTGATCCTGATGGTCCTGTCGATCGTCGTGATGTTCACGCTGTCACCCCTGCTCGCCCTGGTCAGCCTCGTGATGGTGCCGGTCCTCGTCGTGACGGCCTACCGGATGCGGCGCAGGATCATGCCCGCGACCTGGGACGCCCAGCAGCGCGAGGGCGAGGTGGCGCAGATCGTCGACGAGGACGTCAACGGGGTCCGCGTCGTCAAGGCGTTCGGCCGGGAGCGGCACGAGGTCGAGCACCTGACGCGCGTCGCGACCGGCCTCTACGGCGCGCAGATGCGTTCGGTGCGGATCCAGGCGCGGTTCCAGCCCCTGCTCGAGTCGATCCCGACCCTCGCGCAGGTCGCGATCCTGGCGTTGGGCGGGTGGCTCGCCCTGGAGGGCCGGATCACCATCGGCACGTTCCTCGCGTTCACGAGCTACGTCGCCGCGCTCATGGCGCCCGCTCGGCAGCTCGCGGGCGTGCTGACGATCGGACAGCAAGCGCAGGTCGGCATCGAGCGGATCTTCCAGCTCATCGACCGGGAGCCCGCGATCCGGGACGCGCCGGACGCCGTGGCGGTGGACCACGTCCGGGGCGACGTCGTGTTCGAGGGTGTGACCTTCTCCTACGGGACCGGGAGTGCCGACATCCACCCCGCGCTCGACGGGCTCGACCTGCAGGTGCGGCCCGGCGAGCGCGTCGCCCTCGTCGGGCCGAGCGGGAGCGGCAAGTCGACGGTCGCGTCCCTCGTCGCCCGGTTCCACGACCCGGAGTCCGGGCGGGTCCTGCTCGACGGACACGACCTCCGCGACCTCCGCCTGCACTCGATCCGTGGCGCCATCGGCATGGTGTTCGAGGACAGCTTCCTGTTCTCGGACACGGTCGGGGCGAACATCGCCTACGGGCGTCCCTCGGCGACCGAGGCGGAGATCCGCCACGCGGCCGAGGTCGCTCATGCGATCGGGTTCATCGATGCGCTGCCGAAGGGGCTGGAAACCGTCGTCGGTGAGCGTGGCCTGTCGTTGTCCGGCGGGCAGCGGCAGCGGATCGCCCTCGCCCGGGCGATCCTGTCCGATCCGCGGATCCTCGTGCTCGACGACGCGACGAGCGCGATCGACGCCTCGACCGAGCAGTCGATCCACGACGCGCTCCGCGGCGAACTCCGGGACCGGACGGTGATCCTCATCGCCCACCGCGAGTCGACACTGCACCTCGCCGACCGCATCCTGGTCCTCGACCACGGGTGCGTCGTCGACGAGGGGACGCACGAGTCCCTCGTCGCCACGAGTGCGGTGTACCGCGCGCTCGTCACCGGCCTCGACGACGACGCGACCGACGACACCGCGGCGGCGGCCGCGGCGGGTGACATCGACGCCCTGAGCCGGCTCGCGCAGGCGGCGGGCGGCGTGACGGACGATGCCTGGAGGCCCGGAGCGGCTGCGGCGACCCCGGTCGCGACGTCGGGGCCCGGTGGTGGCCTCGGCATGGGGCTCGGCGGTCGCGGACGCGGCAGCGGTCGGGGCATGGCCGGCATGTTCGCGGCGACCCCGGAACTGCTCGCGCGGGTGGCGGCGCTCGGACCGATCCGGGACGTCCCGACGGTCGACCTCGACCGCGAGACCGTGCAGGACCGACGGTTCTCACTCGCCACGCTGCTGCGGGAGTTCCGACGTCCGCTGCTGCTGGCCCTCCTGTTCGTCGTGGTCGACGCGGTCGCCGGCCTGCTCGGGCCGGTGCTCGTCAAGACCGGCATCGACGACGGCGTGCAGCGGGGTTCCGAGGTCGTGCTGTTCGGCGCCGCGGCCCTGTTCCTGCTGGTGACGCTCGCGGACCTCGCCGACGGCATGGCCGAGACCTTCGTGACGGGCAAGGCGGCCCAGCGGATCATGCTGAGTCTGCGGATCCGGATCTTCGCCCAGCTCCAGCGGTTGTCCCTGGACTTCTACGAGCGTGAGATGGCGGGCCGGGTGATGACCCGGATGACGACGGACGTGGACCAGTTCGAGACGCTCATCCAGAACGGCCTGCTCTCGGCGCTCGTGTCGATCGTGACGTTCGTCGGGGTCGGCGTCGCGCTCGTGCTCATCGACCCCGAACTCGGTCTGCTGACCCTGTTGTCGGTCGTGGTCCCGCTCGCCGGGGCGACCGTGTGGTTCCGGAGCCGGTCCTCCCGGTTGTACGACGAGGCGCGTGAGCGCATCGCCGTCGTCAACGCGGACTTCCAGGAGAGTCTGTCCGGCGTCCGCGAGTCCCAGGCGTTCGTGCACGAGGCCGCGACGGTGCGGCACTTCCACGCGCTGGGGCGGCGGTACCTCGACTCGCGGATCGCAGCGCAGCGTCTCGTCGCGACGTACTTCCCGTTCGTGCAGTTCCTGTCCGGGGTCGCCGACGTCATCGTGCTCGGCGTCGGCGCGACGCTCATCGGGTCCGGACACCTGACGTCCGGGGCGCTCATCGCGTTCCTGCTCTACATCGACATGTTCTTCTCGCCCATCCAGCAGCTGTCGCAGGTGTTCGACGCGTGGCAGCAGACGCGGGTGTCGGTGTCGCGGATCAGCGACCTCATGGCGCTCGAGACCCTCACCCCGGACGCGTCGGACGCCGTCGTCCCGCCCCGCCTGTCGGGCGCGCTGGAGCTGCGGTCGGTGCGGTTCGCCTATCCCGTGGTGCGCACGCCCGTGCGTCCAGCGGAACGCCGCGGCCCGGCCGACCCGCGCACCGCGTCCGCCGCCCCGTCGGCGAGGGCGGTCCGACCGCCGGAGGCACTGCACGACGTCACGCTCGCCGTGCGCCCGGGCGAGACGATCGCGTTCGTCGGCGAGACGGGCGCCGGCAAGTCGACCGTGATGAAGCTCATCGCGCGGTTCTACGACCCGGACGACGGCGCCGTCCTCGTCGACGGGCAGGACCTCCGCACGCTCGACCTGCGGGCGTACCGCCGGCAGCTCGGGTACGTGCCGCAGGAGGCGTTCCTGTTCACCGGCACCGTCCGGGACAACATCGCGTACGGCAGGATGGACGCCACCGATGCCGAGGTGGAGGCGGCGGCGCGCGCCGTCGGCGCACACGAGTTCGTGTCCGAGCTGCCCGGCGGCTACCACCACCAGCTGTCGGAACGGGGGCGGTCCCTCTCCGCGGGGCACCGGCAGCTCATCGCCCTCGCCCGTGCCGAACTCGTCGATCCCGCGGTCCTGTTGCTCGACGAGGCCACCTCGAACCTCGATCTGCTCACCGAGGCGCGCGTGACGGCGGCGATGCAGACCGTCGCGTCCGGTCGGACCACGATCGTCATCGCCCACCGGCTGCAGACGGCACGCGCGGCACACCGCATCGCCGTGATCGCGGGAGGGCGGATCGCGGAACTCGGCCCGCACGACGAGCTGCTCGCGCGCGGGGGCCGGTACGCGGCGATGTGGCAGGCGTACGAGGCCGTCGACGCGCGATGAGGACACGCTCGCCGCTCGCGACGACCCCGCTCCGACGGACGGGAGGGACGGCACCAGCTCGTGCCGTCCCTCCCGTCCGTCGATGGTGCGGTCAGCGGCGCCGCTTGTCCATGACGCCGGCGGCGGACCGCTGCTGCTCCCCCTGCTGGGCGCCCATCACGAGCAGGATGCCCGTGAGCACCGGCGTCACCCACTGCAGGATCTTCTGCTGACGCTGCGCTGACGTGAGCGTCGAGGAGGCGGCGGGCGACGCCTCCGTCGTGCCGGCCGCGCCCTCGGAGGCGTGCTCGGCCATCTTCTTGCCCAGCGATGCCGACCAGAAGGTCGTCACGGCAGCGACGATCGTGAGCGTCAGCTTGACGCCCGTGTTGGTCCGGGCCTCCGGCTGCACGCCGAGCCGGTCCCGGTTGGCGATGATCAGGCCAGCGCCACCGATCGCGTGGACCGAGAGCGCCGCCAGCTGCAACGGCGCCCACTTGCTCCACCCGAGCGCCGACAGCGTGAGCCGCTCGACCGGGTCCTTCGCTCCGGCCGCAGCGCCGTTCAGGCCGGTCGCCCCCATGAGGTTCCCGCCGAACCAGGCGGCGAGCCCGATGTCGTGCATGCTGCGGATGACGGTGTTGTTCTCGGACATGGTGCTCCCTGGTCTGCTCCGGCGGTGCCGGCGGTGTGTTTCTCGGCGGTGGTGCGGCTCCGGCGCGTCGAGCGTCGCAGCGACGACGCGGGTGGTGGCCGATGGCGTCCGGACCCGGGCTGACGTGGCAGAGCGGACGCTACGCGGGTGGAGGATCGGGGCGGCCCAGGACCGTCCCATGCACGTCGGTACGCCTGGTCGGCTGGTCAGCCCGCCGTGCGCGCGAGCACGAACCCCTGCCGGTGCCGCTCCACCTGCCGGGGCGCGCGGTCGAGGACGGCGTCGACGCGGAACCCGAGTGACCGCAGGAGCCCGGTGACCGACGACGGCTCGTGCAGGAACGCCGTGAGGGGGGCCTCCTGTCCGTACGGCCGCTCGATCGTCCGTGTGCCGGTACCGGCCTGGAACCCGAGCAGGAACACGCCATCCGGGCGGAGCACCCGCCGCACCTCGGTGATGACGTCCCGCAGTCCGTCGGGTGCCGTGTGGATGATCGAGTACCACGCGAGCACGCCCGCGAACGTGGCATCGTCGAACGGCAGGGCCGCGAGGTCGCTCTGCCGTAGGTCCACCGCGATCCCTCGTCGGGCGGCGTGGGCCAGCATCCCGGACGAGATGTCGACGCCGGTGAGCCGCATCGTCCCGTCACGGTCCTGCAGGTGCCGGAGCATCCTGCCGGTGCCGCATCCGGCGTCGAGGACGGTCGCGGCACGAGGGAGCATGTGCGCGAAGTGATCGACCATCGCCATGTCGATCGGCGCTTCGAAGGACGTGTCCGGCAGGTGTTCCGCGTAGGTGTCCGCCGCTGCGTCGTACCCGGATCGGGTCTGCTCGAGAAGCGGGTCGCTCACGCGCTGGAGGCCGAGCGGTGCGCCCGGAGTGCCTCCACCACCAACTCGTGATCGGCGTGCATCTCGAGTCCGCTGACGCCGAGGACCCCGACGAGCGCGCCACGGACCCGGAGCGGGAATCCGCCCCCAGCCGCCTGGTACAGCAGCGGGTCGAGCGCGGAGGAGGCCCCGAACGTCGTGCCGTCGGCCTCGTACTGCGTCCGGACCGCGAGCGTCGAGTGCCCGAAGTGGCGAACGACCCGGAACTTCCGATCCAGCCACGCGTCGTTCACCGCGCCGGATCCGGGCGTCGCGACGTGGAACACCCGCTGCTCACCGAAGGCGACGGCGACGCCGACGCCGAGCCCGCGCTCGATCGCGGTCGCCCGCAGCCAGGAGCCGACCGCCCATGCGTCGTCGAGGTCGAAGCGCTCCTGCTCGAGTTCACGCTCCTCGGCGAGCAGGCGCTCGAGCTTCTCCTCGGGCTGCAGGTCGCGCAGTGCCGCCATCGCCAACTCCTCGTCGTCCTCGACCGATCGGGTCGACACCGACCGTACCGGTACCGGGCGGGGCCCGTCACTGGGCCGGACGCGGCCCCACCTCATGCAGACGGGGGCGCTTCCAGGTCACCGGTTGGTCCCGGTGGCCCACACCGCCTTGCCGTTCTTGTAGAGGACGAGGTTCCCGTCGCTCTGCTGCGTGAGCTTCATCCCGGAGCCACCGAACCGACTGGTCTTGCTCGACCACAGGGCCTTGGCCGCCTTCGTGTAGAGCACGAGGTTCCCGTCCGACTGCAGGGTCAGCTTCGCGCCGCCCCTGCCGCTCGTACGGGTCGACCAGACCGCCTTCCCGTCCTTGTAGACGACGACGTTGCCGTCCGTCTGCAGGACGAACTGGCGTCGCTCGGCGGAGTCCCAGATGGACTGACCGGCGGTGATCACGGCGCCCGGTGTCAGGGTGTCCGCGCCGGGGCGCTTGTTGTTCCACAACGTCGAGCTGTTGCGGGTGAGCCTCAGGCGCCCGTGGTCGTCGATGCTCAGGACGGCGCCAGCTCCCTTCCCCGATGTGCCCGTGGCCCACACCGCCTTGCCCGTGACGGCGTACAGCACGGCGTTGCCGTCCGCCTGCAGTGCGAGGTGCGCGCCGTGGTACCGGGTCGTGCCGGTCGCCCAGAGCGCGCGGCCGTTGCCGTACTCGACGAGGTTGCCGTCCGCCTGCATGTCGAGGTGGTACTGACGCGACGGGGAGTGGATGCTCTGGCCGGCCGTCATGGTGGTGGCGCCGAGGAGCTTGGTGCCGTCGGCGGAGATCCCGGTCACCGGCGGTGCCGGGGTGTGGGTGGGCGACGGGGTCGGCGCCGGGGTCTGGGTGGGCGCCGGGGTCGGCGCCGGCGTCTGCGTCGGCGCGGCGGTCGGAGCCGCCGTGGGCGAGCCGGTCGGCGTCGGGCTCGGGGCCCCCGTGGGCGAGGTGCTCGACACCGGCGGGGTGCTCGACACCGGCGGGGCGGACGAGCACGCCGGTGACACGGGCAGGTCGCCGCGGAGCTTCGACCAGTTGGGGCTTCCGAGACCGGTCGCGAGGTCGTAGCCCGCCGTCGCCGGGTACGTGCCGTTCGACCCGCTCGTGACGTCCTGGAAGTCACGAGGGTGGGCGTAGATCGCGGCGTGGATGTCGCCGATGCCGCTCGTGCAGCCGCGGTCCGCGAGGGTGGTGGCGAGCTGCGCCGCCATCATCGGCGTGGACAGGCTCGTCCCACCACCGAGCACCCAGCCGTTCGTGCTGCTGGTGTAGATGCCGGGGCCCTGGTAGGGGTCGGCCTCGGCCGCGATGTCGGGGACGGCTCGTCCCCGGGACGGGTCGGCGTTCGTCCCCGCCTGGTACGACGCGGAGTCGAGGCTGGCGTACCCGCCACCGCCGGAACCACTGCTGTTGTTCCACACGCTCTCGGAGAACGAGCCGTCGGCGTTCTCGGTGAGGCTGGTGCCGCCCACGGCGACCACCGCGGAGCTCGCTGCGGGGTAGAGGACGCTGGTCGCCGAGCCGGACAGGCCCTGGCACGACGCCCCCGTGTCGCCGACCGCGGCGAACATGGTCGCGCCCGCTCCGACGATGCGGTCGATGGCGTCCTCGAGTGCTGCGTGCGTGGCCTGGTCCATGTCGGCCTCGCAGGACCCCCAGGACTCGCTGACCGCGGTGATGCCGTGGGCCACGACGTCGTCCGCGATGCGGCTGTAGGCGTCGTACACGCCCTGGGCGTCCTGGTTGACGAAGTAGATGCGCTGCGCGGCCGCGGGCGCGTTCCCGAGGATGGTCTCCTGGTCGAGCGCGACCTCGACCCCGCCGTTCGTGTCGCTCGGGGTGGTCGGGTCCGCTCCGTCGATCGGGATCTGTGTCACCGACGGGACAGCGGTCCCCGCCGCGTTCGCGTAGGCGGCGAGGTCCCCGGCGTTCCAGCCGGAGAACTGCACGGTGGCGATCGTGGTGCCGGCGCCGGCGTTCGCCGAGGCCGAGTAGGCCGTGCGGAAGTCGCTGACGGACGTCCCCGGCACGCTTGCCGGCACCGCGACGAGCCGCCGATCGAGGCCGAGGACGGTGGTTGCCGCGCCTCCGAAGGACGCCGGCATGGTCAGGTGGCCGACGGGGTGCATCTGCGTGCCGGTGCCGACGACGCGGACGCCGAACACGGCCTCCGCGTCGGCCACGGTCCCGCTCGCACTGACGTTCCAGGGCCCCGCGTCGGACACGGTGAAGCCGGCGTCGACGAGTGCCGCCTCGACCCGCGCGCGACCCGAGGTCGTGGGGCTCGTCCCGGCGATCCGGGTCCCCCGCTGGTGCGCGGAGAGGCCGTGCGCCCTCGCGGGCAGGTCACGCAGCGCGGCGCGGTCGCGCGGCGTCAGCACGACGGTGAGGTCGACCCGGGTGTCCGCCGGTGTCGCACCGGTGGACGCGGAGCCGGTGGAGGCGTGGGAGGCCGGCACCGTCGGCTCCGGTACGACGGGCTGGAGCCGCGACGCGGACGCGGGCGCGGCGATGCCGATGACGGTCGCCCCGGCGAGCGCGGCGACGACGATGCCGGCGAGGGTGCCCTTCGTCGCTCGGGATCCGGCCCCGGTCGTGTGGGCGGAACGGTGGTCGCCGCGGTTGCCGGTCATGCTGCCTCCCTGTCCGGTCACGCCGTCGGTGGGACTCGATGGCGTGGGTGCGATGTCGCTCGTCGGCTCGTCGATCGGCGCGACCCCGACGTGTGCCCTCCCCGATGGGCGGCAGAACGTGGACGAGGTCTGCGGACACGACTGACCCGTGTCCGCCGACGGTGCCCCGAGCCCCTGTTCGCTCGGTCGACGGCCGGCGCCCACGATACGTTCGGGCGGCGACTCGGCAGTAGTGGTGCCGACTGTTTCACCCTCGAACTGGGACGTCGAGCACCGCACCCGGCGCTGCGCGGAGCTCGCCGGGACGGTCCGCGGTGCGGTCCACCGTCGCGCACCGTTTGTCCCACGTTCTGGGAGGGTCCCCAGAACGCGGGAATTGTCCGCAGCGCACGCTGCCGCATTCCTTGTCTCATGGCCAACCACCACGACCTGACCGGCAGGCCGCGGACGCGATCAGGAAGCGTCAGCACTTCCCTCGCTGTACCCACCGGGTCCTCCCGGCGTCCTCGGACACGGAGGACCTGGGCAGCGATCGCCGTTGCCGTGATCGCGGGCGTCACCCTGACCGGGTGCGTCAGCGGGCCCGGTGCGTCTGGCGCCCGCGCCGCGGGCGACGCCGACGTGGCCTTCGGTGCACCCGCCTCCCCGACGGGCGCCGCAGTGGCGGCACCCGCGGCGCCCGGTGCGGTCAGCGGGACGGTCCGGGGCGGGTCGGCCGCGAGCGAGCGCCCGCAGGTGTCGTCGGCTCCTCGGGCCGGAGGGCCGTCCGCCGCAGCAGCGTCGGTGGAAGCCCGGACGACCCGTGGGCCCGCGACCGGGACAGCACCGCACACCGGCGCGCTGTCCGACGCACTCCCTGCCGCACAGCTCGCCGTCGGAGTCCGGACGCCGGCACCGGCCGCACCGAGCATCTCCTCGCCCGCCGCGGCGCCGACCAGCTCCTCGCCCGCCGCGGCACCCAGCGCTGCGCCGTCGCCGGCCGCCAGCGCCGCCTCGTCGACCGCCGTGGTGCCCCCGCGGACCCCGATCACCATGATCGGGACCCCCGCGTGGGTCCCGGTGGGCGCCAGCCCCTCCCCCGCCTCCTCGGGGCGCGGGAAGGGCATCTCGCCCGGTGGTCTGTACGAGAACACGATCAACACGATGAGCGCGTCGGCGGCGACCGCCGTGTTCGCCGACATGCGTTCGACGGGTGCGACGTGGGTCCGCCTCGACTACAACTACGCCGGGAACACCACCCGCCACGGTGGCGCGACGACCCAGACGATCACGGCCGCGCGGTCGGCCGGGCTGGACGTGCTCGTCATCCTCGGTGACGGCACCGCGCCGATGCCCGAGTCCGCCGGGTACAAGGCGGCCGGTGGGTGGATGACGTCCTCCGTGACGCAGCTCGCCGCGCTCGGCGTGCACACGTTCGAGATCGGCAACGAGGTCAACCTCGGGGCGAACTGGGGCGGGACCCCGGACCCGGCCGCGTACACGGCGTTGCTCGAGACCGTGTACCCGATGATCCACGCTGCGGACCCGAAGGCGACCGTCCTGATGGCCGGTATGGCGCCCTACGGCAAGGAGTCCCCGACACGGAGCGCGCAGGGCAGCAACTACCACCCGTTCGACTTCATCGACCAGATGTACGAGGACGGGGCGCGCGGCAGCTTCGACGCGCTGAACCTGCACCCGTACGTGTACCCGGCGATGCCGGCGACGTCGGACGGGGGCTACAACGTCCTCTCCGTGCTCCCGGACCTGCTCGCGATCATGTCGAGCAACGGGGACAGCGCGAAGAAGATCTGGATCACCGAGGCCGGGATGCCCACCGGCACCGACGGCGGCTACCCCGCGTACACCGTCGCGCAGCAGCAGCAGACGATCACCCAGCTGTTCCAGGTCGCCGCGAAGTACCCGCAGCTCGGTCCGGTGTTCCTCTACGACTGGCAGGACGGCGGCATCGACGGTGACTTCGGCCTGTACACGTCCGCGCACGTCAAGAAGCCGTCGTACGCGACGTTCGCCGGCATCAGCTACTGACCAGCAGCCCCCGACGGACCCGGCGGCGGTGACGGAGGACCGAACGACGACGCGGTACGGTCGGCGGCGGGATCGACCGCGCGTCCTCAGGCGAGCAGCTGTTCGCTCAGCTCCCACAGGCGCCGTGCGTCGGCGGGGTCACGCATCGCCGAGTTCGCGTCGGCCGGGATGCTGTCGGCGGTCACCGGGCGCTCGACGTCGTCGAGCACGGCGACGTCGTTGTCCTTGAGGTAGACGCCACCGACCCCGTCGAGCCACGGGCTGGCCGCGCCGAACACGATGGTGGCGGCGCCCTGCTCGACCGTCTTCTTGCCCACCTCCGGGTCGATGACGGTGGCACCGTGCTCGTCGACGAGACCCTGCGCGCGGTAGGAGTCGATGCGCGCGGGTGCGTGCGGGCCGGGTCCGATGACGACGCCGGGGTGCACCGCGAAGGCCCGGATGTCCTGCCCCGCGGTGCGTCGGTCGAGCTCGACCGTGAACAACACGTTCGCCCGCTTCGACTGGGCGTACGCCGCGACGGGGTCGTAGCCGGACCGGAAGTCGAGGTCGTCCCACCGCACGCCCCCGATGCGGGCCGCGCCGGAGGTCACGGTGACGACGCGTGCCCCGTGCGCCGCCCGGAGGGCCGGGAGGAGGGCACGCGTGAGCTGGAAGTGACCGAGGTGGGACGTCGAGAAGGCGAGTTCGTGCCCGCGCGCGTCGAGCTGGAGCTCGGGGGTGAACAGCACCGCGGCGTTGTTCACGAGCATGTGCACCGGCCGTCCGGTCTCGTTCCACCGCGCGGCGAAGGCGTCGATCGAGTCCGGGTCGGTGAGGTCGAGCTGCTCGACGCGCACGCCGTCGATCCCGGCGACCGCCTCGGCGGCGCGGGCGGTGTCGCGGGCGGCGACCGTGACCGACGCACCGGCGGCCGCGAGGGCGCGGGAGACCTCGCGGCCCAGCCTGCTGTGGCCACCGGTGACGATCGCCTCCTCCCCGGTGAGGTCGACGCCCTGGAGGACGTCGGTTGCGGTGGAGGCTGCGGTGAACGGCGTCCCGAGGGGGATCTGCTGCGAGGTCATGCCCTCAGTCTCATCGTCCAGGATCGGACGCGGAATCGTCGCGCGTCCTGTTCTCATGCGGCAGAGTACGGACCATGGTCCATCCCGCGCAGAGCGACGCCCTGTCCGACGTCTTCGACCAGGTCGAGGTCCGCGGCCTGATGACCGGTGGCTTCGCGGTCCGCGGTTCGTGGACGTCCCACGGGACGATCACGCGGCCGCTCAAGCTCGTCGCGCTCGTCGCCGGTTCCGCTCGCATCGTCGTCGACGGACCCGGAGGACCGATCGGGCCCGTCGAACTGGGCCCCGGCGACGTCGTCGTGCTGAACCACCGGACGCACATGGAGGTCCGGGGTGGCGTCGGCGACGGACCGCCTGCGGAGTTCGTCCCCGACACGCGCTTCGACTCCATGGCGTTGGCCGCGGCCGACCTGTCCACGGACGACGTCCTCGTCGGCGGGTGGATCCAGGTCAACCCGGCCGGGCAGGCGCTGTTCCGGACCGCGCTGCCCGGTCTCGTGCACGTCCGCGCCTCGACGCCCGCGGCCGCCCGACTCGCCACCCTGGTGGCGCAACTGTTCCGCGAGGCATCGAGTGGACGCCTGGGGTCCGCGTTCGCCATCCGTCAGAACGCGCAACTCATCCTCCTGGAGGTCCTCCGCGCGTACCTGGAGCAGGAGCGTCCGCCCGTCGGGTGGTTCCGCCTGCTCGCCGACGAACCGCTCGCGCCCGCGCTCCGACTCATGCACGATCACCCCGGCCGGTCCTGGGGCCTCGCCGAGCTCGCACGTGCCGCCGGGATGTCCCGCACGACCTTCGCCGAGCGGTTCCGGACGGTCGCCGGCGTCCCACCCCTCGCGTACCTGTCACGGTGGCGGATGCTGCTCGCGCAACGGGCGCTCCGCAACCCCGACGTCCGCGTCGGTGCCCTGGCCGCGGAGCTCGGCTACGGCTCGGAGAGCGCCTTCAGCACCGCGTTCAAGCGTGCGGTGGGCGTCTCCCCCGCCCACTGGCGTCGCCGCTCGTCGGAGCAGACCGGTGACGCACCGGCACCGGCGATCGCGGCCGGCTGACTGGGCGAGGCGGTGTCAGCGCGGGCCGGCCGCCGTGCCACGGTCCCGGACCCGGGCGACGGCGGATCGCACGAAGCGCGGCACCGGCGACGAGACGGCGTTGACGTACGGCCGCTCGACGGCCCCGAGCGACATCTTGAACCTGCTCACGCCCAGGTCGACGTAGCCGACGAGGTCGACCGCGCTGTGGCCCCGGGCGAGGGACCACTGGAGCATGTCGTGGTACAGCACGGTGCTCGGGTTGACGGCGCGGTGCGCTCGGAGCGTTCCACCCGCCCATCCCGTCACCACGTCGTGGCTCCCCAGCGCGACGAGCACACCGACCGGTTCCCCCGCGACGAGTGCGGTGGAGAGGTAGACGTCGGACCGATCCGCTGCCCAGCGTGCGACGCGCTCGCCGATCTCCGAGGGATAGGGCGAGGGCACGCCCCGGCTCTCGTAGGACTCGCTCAGGACCCGCGGCAGCAACGTCGTGACCTCGTCGGGCAGCGCGGGTCTGACCTCCACCGCGTGACGTCCGGCCGCGCGGAGGGCCTGGCGCGCGCCGCGTTTCATGCCGGCCACCAGGGACTCGGGCGAGGAACCGACCAGGTCGATGACGAACGTGCGGTCGGCGCTCCACTCGGATCCGTTGCCGACCAGTGCTGCTTCGCCGGCCGCCGCGACGCCGGGCCCGAAGTCGAACCGGACGACCGGCACCCGGTGCACGAGCTGCCAGCGTCGGAACTGGCGCAACGTGCTCGCCAGGAGCGCCTCGGGCACGAGCGGTCCGACGAAGGGGAACGGCGGATCCGCGGGTCGCGCTCTGCGGGGCGACCGCAGCAGGACGGGGAACACGCCGACCGCACGGCCGCGGTGCTCGACGACCAGGGGCTCGAACCGCCAACCGTGGAGGTCGGTCTGCATCCGGAGCCACGACCAGTCGTGGAATGCGGTGGCGCCCGGACTCGCCGCGACGAGGGCGTCCCACTCGCGCTCGTCGTGGCCGACTCGGAACTGGATGTCCGTTCCCACGGATGACTCCTGACTCCCGCGTCGCATCGGCGCGGGCTCGTCCGCAGCGTGCGGACCGATCGGACGGGTCCCACGGACGCGGGCTGTCGAGGTGGGCCCTGCCGGGCTCGAACCGACGACGTCCACGGTGTAAACGTGGCGCTCTACCAACTGAGCTAAAGGCCCCCGCCGCCGGAGCGGCAGGCCCAGTGTACCGAGCGCTCGGGTCCCGTGAGGCTGCGCGGACCGGTCGTCCGTCGACACCCGCCCTACCCCTCGCCCTGGGCAGCTGCAGCCGCGGCGAGGTCCCGCACCACGTCGTACGCGGGCTTCGCGGTCCCGTCGGTGTCGCGGACCCCGAAGTTGTCCTCGGGGTCGCGGGCGCCGGTGTCGAGGTCCTGGTACGAGTAGATGACGATCGGGCCGGCCCACGCACGGGCGCCCCAGATCCGCGCCCCGACCGCCAGGTACCTCGCCTGCTGCGCGTCCGAGACGCCGCGATCGCTGTTCGTCGGGAACCCGAACTCGGTGGCCCACATGGCCTTGTCGGCATCGCCGTTCGCGACCATGACGGCACGGACGTCCGTCGCGCCGCGGAGCCAGTTCCACGCGACGTCCGCGGTCGGTGCGTCCGGCCAGGAGTACGGGTGCATGCCGACCGCGTCGAGGTACGCACCCCCGCCGGCCGCGTAGACGCCACGCAGGAAGTCAGGTGGGGACCACGTGCCGCCCCCGGTCCGGGCGGGAGCGAGGCCGGTGGAGATCACGCCGACCGTGACGCCCGCGGCGATCCCCGCGGCACGGAAGGCGCGTGCTCCCGGGACGAGCAGGTCGTGCGTGTACGCCTGCGGTGACATCCCGGTGATGTTCACCTCGTTGCCGATCTCGACGGCACGCACCCCGGCTGCGAGCATCGGGGGCGAGGCACGGTCCATGAAGGCCGCGAAAGCCGGCCCGCATCCGCCGGGCGCCGAACTCGCCCACCCCGGCACGCCGGTGAGGACCGGGAGCACCGTGAGGCCGCGCGCCGTCGCCGCCCGGTAGACGGCGAGCGTGTGGGTGAGGTCGTACGAGTCCGGGCCGGACGGCTCGATCGCCGCCCAGTTCAGGTCGAGCCGGACGATCGTCGCGCCCGTGGCGGCGATCCCGCGGAACAGCGTCGTCAGCCGCGCCGAGCCGAGGGTCATCGGCTGGTCGCCCTGGGTGAACCCGAGTCCCCCCATCCGCCGCAGGGCGTCCCGGGAGGCGCGGGTCGAGCTGTCGACGGCCGTGCCGGACCGCACCTGTGCGCTCGGCGCCGAGGACGACGCCGACGGGGCGGCCTCGTCGTCCGCCGGGACGGAGCCGTGGTCACCGCAGGCCGACAGGGTCGACGCCGCGCCGGACGTCCGGTGCACCCACACGGCGCCGACGCCGACGAGCACGACGAGGGCCACCCCGCCCGCGACGAGGTACGCCCATCGGTGGCGGCGGCGTGCCCTCGTCGGGCGGTGCGCCCCGTCGCCGGGAGCGTGTGCCGCCATCAGACCTCCGGCACGACGATCGGGGCGACGGCCCCGGATCCGGCAGGCGGGAGGCCCGGTGCGGCGGGCTCGGTGGGCTCGGGGGCGTCGAGCAGCACGATGTCGGACTGGACGTCCGCGTGCCGCGGCATCGCCCGCACGAACACGGTGGTCTGGTACAGGACGGTGACGATCCCCGTCACGACGAACCCCGCGGCGAGGGCGTCCGCCGCGCCGATGAGCGCGGTGAGCAGGACGGCGAGGAGCCCGGCGCCGAACCCGATGAGGGAACCGCGGCTGATGACGCCGACGCGGTCGACGGCCACGAGCGCGACGCTCGTCATGTAGCTCCCGAGGACGCTGAAGCCCATGAACGCACCGAGCATGAGTCCCGCGAACGCGGGCACCTGGACCTGGCCCGCGGTGAGCAGCCCGCTCGCGACGGGCAGCAGCACGGTGTAGACCACCCAGGCCAGCACCGAGATGACGAGGATCGCGGCGAGCGAGCGCCGGAGGGCGCGGACGAGGGCACGTCCCTGCTGGGACGGGACCGCGGCCTGCATGTACTGATGCACCGGCTGCATCGCCATCGTCGCGAACCGCAGGAGCTTCTCGTTGAGCGCGTACAGCGGGAGCTGCGCCGGGATGAACCGCGCGACGATCACGAGCACGAGCGGGTAGTACGCGGCGACGGCGACGGCGACGGCGACGCCGTGGCGCTGTTCGCGGATGACCCGCCACGCGCCGGCCGCGTCGTGGACCCCGCCCGCGGGCCGCCGCACTCCGCCGAGGAGTCGCACGGACACGATGACGAACGCGGCGAGAGCGCCGGCGAGCTGCAGCGCCGAGAAGGCGATGAGCCCACCGCCCAGGGCGAGCGCGCCGACCCCGAGGACCGTCCCGACCACGCGCGGCACGGTGTCGGCCCAGAACAGCGCCACGGGCTCGCGTCGGCCGATGAGGGCCCACGTGCCGGAGAGTCCGCCCGCCGCCATCGCCACGCCGGCGACGACGGCGGCCAGGTGCGCGGTCGGCGCGATGACCCACGTCACGCCGACCGTGATGGCGAGGACGGGGACGAGCACGATCAAGCGGGCGACGATGGAGTCCCAGTAGGCGACGGCGTGCTCGCTCCGCGGCATCATCGCGATGCGGGCGGGCCCGGTGATGCCCCACCCGAACATGGTCAGGACGCTGAGGGACGACCCGACGGCCTGCCCCAGCGCGACCGCGGCCCAGGAGTGGGCGCTCGTGAGGGTGACGATCACGGGGATGGTGACGATGCTCGACGCCCCGGACACCACGACGGTCGCGAAGAACCAGCCGAAGGTGCGGATGCGGCGACCGACGCCCTCGCTGTCGACCCGGGCCTCCCGGCGGGTGCGTCCGTCGGTCTCGGTGGTGTTCACAACGGCCTCCTGGATGGACGGGGTGCGGGAACGGTGACGGGCCCGGTGTCGACGGCGCGGGCGTGGGAGCCCGATGCGCCGAGGACGAGCATGACGATCGACATGGCTGACGTGTACTCCCAGAGCTCGACGAAGAAGAACCCGACGAGGACGCCGATCCAGATCGTCACGGCGAGCGCGGCGCGGCGGTTGCCGCGGCGGCCGGCACGGTACAGCGCGACCGCGACCGCCAGGAACAGGACGATGGCGAGCACGCCGCCCACGCCGAACTGCAGCCACATCGAGATGTAGTAGTCGTCGGTGAAGACCTGGAGCGCGGAGCCCTTCGCCTGCGACGCGGCACCGGCGAATCCCAGTCCGCGTCCGAAGAACCGCGGTGACGCGGCGAGGAGCTGTCCCCAGACCGCGAAGCGCTCCAGGAGACTCCCCGCGTTCCCGAGGCCGACGGCCAGGAACCCGATCACCGCGAGGAGACCCCCGACGGCCGCTGCGACGCGGACCCACCCGGCGACGACGCCGCGGGTCAGGAACACGGCGGCCGCGATCGCGACCACGAACACGACGATGCCCGTGCGGTAGGTGCTGAACACGAGGCACGCGACCCCGGACGCGATCGCGACGATCCGCCACACGCGGTCGCGTCGGGCGTCCTCGAGGGTCCCCCACCAGAGCAGCGCGACCGCGCCGAGCACCCCGGCGAACGCGCCGAGCTGGTAGTTCGTGCCGAACGTCCCCATGGCGCGGAGCGTGGTGCCGATGTTGCGGATGTTCGTGCCGTAGGACAGGCCGGTCAGGGCCAGGAGCCGGTCGGACCCGAGCGCGGACTCGATGCCCGAGACGACGGCGTTCACGGCGAGCAGCGTGGTGAGCACCCGGAGCACCGTCCGGATCGTGCGCGCCCTCATCGTCGATGCCAACAGGGCGACGAGCAGGGGGATGAACACGTACCGCAGGCCGCTGAGCCACTGCGCGGACGGCAACTCGAACACCGCGAGGACGGTCGCGGGCAGGACGAGGGCCACCATGCCGAGCACCGGCCACCCGACGCGTCGGTCGATCCGCCCACGGAGGACGGCGAGCAGTGCCGCGAGGACCGTCGCACCGAGGACGGCCATGTTCACCGCGGTGGCGCTGTGCACCGTGAGCAGCAGCGGCAGGGTCACCCCGTCGGCCGCGGCGGCGAAGCAGACCGCCACCGCGGGTACGAGCGCGACGAGCGGCAGCGCCACGAGGAGCACGATCGCGGCGGGTTGCGCCACGGCGGCGGCGCCGAGGCCGACGGCGGCCACGCTGCCGACGCCCACGACGGTTGCTCCGCGGCGACGGGAGCGCAGGGCCTCGCTCGTGCTCATGCCCCGGACGGTGCGGTCGCCGCGATGGACCGGCGGGCCGCCGCGTGCGCGGACGGGACCCGGACGTGAGCGGGGACCCGGACCGCCACGACGCCGAGGACCTCCTGCCCGCTCGTCCAGAGCCGCTCCACCACGGCGCTCAACGTCGGCGTGGTGACCTCGCCGATGCCGACGACGAGCACCACGGCGGTGGCGATGCGGGCGGCCGCGAGCGCCTCACTGAAGCCGTTCGCCGGCGGCGTGTCGACGAGGACGACCTCGGCGCTGCCGTGCAGATGGTCCACGACCGGCTGCAGGTTCCGGGCGGTGAACACGTCGCCCGCATCGGACCCGCGGCCGCCGGGGACGACGCTCAACGCGGGGAGCGACGCCGGGCGGAGCAGGACGTCCGACAACTCGGCACGGCCGTTCACGACGTCCACGAGGCCACGCTCTCCGCGCACCGCGAGTCCGGCCTGGAGGTCGGACGACCGGAGGTCCATGTCGAGCACGGTCGTCGGGACACCGGCACGGGCGAACGCCGTCGCCACGTCGGCGACGACGGTCGTCACGCCCTCGCCCGTCGTGCTCCCGAGGAACGTGATGGTGGGCCGGTCGCCTGCCCGGGCGAGGAGCGACTCGCGGAGGTCACGGACGGCCTCCGTCCACGCGGGGACCGACGACCGGTCGTGCCAGGCGCGGGCCGGGAGGCGCGGGAGCCGTCCGATGACCGGTGCGTCGGCGATCGCGGCGGCCTGCTCGGCGCTCCGGACCCGACGGTCGGCCGCGCCGAGCGCGAGCGCGATGCCGATCCCGACGATCAACCCGGCCACGAGCCCGAGGAGGACCACGACGAGTCGCCCGGGGCTGGTCGGACCGGTCGGGGTGGTCGGCACGCTGACGGTCGAGAGCCGGAGGTCCGCGGGCGTCGTGTCCCCGGACGCCCCGGCCGTGGCGGTGCTGGTACCCGCCGCGCTCGTGGGTGAGAGCAGATCGGGTGCGACCTGGATGAACCGGTTCGTGACCGCGGCGGCGAGCGCACGGGCGGCGCGCGGGCTGCCCGCGTCCGCCGTGACGGTGATGATCGCCGTGTCGGTCCCCGCGGTCGCCGAGACGTCCTTCGCGAGGGCGGCGACCCCGGTCGACAGGTGGAGCTGTTGGATGACGGGCTCCAGCACCGACGAGCTCGTGATCGCCGACGTGTAGGTCGGCAGGACCTGGCTGATGTACGACGCGCCCTGCAGGCGGTCCGTCGTGCTGCCGCTCGAGCGGATCGTCACGAGCACCTGCGACGACGAACTGTACGTCGGGCTCGCGGTGGCGCTGTAGACGGAACCGCCCACGACGCCGAGGACGACGGCGACGAGCACGAGTGCCCAGTGCCGGAGGACGGTGCGGACCGCGTCGGGTGCGCTCATCATGCGTGGTGCTCCTCTCGCACCCGAGCGGCCGGGGTGACGGCGGCTCGGAGCGACTGTTCGAATCGGTCCTGGTCGATGATCCCGGTCTCGTCCCAGAGGGCGATCGAGGCCTCGGACCCGACCAGCGACATCTGGACGTACGGGTTCGCGACGTGCCCCGGGTGCACGAGGATCGTGCCCAGGAGCGGGGTCGCACCCGGTCGCCAGACGGCGTCCGGGATGAGTGAGGGGAAGACGGAGAGGGCGACGTCGAACTGCGTGCGGATGACGTCGCCGGACGGGATCGGGAACGGGTGTCGCACGCGGTCGCGGACCAGGCCGACGACGTCGCCGACGAGGGCCGCGAGCGGTGCCCGCGTCTCGATCGCCCGGCGGACCTGCTCGTGCACCGATGCCGCGTCGCGTCGCATCGTCCGGAGCCGACCGATCGGGTACGACGTCGAGAACGGGCCCTGGACCCGCTCGCCGCGGGGCGCCCAGCGACGGAGGTCGACGTTCATCCGGATGGTGAAGTCGGTCGTCGGCGGGACGGCGTCGGCGATGGCGTCGAGCACGGCGGCCGACAGCTTCATGCCGCGCGTGGTGCGGCGCCCGGCTCCGTCGACCGCACGGGCGTCGAGCGTGCGCAGTTCCTGTTCGTCGAGCTGGACGGTGCGGAACCCGCGGAGGCGCCGTGCACGGTCGACGGCGAGCCCGCCCGGTACTTGGGGGTCGGGTGGCACCTGTCGCTCCGCGTCCCGCCGGGCCGCCCGGGCGAGACGGAGCGGGCCGGGACGGTCGAGCCCGGCGACCCGCATGGTGGCGGCCAACGGCCGCCGGGTCGGCGGGCGCACGGTGCGCCCCTCCGGCTCACCCGCGGCGATCGCGAGCACGCGCCGGATGTGGTGGCCGCTGGAGGCGCCGTCGAAGAGGTCGTGCGGCACGAGGACCGCGATCAGTCCGCCGGACACGAGCATCCGGATCGGGAGGACCGCGTAGCCGGCGTCGAGGAGGTGCGTCGCCATCTCGGCAGGTTCCAGGCCGTCGACGGCGACGTCGAGGACGTCGTCCGCGAGCGAGTCGGCCGCGCGGCGGGAGACGTGCCCCCAGGCCCGGTCCGGACGGTAGGCGCGACGGAGCTCGCTGCCGTCGTCGCTGATCAGGTGTCGGTGGAGGGCGTCGGGCAGGGCGTCGATGACGTCCTCACGGACGGGACCGAGGACCACGACCAGGTCGAGTTGGTCGTGGAGCCGCTCACGAATGGGCATGGGTGGGCGCCGTTCGGGTATGGAGCCGGGCGTTCGGGTACGCCACCGTCGGTTCGCTCGACGTCACGCTGCGGGGTTTCGGGTCCTCGCCGCGAGTCGTGCCCTGGGTTCGGGGTCCGGGGCACCGTGGTCGTGACGCCGGTTCGGGGCGGCGTCAGCGGGTTGACTGGCTCGTCGTGGCTGCGACAATAGCGACGCTCAGCGCCGATGTCCAGTACCCGTCCGGCTCGTGCGCCGACCCTGACCCGAACCCGAGAAACGCGAGACCCGAATGTCGCACCTCCCGACCATCTCCGTCGTCGTCCCGTCCTACCGACGCCTCGACCGCCTGTCCGACATGCTCGACCACTGGCTCCGACAGGACCTCGACGAGCTCGTCGTCGTGCTCGACGGCCCGCACGACGGGGCGGAGGCCGCGCTCGCCCGGGCGACGGCGGACCCCCGCATGCGCCTCATCACGCTCCCCGAGAACCGCGGGAGGTCGATCGCGCGCTCGGTCGGGCTCGAGGCCGCCACCTGCGACGTCGTGCTCGTCGCCGACGACGACGTCCTGCCGCTCGAGGGGCTGGTCGAACGCCACCGGGCCTTCCACGCGGAGCACCCCCGCAGCGCCCTGCTCGGCTACATGCCCGTGCGTCTGACACCCCGTCGGGGCCGCGACGAGGCGGCGACCCGCATCTACGCCCGCGACTACGAGAACCAGGTCGCGGTCTGGCGCACCGGGGACGCCATGACGCTGCTGACGTCCTTCTGGGGTGGCAATGCGAGCATCCCCCGCGACCTCTACCGCGAGGCCGAGGCGTACCGGCCGCCGGTGGAGCTCGGCTACAACGAGGACCTCGACCTCGGGCTCCGGCTCGCGGCCATCGGCGCGGGTGCCGGCTTCGACGAGCGTGCCGCGGCTCGGCACCTGCACACCCGGGGCATCGACGCGTTCGTCGCCGAGTGCGTCGTGCGCGGCGAGGCCGTCGCGGATCTCGAGGACCTGTGGCCGGAACTCCCCGGCCAGCTCGGTGACCTCGTCGTCGTGCCGGCCACCCACGGGCGCCTCGGGCGGATCCAGCAGCACATCGGCGACCGCGACACGCCCGGGACATCCGAGTCGATCATCCGGATCGCGTACCGAGTCGCCGGTGTGTTCCGAGCGTGGCGCCTCCAGGACGCCCTGGCCCGGTTCCTCCGCCGTGCCATGGCGATCCGGGGGTACCGACTGCGCCGCGCCCTCCACCCGACGCCGGTCGGCTGACGGACGCCGACACGCCGCTGGACGCCCGTCCGGATCAGGAATCCCGTCGCGGTTGCTTGACGCTCGCGAGCCGGGGCAATACCGTGGCCAGCACGCGGAACCCGAATCCGCTCGACCCTCGGTTACCCGGCCAGGATCGACCCTCTGACTGCTCAACCGCGTCGTGCCCCGAACACGACCGCGGACCCGTCGTTCCCGAAGACGACGAGTGCGTCGGCGATCGTCGTCCCCGAACGGATCGCCGTCGGTCACCTGTTGACCCGAAGAGCAGGCTCACCCATGTCGAATGCAGTGTTCGACGCGCCCGGCAACCCCGACCCGGACGCGCCCACCGCTGAATCCCCCATCTGGACGGATGCCCCGCACGCCGTTGCGGTGCCCGACCGATCCGCCGAACGGCTCCGTGCCGTGGTGGGTCTGACGGACGCCGTGCTCGTCGTGGCGGCACTCGGAGCCTCGATGCTCGTACCCGACCTCTCCCGCTCCACGATCTCCCGCATCGCCCTGCTCGCAGGTGTCGCCGTGGTCTGGATCGTGTGGCTCGCGGTGTTCGAGCGACGTGGCCTCCTCGGGCTCGGCAACGGGAACCACGGTGCGGGGGCGATCCTCACCGCGACGGCTGCGTCCGTCGCGACCCTCGCCCTCGCATCGTGGTCCACCGGGATCGACCTCCGCGGCGTCGGCCTCCCCTGGGCCGTCGCCGCGGGGGTCGTCCTCCTCCTCGTGGCCCGGCTGTCCTGGGTGCGGTGGATCCGACGCGAACGACTCGCGGGCCGCCTGCGCCGCCGGATCGTCCTCGTCGGCTCCCCCGCCGGCATCGCCGAGGCCACCGCACACCTCACCAGCCGTGTCGCCGCCGGGTGGGACGTCGTCGCATCGGTCGTGCCCGCGCCCGACGCCCTCGACGTCGACCTCCCCGTGCGCGTCGCCGAGGCGCTCGATGCGACCGGGGCGGACCTCGTCCTCGTGACCGGGGCCGACGCCCTGACCGCGGACCGGGTCCGGAAGCTCAGCTGGGACCTCGAACACCGCGCGTGCGAACTGGTCGTCGCCCCGACCATCGTCGACGTCGCGACCGGGCGGCTCCGGAGCGAACGCATCGCGGGTCTGTCCGTGCTGCACGTCGCCGCGCCCACCTACACCGGGCCGCAGCGCGTGGTGAAGCGGGCGACGGACGTCGTGGGCTCCCTCCTGTTGCTCGCGGCGCTCTCGCCGCTCCTCCTCGTCGTCGCGATCGCGGTCCGGACCACGAGCGCCGGCCCGGTGTTCTACCGGCAGGAGCGGATCGGCGCCGGGCACCAGGCATTCGACATCCTCAAGTTCCGCTCGATGGTGACCGACGCCGACGCCCACCTGCACAAGCTCCTGGCGGCGCAGGGCACCAGCGACCGGCCCCTGTTCAAGATCGCGGACGACCCCCGGCTGACCCGGATCGGGGCGTTCATCCGCCGGTACTCCATCGACGAGCTGCCCCAGCTCGTCAACGTCCTCCGCGGCGACATGAGCCTCGTCGGGCCCCGCCCCCAGCGGCCCGCCGAGATCGCCCTCTACGACGCCAGCGCACACCGACGTCTCAAGGTGCGCCCCGGCATGACCGGCCTCTGGCAGGTGAGCGGCCGCTCCCGCCTGTCGTGGCAGGAAGCCATCCGCCTCGACCTCGACTACGTCGAGAACTGGTCCCTCGCCCTCGACCTCGGGATCCTCTGGCGCACCGCTCGTGCCGTCGTCGGTTCCGACGGCGCCTACTAGGAAGGAACGACGAGTCATGCCCGGACTCATCGTCCACGAGTGGATCGGCCGTTCCGGCGGGTCCGAGAAGGTCCTCGACGCCTTCGCCCGCATGTACCCGGACGCGGACGTGTTCTGCCTCTGGAACGAGGCGCCCGACCGCTTCGCACCCGGACGGGTCACCGAGAGCCTCCTCGCTCGCACCCCGCTCCGCGGTCGCAAGGCCCTGGCGCTCCCCGCGATGCCCGCCGTGTGGCGTCGGCTCCGCGCCGAGGGGTACGACTGGGTGCTGTCGAGCTCCCACGCGTTCTCGCACCAGGTCGTCGCCCACTCGGCCGTGCCCGCCGACCGGCACTTCGCGTACGTGCACACGCCCGCCCGGTACGTCTGGACCCCGGAGTTCGACGGCCGCGGGAACGGGCTCGCGAGCCGGATCGCCGCCGTGCCGCTCCGCCTGACCGATCGGCGCCGCGCTGCGGCCCATCGGAACATCGCGGCGAACAGCGCCTTCGTGCAGGGCCGCATCCGCGACACCTGGGGCAAGGACTCCCGCGTGATCCACCCGCCGGTCGAGGTCGCCGACCTCCAGGCCGTGTCCGACTGGCGGGCCCTGCTCGACGACGACGAACGCCGCGTCCTCGACGCCTTACCGGCCGGTTACGTGCTCGGTGCCTCCCGGTTCATCCCCTACAAGCGACTCGACCTCGTGATCGCGGCCGGCGAGGCCGCCGGGCGTCCCGTCGTACTCGCCGGGGGCGGCCCGGAGCAGGCGGCGCTCGAGGCCCACGCCGCGGCGGCGCGTGTGCCCGTCCGGTTCGTGCTCGACCCGTCCGACCGGCTGCTCCGGGCCGTGATGGCGCAGGCGGCCGTGTACGTGTTCCCGGCCGTCGAGGACTTCGGCATCATGCCGGTCGAGGCGATGGCGCTCGGCGTCCCGGTCGTCGTCGGACCGACCGGCGGCGCGACCGAGTCGGTCGTCGACGGCGTCACGGGCGCGGTGGCGTCCGGCCTCGGCGCGCACGAACTCGCGGCCGCCGTCGACCGTGCCGTCACGGTCGACCCCGACGCCTGTCGCCGACGGGCGCGGGACTTCGGCGCCGAGCGGTTCGCCGACGAGGTGCGGGACTGGATGCTCCCGGTCCTCGCCGGTGGCACGGCGGCGGCGCTCGTCACGGCGGGCTCCGGCGTGCCGATCGCCGCGGCCGCGACGTCCGCCCCGGCCTGGTCGGTGACCCGGCACGGCGTGACCGCCGTCGCGAGGGACGAGCCGGCCGACATGGCGTCGGCCCCGCTCCGCCCCGGTGCGCGGCGGTCCGAGCACGACCTCGACGACGAGCCCCTCCTCGCGGTGCCGGTCCCCGGCCGCGGGCCGCGTACCGGCCGCCGCGGTCGGCGCTCCCCCGTCGGCGCCCGCATCGTCGTGAACGGCGCCTTCCGCACGCAGCGGGTGACGGGGCAGCAGCGGTACGCGACCGAGATCGCGGATCGGCTGTCGGGCCTCCCGGACGTCCGCGAGACCGCGGCCGGCACCGGTGGGGACCGTCCGATCGCCGCCTGGGCCCGAGCTCAGTCCGCCGGCGTCGGCCGGTCCGCCGACGAGTACCTGCTCACGCTGACGAGCCGCGGTCCCGCGCTCGCGGCCCGGCACGTCGTCGTCGTGCACGACCTGTTCGTCCTCGACCACCCGGAGTGGTTCAGCCGGCGGTACGTCGCGACGCACGCGCCGGTGCTGCGGACCCAGCTCCGCTCGGCCGCCCTCGTGGTCGCGGTGAGCGAGCCCATCGCGGGGCGCGTCCGGGCCCTGCTCGGCCCGGGCACCCCGGTCGTCACGGTGCCGAACGCGCCCGCCGACCCGTTCCGCCCCGGCCTCGCGGTGCCCGAGTCCGCCGGTGCGCGTGAGGCCGCCGGACGGTACGTGCTCGCCGTGGGCAGTGACGACCCGCGCAAGAACACCGCCCGGCTCGTCGCCGCGCACGCCGCGCTCCCGGAGGCCCTGCGGACGACGCACCCCCTCGTGATGGTCGGGGGCGGGAGCGCGATCTACGCGCGCACCGACGCGGACGACCGCGGGGCGCTCCGCCTCGGGTACGTCGATGACGCCGAACTCGCCCGCCTCTACGCCCACGCCGCACTGGTGGCGTTCCCGAGCCTCGACGAGGGCTTCGGCCTCCCCGCCGTCGAGGCGTTCGCCGCCGGATCGGACGTCCTCGTCTCGGACGTGCCGGCCCTGCGCTGGGTGTGCGGTGACGACGCCACCTACGTGGACCCGACCTCGACCGACGCGATCCGCGACGGGCTCGCCGCCGCGCTCACCGGGCCGACCGCTGCCGACGAGCGCGCCCGCCGGGCCGCGACGATCCGCGACCGGTTCTCGTGGGACCGCAGCGCCACGCTCCTCCACGACGCGGTGACGCGCCTGGTCCGGGCGGGAGGCACGGCATGAGGATCGCACATGTGTCCAGCTCCCTGCTCAGTCCGCTGGGCGGCGCCGAACAGTACTGCCTCGCACTCGCCGGAGCACAGGTCCGTCGCGGGCACGACGTCACCGTCGTCACCGGTTGGGTCGACGACGGGGCCCGCGCCCTCGTGGCCGCGACGGGCGCACGGCTCGTCGTCGTGCCCGGACGCCGTCCCTACTCCCCGGACCGCCAGGGCACCGGCCGCCTCGCCCGGGTCCGGTTCCACGCGGCCGAGCTGCGCGACTCCCTCCGTCCGACGGCCATCACCCGTTTCCTCGAGGACGGCGGGTTCGACGCCGTGCACGTCCACCGGTTCTCCGGGTTCGGGGCCGCACCGTTCCGGCTCGCCGGTCCGCGGGTGGTGCACACCGCGCACGACTTCACGCTCGTCCACACGTCGGCGTCCCTGACGCGCGGCGACGCCCCGATCGACCACGTCGGTCGGGTCCAGGGGCTCCGATCGCGCGTCGTCGCCGCTGCCATCCCGCGCGACGCGACGCTCATCTTCCCCAGCGAGCGCACGCGCGACCGGCACGCGGAACGCGGTTTCCGACTCGACGCCCACCGAAGCACGGTGCTGCCGCACGGTTGGTCGGCGCCCCGGGACGCCCCGCCGCGGAGCGAGTCCGACGTGCTCCGCGTCCTGTTCCTCGGCAAGCTCGCCGAGCACAAGGGGATCCCGCTGCTGCTCGAGGCGTGGGGCGCCGGCGTCCCGGGCGCCACGCTCACCGTCGGCGGTGACGGTCCCCTGCGCGACGCCGTGTCGGCGGCCGACGCGGTGGTCGCTGCCGGCTGGCTCGACGAGGCCGGGCGGGCCCGCGCCCTCGCCGAGACCGACCTGCTCGTGATGCCGAGCCGGTGGGCCGAGAACTTCCCGATCGTCGTGGCCGAGGCCCTGCTCGCCGGGGTGCCCGTCCTCACCACGACCACGGCGTCACCCCCGCTCGTCGCGGACGGCGACAGCGGCCTCGTCGTGCCGCCCACCGCCGCCGCGCTCCGGGGCGCGATCGAACGACTCGTCGACGACCGCGCGCTCCGCGCCGCACTCCGCGCGGGAGCGACCCGTCGCGCTGAGGAACTCGACATGGACCGGCACGTCGACCGGGTCCTCGAGCACTACGGAGCGTCCGCATGAGCCCCCGCATCCGGGTCGGCACGGACATGATCGCCGTGCAGACGGTCGCCGCGAGCATCGACCGGTTCGGCGACCGCTACCTCGACCGCATCCTGTCGCCCAGGGAGCGGCTCCAGTGCCACGACGAGCCGCACCGCGTCGCCGCGCGCTTCGCCGGCAAGGAGGCCGTGGTCAAGCTGCTCCGCCCGGCTCCCGACGAGCCGGTGCTGCCGCACGACGTCGAGATCCTCAGCCTGCCGAGCGGCGCACCCGTCGTCCGGCTCCACCACGCCGCCCGTGACCGATCGGTCCGCGAACGGCTCCAGTCCGTGAGCGTCTCGCTCACCCACGAGGGCGGATTCGCCGCCGCGACCGCCGTCTCCGTCATCCGGGGGAAGGAACACCAGCCAATGTCCACGATCATCCGCGAGGTCCTCGAGCGCCACGGCCACCTCTCCGTCCCCGTCGCCCAGGTCCTCGACACCGACGACCTGTACCAGGTCGGCCTGACGTCACACGCGACCATCACGGTCATGCTCGCCGTCGAGGAGGAGTGCGACATCGAGTTCCCCGACGAGGCGCTCACCCGCAGCACGTTCGCCACGATCGCGTCGATCGAGGCGGTCGTCCGCGCTCAGGCGGTGGCAGCGTGACGGTCCTCCCCGACGTCCGCGCCACGGACGTCGTCTCCCTGCACGACCGCGCGGTCGAGGCCGCGGGCGTCGCCGCCGAGTGGGCGGACCGGATCGACGCCGAAGGACGGTTCCCGAGCGAGTCCGTGGCGGCGCTGCGCCGACTCGGACTGCTCGCCGCGGTCCTCCCGGTCGATCTGGGCGGCGAGGGCGCCACGCTCACGGAACTCGCCGACGTCGCGACCGTCCTCGGCGGCGCCTGCGCCTCCACGGCCATGGTGTTCGCGATGCACGTCGGGCAGGTCGCCACGCTCGTCCGCCACGGCGGCACGAGCGTCGCCGCCGCCCGGCTCCTCGCCCGGGTCCGCGACGAGGGCGCCCTCATCGCCTCGGCCACGACCGAGATCACGACCGGCGGCGACACCGGATCGAGCGGCTGCTCGGTCGAGGCCACCACCTGCGGCGTGCGTCTCGCCAAGGAGGCCCCGGTCATCTCCTACGGTCTCCATGCCAGCGCGGTGCTCGCCACCGCGCGCCGGAACGCGGACAGCCCGCCGTCCGACCAGGTGCTCGTGGTCTGCCCGGCCGAGCGCACCGAGCTCGTGCGTCGGAGCGGCTGGGACACCCTCGGCCTCCGCGGCACAGCGAGCGAGGGGTTCTCGCTGACCGCCGACGTCGACGCGGACCACGTGCTCGCCCAGCCCTTCGCCGAGATGTCGGCGCAGACCATGACGCCGGTGTCGCACGTGCTCTGGGCCGCGGCCTGGCTCGGCATGGCCCGGAGCGCCACCGAGACCGCCCGCGCGTCGGTCCGTCGCGCCGCCCGCAAGGCCCTCGGCACCACCCCGCCCGCAGCACTCCGCCTCGCCGAGGTCGAGCTGCGCGTGCAGTCCCTGGCCGACACGATCGAGGCGTCCGCGCGACGGTGGGAGGCGGCGGCGAACGAGCCCGCCGTGCTCGAGTCCGTGGCGACGGCCCGCTGGGTCAACGGCCTCAAGGTCACGGCGAGCGAAGCCGTGCTCGACATCGTCTCCCGCGCGCTCGTGATCACGGGCATCGCGGGGTACCGGCTCGGAGACCCGTCGAGCCTGGGCCGGATCGTGCGCGACGCGCACGGCACCGCCCTCATGGTCGGCAACGACCGCATCCTGCACCACAACGCCAAGATCGCAACCATCAGCAACGGAAGGTCGAACCCGTGACCGACACGACAACAGCACCGCAGACCACCGACCTCGACACCGCCCGCCTCGCGTTCCGCGACGAGCTCGTCGACGCCGGCCTCCTCGTCCCCGCCGGGGAGCCCGGCCTCTTCGGCCGCAACGGCACGTTCGACGACGTCGTCGACGCCGTCGACCGGTACATCACGCTCGGGTTCGCCGAGCTCGCCCCGGAGCGGATCCGCTTCGCCCCGGTCATCGCCCGGTCCGCCTTCGAGCGCACCGACTACGTGGCCTCGTTCCCGCAGCTCACGGGTGCCATCCACACGTTCACGGGCTCCGACCGCGACCACGCCGCGCTCCTCGCCGCGCGTGCCGCGGGCGAGGACTGGGACCGGTTCCTGCACCCCGGCGAGACCATGCTCGTGTCCGCCGTGTGCCACCCGCTCTACGACCACCTGGCGGGCCAGCAGGTCGACGGTCGCGTGTTCGACGTCGTCGGGTACACGTTCCGCCACGAGCCCTCCGACGACCCGATGCGGCTCCAGTCGTTCCGCATGCACGAGTTCGTCTACGTGGGCGGCGAGGACGACGCCAGGACCTTCCGCAACACGTGGAGCGAGCGCCAGGCCGCGATGCTCGCCGCCCTCGGGCTCGACGTCACCCGCGTCCCCGCGAACGACCCCTTCTTCGGCCGTGCCGGCAAGTTCCTCGCCGCGAACCAGCTCACCGACGAGCTGAAGATCGAGGTCACCGTCCCGATCTACCCCGGGCTCTCCGACGGCACCGCGATCGCCAGTGCGAACAGTGCGGCCGACCACTTCGGCGCGCCCTTCGGGATCACGACCGCGGACGGCAGCGTCGCCCACACGTCGTGCATCGCGTTCGGCATGGAGCGGATCACGCTCGCCCTCTTCCGCACGTTCGGGACCTCGCTCGCCGACTGGCCGGTCTCGACGCTCGACCAGCTGTCGCTGCGCTGATGCCGGCGCTCGACACGTGGCTCGGCGGTGGGGCCGTGCTCGCGACCGTCGAACGCCCCACCCGGCCCGGTTCCACCGGGGTCGTCGTCTGCCCACCGTTCGGGCACGAGCACGTCCTCGCCTACCGGACCGAACGCCTCCTCGCCGCGCGACTCGCGGACCACGGCATCGCCTCCGTCCGCTACGACCACCCCGGCAGCGGGGACTCCGTCGTCGCCGCGACCGCGACGTCCCATCGTGACGGCGCACGGCTCGCGGCGGAGGCGCTGCGCACCGCCGGCTGCACCCGAATCGTGTACGTCGGCCTCGCGTCCGGGGCCCTCGTCGCGGCCGCGGCCGCCGACGACGACCCGGACGCCGCGGGGCTCGTGCTCTGGGACCCGCCGCGGTCCGGACGCTCCTGGCTCCGCGCGGCACGGGCACTCGCCGCGGTCTCGGTGGCGGGGATCGACACCAGACCCGGATCGGCGGTCACCACCGCCCACGACGGCACGGTCACCGTGGTGGGTGCCGACATCCCCGCCGACCAGGCAGCGGCGATCGGGGCCCTCGGGTATCCGACCGGACCGGCCGACCGCATGCCCGTGCTCGTGGCGGTGCGGAACGACGGGGACCGCCGTGTCCCGGCCGGGTACGACCGGGACGGGATCGACATCGTGCGGGTCGATGGGCACGAGGCGCTCCTCGGCGTGTCGAGCCTCTCCGCGCGCATCCCCGCCGCGAGCGTCGACGCCGTCGGCGAGTGGGTGACCCGCCGTGTGCCGCCCGAGCCCGTCCCGGCGCCGATGGAGCTCGTCCCGACCGAGCGGGCGGTCGTCGACCAGGACGTCGAGGAACACCTCGTCCGCATCGGACCGGACCACCTCTTCGCCGTCGACACCAGGCCGCGGCACGGCGACGACGACGCCCCGACCGTGGTGCTGCTCAACGGTTCGTCCGAACACCGCATCGGCGTCACGCGCCTGCAGGTCGACCTCGCTCGACGACTCGCCGCGGCCGGCATCCGGTCCGTCCGTGTCGACCGTCGGGGCACGGGCGAGACCGGACCCGTCGTCGCCGACGAGCCGAGCCTGCTCTTCACCCAGGAGTGGATCGACGACGTCAGCCACGTCCTCGACCACCTCGCGCTCCCGGCCGACCGGGTCGGGATCGTCGGACTCTCGGTCGGCGGGTGGTTGGGCCTCCAGGTCGCCGCGGGTCGTGCCGGGTTCGTGGTCGGCCTCAGCCAGGCGGACTACCGGTCCCGCCCCGCAGCACCGGGTGCCGTCGCGGCCGCGGACGCGGAGGCACGGCCCCACGTCCGCACACGCCGTGACGCGCTCGTCGCCGCCGTCAAGCGGCACCTGCCGTACCGCGTGGCGTTGGCGCTGGCCCGGCGTGGACACGTGCAGTTCGTCGAACCCGTCATCCGCGCGCCGCTCGCGGCCGGCACCGACGTGACCCTCGTGCTCGGTCCGGGCGACGGCGCCGTCTTCCGGGCACGAGGCGGCGCCACGGCAGCCCACCGGCTCGCGCACCTGCCCGGGACGCTCCGGGTCGTGGAGCTCCCGGAGGCCGACCATGCGATGTTCGGTGCCGCGACGCGCGAGGCGGCCACGGAGGCCGTGCTCGCCACCGCCGTCGCGGCCTTCGTCCAGGACCCATCCGTCCGGCAGGCCGTGGGCGTCTGACGACCGAGGGGCCGTGCCGGATCGGCACGGCCCCTCGGCGCACGGCCCCTCGGCGCACGGCCCCTCGGCGCACGGCCCCTCGGCGCACGGCCCCTCGGCGCACGGCCCCTCGCCGCACGGCTCAGACGGCGGCGGGTGCGGGCGTCAGGCGATCGAGCGCGGCTCGGTACTCGCTGACGTCGCGGGCGAGCCCCGGCTCGGTGATGATCGAGGCGCGGATCCGACCGTCGGTGTCGATGACGAACGTCGCGCGGTTCGCGAAGCCCTTCTTCTCGAGGAAGACCCCGTACTCCTTGCTGACCGCACCGTGGGGCCAGAAGTCCGCGAGCAGCGTGAAGTCGTACCCGTTCGAGTCGGCGAACGAGCGGAGCGTGGCCTTCGAGTCGACGCTGATGCCGATGAGCTCGACGCGGTGGTCGGCGAACATCGCGATGTTGTCGCGGAGCGCGCAGAGCTCGCTCGTGCAGGTCGAGGAGAACGCGAGCGGGAAGAACACGAGCGCCACCGGACGCACGCCGCGGAAGTCGCTGAGGCGGACGTGCTCGCCGCGCTGGTCCGGCAGTTCGAAGTCGGGAGCGAGGGAACCGATCTCGAGTGCCATCTGGCGTGCTTCTCTCTGGGTCTGCCCCGGTCGCGGGACGGCATGGGTCCCGGCTGCATCACGCGCATACCCGGGCGGGCGCGCGCACGACGTGAGATCCTACGCCGACGGCACGCGAACGCAAGCGCGGTGCCTGTTGCCGCGTGCGCTGGCACCGAGCCGCGCGAGCGCGTCGGACGCGGGAACTAGAGTGGTCTCGCCCATCCACGCGTCGTGACCCGGCGACGGATGCATCGACATGTCCACCACGAACGAACGAGGTCAACGGTGACGGTGAACGACCAGGACCCCCAGCGTCAGCCATGGATCGCGGGTGCCGACACCCAGGACCAGGACCCGGAGGAGACCGCCGAGTGGCGTGAGTCCCTCGACGGCCTGGTCGCCGCGAACGGCCACGGCCGGGGGCGCGAGGTCATGCTCAGCCTGCTGCAACGCTCGCGCGAGCTCCACCTGGGCGTGCCGATGGTCCCGACCACCGACTACGTCAACACCATCGCGCCCGAGAACGAGCCGGAGTTCCCGGGCGACGAGGACCTCGAGCGCCGCTACCGCCGCTGGATCCGCTGGAACGCCGCCATCACGGTGCACCGCGCCCAGCGCCCCGGTGTCGCGGTCGGCGGCCACATCTCGACCTACGCGTCGAGCGCCGCCCTGTACGAGGTCGGCTACAACCACTTCTTCCGCGCGCAGGACCACCCGTCCGGCGGCGACCAGGTCTTCTTCCAGGGCCACGCCTCCCCCGGCATGTACGCCCGGGCGTACCTGGAGGGCCGTCTCAGCGAGGACCAGCTCGACGGCTTCCGGCAGGAGCACTCGCACCAGGGCGGCGGACTGTCGTCGTACCCGCACCCGCGTCTCATGCCCTCGTTCTGGCAGTTCCCGACGGTCTCGATGGGCATCGGGCCGATCAACGCGATCTACCAGGCGCAGCAGGCCAAGTACCTGACGAACCGCGGCATCAAGGACGCCTCGGAGCAGCAGGTGTGGGCGTTCCTCGGCGACGGCGAGATGGACGAGGTCGAGTCCCGGGGCCAGCTGCAGGTCGCGGCGAACGACGGCCTCGACAACCTGAACTTCGTCATCAACTGCAACCTCCAGCGCCTCGACGGCCCGGTGCGCGGCAACGGCAAGATCATCCAGGAGCTCGAGGCGTTCTTCCGCGGTGCGGGCTGGAACGTCATCAAGGTCGTCTGGGGTCGCGAGTGGGACGACCTCCTCGCCCGCGACACCGAGGGCGCGCTCCTCAACCTGATGAACCGCACCCCCGACGGTGACTACCAGACGTACAAGGCCGAGAACGGCGCGTACGTCCGCGAGAACTTCTTCGGACGCGACCCGAAGGCGCTCGCACTCGTCGAGGACTACACGGACGACCAGATCTGGAACCTCAAGCGCGGCGGCCACGACTACCGCAAGGTGTACGCGGCGTTCAAGGCGGCCTCCGAGCACAAGGGCCAGCCGACGGTCATCCTGGCCAAGACGGTCAAGGGCTACGGACTCGGTCCGAGCTTCGAGGGCCGCAACGCGACCCACCAGATGAAGAAGCTGACGCTCGACAACCTCAAGCAGTTCCGCGACGAGATGCGGATCCCCGTGTCGGACGCGCAGCTCGACGAGAACCCCTACCTGCCGCCGTACTACCACCCCGGACACGACGACGAGGCCGTGCAGTACATGCACGAGCGTCGGCGTGCCCTCGGCGGGTACGTCCCGGAGCGCCGGACCAAGTACACGCAGGTGACGCTGCCGGACGACGGCCGCTACGCCATCGGCAAGAAGGGCTCGGGCAAGCAAGAGGTCGCGACGACCATGGCGTTCGCCCGCCTGCTCAAGGACCTGCTCCGCTCCCCCGACTTCGGCGACCGCGTCGTGCCGATCATCCCGGACGAGGCCCGCACGTTCGGCATGGACGCGTACTTCCCGACCGCGAAGATCTACAACCCGAACGGCCAGCACTACACCTCGGTCGACCGCGAGCTCCTCCTCGCCTACAAGGAGAGCCCGCAGGGACAGATCATCCACGTCGGGATCAACGAAGCGGGAGCCCTCGCGGCCTTCACCGCGGTCGGCACGTCCTACTCGACGCAGGGTGAGCCGCTCATCCCGGTCTACGTCTTCTACTCGATGTTCGGGTTCCAGCGCACCGGCGACGCCCTGTGGGCCGCTGGCGACCAGATGGCGCGCGGGTTCCTCATCGGCGCCACCGCGGGCCGCACGACGCTGACGGGTGAGGGTCTGCAGCACGCCGACGGCCACTCGCTGCTCCTGGCGTCGACGAACCCGGCCGTGGTCGCGTACGACCCCGCGTACGGGTACGAGATCGCACACATCGTGCAGTCCGGACTCGACCGCATGTACGGCACGAACGAGGACGGCTCGCCGAAGCACGCCGACCCGAACGTCATGTACTACCTCACGGTGTACAACGAGCCGCTCGTCCAGCCGGCAGAGCCGGAGCACGTCGACATCGACGGCATCGTGCGCGGCATGTACCTGCTCAAGGCCGCCGAGCACGACGGCCCGAAGGCGCAGCTGCTCGCGTCCGGTGTCGCCGTGCCGTGGATCCTCGAGGCCCAGCAGCTGCTGGCCCAGGACTGGGGCGTCTCCGCCGACGTCTGGAGCGTCACGAGCTGGAACGAGCTCCGTCGTGACGGCCTCGCCGCCGCATCGGACGCCTTCCTCCACCCCGAGGAGCAGCCGCGCACGCCCTTCGTCACCGAGAAGCTCCAGGGCACGCACGGCCCCGTCGTCGCCGTGAGCGACTGGTCGCACGCGGTTCCCGACCAGATCCGCGAGTTCGTCCCGAGCGACTACGCGACGCTCGGAGCCGACGGCTTCGGGTTCTCGGACACCCGTGCCGCCGCGCGTCGGGTCTTCCTGATCGACGGCCCGTCGGTGGTCGTGCGGACCCTGCAGCAGCTCGTGCGTCGCGGTGAGATGGATCCGTCGGTGGTCCGTCAGGCGATCGACAAGTACCGCCTGTGGGACGTCACGGCCGGCACGACCGGCAGCGCGGGCGGCGAGAGCTGACCCGCCCGTGAGCGCACTGCGCGCCGATGCCCTGGGCCGGGCGGGCGACCGGGGACGGACGCTCGCCTGGCTCCGCCAGGTGTCGGGCGAACTCGCGAGCGCGACCATCAAGCGCCTCGAGGACACGCTCCCCTGGTACGGGGAGATGCCGCCCGGCCGCCGGTCGGCCGTCGGCCTGGTCGCACAGGCGGGCATCACGTCGTTCATCGCCTGGTTCGAGGACCCCGCGGCCACTCCGTGGATCGCGGCCGACGTCTTCGGCGCGGCACCGCGCGAACTGCTCCGGTCGGTGAGCCTGCAGCAGACGCTCCAACTCATCCGCGTCGTGGTCGAGGTCGTCGAGGACCGCGTGAAGGACGGCGACGACGGCCTGCAGGAGGCCATCCTCCTGTACTCCCGCGAGATCGCGTTCGCCGCGGCGGACGTCTACGCCCGGGCCGCGGAGGCCCGCGGGCTGTGGGACGCCCGACTCGAGGCCCTCGTCGTCGACTCGATCCTGTCGGGCGAGTACGACGACGAGCTGCCGAGCCGGATCGCCGCGCTCGGCTGGCACGGGCACGGCGAGGTCGCGGTGCTCGTCGGCACCGCGCCGCCGCAGCTCGAGGTGGACACGATCCGTCGGACCGCCCGGCACCTCGACGCCGACGTCCTGATCGGTGTGCAGGGGGCGCGCCTCGTCGTCGTGATCGGCCGGGCCACGCCCCGGGACGACACACCCGAGGGCGAGGACCCGACCTCGTTCACGACCATCGCCGAGGCCCTCGCACCGTCCTTCGGCGACGGACACCTGGTCCTCGGCAACGAGGTCCCGGGTGTCGTCGACGCCTCGACGAGCGCCAAGGCCGCCCTCGCCGGCTTCGCGGTGGCCCGGGCGTGGCGGGGCGCGCCCCGACCCGTGCTGGCCGACGACCTGCTGCCCGAACGTGCCCTCGCGGGCGATCCCCTGGCGCGGACGGCGCTCGTCCAGCGGATCTACACGCCGCTCAAGGACCAGTCCGGTGAACTCCTGCAGACCCTCTGGTGCTACCTCGACACGGGACGCAGCCTCGAGGCAACGGCGCGGGAGCTGTTCGTCCACCCGAACACGGTCCGCTACCGGCTCCGCCGGGTGGCCGACGTCATCGGATGGGACGCCACCCACGCCCGCGACGCGCTCATCGTGCAGTCGGCGCTCATCATCGGGGCGATGTCGGAGTCCACGGGCCAGCGACGACGCCGACCGCCACGGCGCTGACCGACACCGTCCCGGCCGCCAGGGCGAGTCCCTTCGTTCGGGTCCCACAATGTCGGACCCGATTTCTGTGACGGTCCGCACACATGCCTGCCCCTGCACGCCGGGGAGGATTGTCCGGTGATCGTCGTCGTCGCCCCCGGACAGGGCTCGCAGACCCCCGGATTCCTCGCCCCGTGGCTGGAGGACCCGGCCGTCCGTGACCGGGTCGCCGCGTGGTCGGACGCGATCGGCGTCGACCTCGTCGCGCACGGAACGACGAGCGACGCCGACACCATCCGCGACACCGCGCTCGCGCAGCCCCTCATCGTCGCCGCGGGACTCGTGACTGCGGACGCGCTGCTCGCGGACGGGCGCCGGAGCCTCGTCGGCGGCGTCGCCGGGCACTCCGTCGGCGAGTTCACCGCCGCCGCGATCGCGGGTGTGCTCGCACCCTCGGACGCCGTCGCGCTCGTCGCCGAACGCGGACGCGCCATGGCCGACGCCGCCACCCGCACGCCGACCGGCATGAGCGCCGTCCTGGGCGGCGACCAGGAGGCCCTCCCCGCCGCGATCGAGGCGGCCGGGCTCAGCGCCGCCAACCACAACGGCGGCGGTCAGACCGTCGTCGCCGGTCCCGTGGAGGCGCTGGCCGCGTTCGCCGCGGAGCCGCCCGCCAAGGCCCGGGTCGTCCCCCTCAGCGTCGCCGGTGCGTTCCACACGGACTTCATGGCCCCCGCGGTCGACCGCGTGGCCCCGCTCGCCGCAGCGGCCTCGGTGGCCGACCCGACCCTCCCGATCTGGACCAACGCGGACGGCTCCCGTGTCGAGGACGGCCGGCGCTTCGTGGACCTCATGGTGCGGCAGATCGCGAACCCGGTGCATTGGGACGCCGTCATGGACTCGTTCGTCGCCGCCGGGGTCACCGGCATCGTCGAACTCGCACCGGCCGGTGCGCTCGTCGGGCTCGCCAAGCGGGCCATGCGCGGCACGCCGACCGTGGCGGTGAAGTCGCCCGAGGACCTCCCCGCGGCCATCGACCTGCTCGAGTCGGCGGGAGCGGCCGCGTGAGCGCGGACGAGGGCGTCCTCGACCCGGCGCCGTCGCGCCCGATGCTCGCCCAGCGGACCGGTCACGCCTTCACCCGCATCCTCGGCATCGGGGCGGCCCGGGGCGAGCACGCGGTCCCGAACGACGACCTCGTCGGGCCGATCGACTCGTCGGACGAGTGGATCCGCCAGCGCACCGGCATCGTCACCCGTGCGCGGGCCGGTGACGACGTCCAGGCCGTGGACCTCGCCGAGGCGGCGTCCCGCGAGGCGATCGCGGCCGCCGGGATCACGGCGGAGCAGATCGGCGTCGTGCTCGTCTCCACCGTCACCAACACCGTCGCGACGCCGTCGATGGCGTCGCTCCTCGCCGAGCGCATCGGTGCCGCGCCCGCCGCCGCGTACGACATCAGCGCCGCGTGCGCCGGCTACGCGTACGGCATCGCCCAGGCCGACTCCTTCGTCAAGACGGGCGTCGCCGACCACGTGCTCGTCGTCGGGGCCGAGAAGCTGAGCGAGATCGTCGACCCGACGGACCGCTCGATCTCGTTCCTGCTCGGCGACGGCGCCGGCGCGGCCGTGGTCGGGCCGAGCGACACCCCGGGCATCGCGCCGACGGTCTGGGGATCCGACGGCTCCAAGTGGGACGCCATCCGCATGACGAGCACGTTCTCCGAGTGGCGCGCGGGTGGCGAGCAACCCACCATCCGCCAGGAGGGCCAGACGGTCTTCCGCTGGGCGGTGTGGGAGATGGTCAAGGTCGCCAAGCGCGCGCTCGAGGTCGCCGGCGTGGAGGCCTCGGACCTCGCCGCGTTCGTACCGCACCAGGCGAACATGCGGATCATCGACGAGTTCGCCAAGCAGCTCGGGCTCCCGGAGCGCGTGGTGATCGGCCGCGACATCACGACGACCGGCAACACGTCGGCCGCGAGCATCCCCCTCGCGACCCACCGCCTGCTCGAGGAACACCCGGACCTCCACGGCGGCCTCGCCCTGCAGATCGGCTTCGGCGCCGGACTCGTGTTCGGCGCGCAGGTCGTCGTGCTCCCCTGACCGTTCCACCCGGCGTGCCGCCTGCGGCGCTCCCGAACCCCCAGACCCGGCGTGCCCTAGGCTTGTCCACGGTCATCGACACCCCCTCAAGGAGAAGAACAATGGCAGCGTCCACCGAAGAAGTCCTGGCCGGCCTGGCCGAGCTCATCAACGACGAGACCGGCATCGCGACCGACACCGTGCAGATGGACAAGTCGTTCACCGACGACCTCGACATCGACTCGATCTCGATGATGACGATCGTCGTCAACGCCGAGGAGAAGTTCGACGTGAAGATCCCGGACGAAGAGGTCAAGAACCTCAAGACCGTCGGTGACGCCGTGAACTACATCGTCAAGGCGCAGGGCTGACACCCGCCTGACCCGTCGTGGTCCGGATCCCCTCGGGTCCGGGCCACGACGTGTCCTGGCGCCCGTCGCGCCGCCCGTCGCACCGTCCGTCCTGCAGAAAGACCGTCGTCCATGACCACCAAGCACACCGTCGTCGTCACGGGGATCGGCGCCATCTCGCCGCTCGCCGCGACCGCCCCCGCCACGTGGGATGCCCTGCTCGCGGGCGAGTCGGGGATCACCGCCATCGAGGAGGACTGGGTCGAGCGCTACGACCTGCCCGTCCACTTCGCCGGGCAGGCCCGCCGCTTCATCGGCGACCAGCTGACCCGCCAAGAGGTCAAGCGCCTCGACCCGGGTTCGCAGCTCGCGCTCATCGCCGCGCGCGAGGCCTGGTCGGACGCCGGCATCGACGACGAAGCCATCGTCCCCGAGCGCCTCATCGTCGACTGGGCGACGGGGATCGGCGGCGTCAACACGCTGCTGGACGCGTGGGACACCCTGCGCGAGCGCGGTCCCCGGCGGATGCTCCCCATGACCGTGCCGATGCTCATGGCGAACGGTCCGGCCGCCGCGATCGAGATGGCGTTCGGCGCCCGCGGCGGTGCCCGCACCTACATCTCGGCCTGCGCGTCGAGCACCGAGTCCCTGGTCGAGGCCTACCGCCACGTCGCGACCGGTGACGCCGACATCGTCATCGCCGGTGGATCCGAGGCGGCGCTGCACCCGATGCCCCTCGGGGCGTTCGCGGCCATGCAGGCGCTGTCCCGCCGCAACGACGACCCGGCCACGGCCTCCCGGCCCTACGACGTCACGCGCGACGGCTTCGTGCTCGGGGACGGCGCAGCGGCGCTCATCCTCGAGACCAAGGAGCACGCCGAGGCCCGAGGCGCCCGGATCTACGCCGAGGTCGCCGGTGGCGGCATCACCTCCGACGCCTTCCACATCACCGCCCCCGACCCCGAGGGCAGCGCGGCCGCCCGGGCGGTCATCCAGGCGCTCGAGCACGCCGGTGCCGCGCGAGAGGACGTCGTCCACGTGAACGCGCACGCCACGAGCACCCCGGTCGGCGACGTCGCCGAGTACCACGCGATGCGTCGCGTGTTCGGGGAGCACCTCGACGGCATCGCCGTGTCCGCCACGAAGGCGTCGACCGGGCACCTGCTCGGCGGTGCGGGTGCGATCGAGGCGATGTTCACGGTCCTCGCGCTCGCGAACCGCGTCGCACCGCCCACCATCAACCTGACGGAGCAGGACCCGGAGATCGTCATGGACGTCGTCCGCGAGCCACGCACGCTCGGCGACGGCGACCTGCTCGCGATCAGCAACTCGTTCGGGTTCGGCGGCCACAACGCGGTCGTCGCGTTCCGGACCGTCTGACCGCGCGCCCGGGCGACATGTCACAGGGCCGGGAGCGTCTGCTCCCGGCCCTGTGTCGTGTCCTGACGATCCGCGGCCGATCAGCCGACGCGGTGCAACCAGACGACGGGGTTGTCCTCACCGGCGTACCGGAACGGCTCGAGCTCGTCGTCCCACGCCTGCCCGAGCGCGAGGCGTAACTCGCGGTGCAGCTCGAGCGCGTTGCTGCCCGCCAGCTCCATGGCGTACCGCACCCGGTCCTCGGGAACGACCACGTTGCCGGCAGCGTCCGTCTGCGCGTAGAACACGCCGAGGTCCGGCGTGTGCATCCACCGGCCGCCGTCGGACTGCTCGGTCGCGTCCTCGGTGACCTCGTACCGCAGGTGCTCCCAACCCCGGAGCGCGGACGCGATCGCCGCACCGGTGCCCACCGGACCCGTCCAGGTGTACTCGGTGCGCCGGGCGCCTTCGAGCACGGGCTGGTCGAGCCACGAGAAGTTCACGGCACGGCTCATGGCGCGACCTGCCGCCCATTCGACGTGCGGGCAGAGCGCGCGAGGTGAGGAGTGCACGTAGAGCACACCCCTCGTGGCCGGACGTCCGGCCGTCACGGTTCCTGGGGTCACGATTCCTCCGATCATCAGGTGCGACTTCCCCATCGACCTGGACCCGGAGGCTCACGACCACGCCTGCCTCCGCAGACGGAACCGATTCGATATGCGATTGTGACGTCCGAGGGACGTGCTCATTATGCACGGGCACCGCTGGGAACGCCAGTGTGCTGCGCGCGTCGGCGGCGGCCCTCAGTGCAGGACGGCGCCGTCGGCGTCGTACCCGTGGGTCTCCCCGGCCTCGACGGGCACGGGCAGGCGGTTCTCGGGCGGCGGGACCGGGCACGCGTACTGGTACGAGAACGCGCACGGCGGCAGCACCGCACGGTTGAAGTCCACCGTGATCGGACCGGCCGCACCGGGATCGTCGAGGAACAGGAACCGGCCCATCGAGTAGGACCGCTCCCCCGAGGTGGCGTCCTGGAACACGAGCTGGAGCCGGTCCCCCGCACGGACGACGACGAGCGCGCGGTCCTCGACGCCGATCCGGATCCGGAGGGTCCCCGCGACGGGGAGCGGGGCGCCGGCCGCGTCGGTGACGCTGCCCCGGCCCTCCCGGTCGCCGGGCTCCCACACGCCGGTCCGCACCCACGCCGTCGACACGGGGAACACACCGATGTGCCCGAAGCGGGCGATCGCCGGCGAGGCCGGATCCCACACCCGGAGTGCGTGGCCGGCGGTGGTCGCGGCGACGGAGCCGGAGGTGCCGTCGGCGAACCGGACGGCCGAGGCCACGACGGCGTCGTCGCCGGCGACGTGCACCGTCCCGTCGACGAGCACGTCGTCCACGACGACCCCGGCATCGGCCGTCGCGGTGACGCTGAGCCCGCCGATCGCGGGCGCCCACGTCCCGGGGACCGGCCACACGGGCTGCGGCACCGTGACGGTCTGGCTGTTGACCAGGGCGAGCGGCCCCCGTGGACTCCGCACCCACCGCTCGCGCTCGGCACGCAGCGCCTGGAGGGCCGGATCGCCGCCGTCGCGCCGGTCGCCGTCCGCGGTCGTCACAGCTGGTCCTGCCGGGGGTAGATGACCTCTTGCACGATGATGATCACCGACGCGGCGACGGGCACGGCCACGAGCGCGCCGAGGACACCCCCGATCGTGCCACCCGCCACCGCGGCGATGACCACGAGGGCACCGGGGACCTGCACGGCCCGCGACATGATCCGCGGGGCGATCACGTAGGCCTCCACCTGCATGTACACGAGGTAGTAGATCGCGGCGACGAGCGCGGTGAGGGGTGATGCGAAGAGGCAGATCAGACAGATCACGATCGCGGCCCCGAGGGTGCCCACGAGCGGGACCAGCGCGCCGAGGAACGCGAACGTCGCCAGGAGCACGGGGAGCGGCGCGCGGATGATCAGGAGGAACACGAGGCTCAGCACGCCGTTGAGGACGGCCTCGGCGATCTGCCCGACCACGTAGCGACCGACGGACCGGGTGATCTGCTCGGTGACGTCGGCGAAGTTCGCGCGACGCGACGCCGGCACGAAGCGGTACGTCATGCGCTTGATCGACCGCATGGACGCGAGGAAGTACAGCATGAGGATGAGCACGATCACCGCGCCGGTCAGCCCCGAGACGATGCCGGTCCCGACGGCGAGCAGTCCGCCGCCGACGCTGAGGAGGTTGCCCGGGTCCTCGACGTACTTGCTCGCCGATCCGAGCGCGTCGTCGATGTTGATCGAGCCGTTCAGCTGCCGCGACAGGTCCTGGACCCAGTCCTGCTGCGACAACCCCTGCACGAAGTCCGGGAACGACTGCACGAGGTTCGTGGCCTGGTCGACGATGACGGGGACGATCGCGAACAGGATCCCGACGAAGGCGCCGATGACGCCGAGCACGACCACGGTGACCGCGAGCCACCGCGGGATGATGCGTTCGAGCCAGTTGACGACGGGATCGAGGCCGAGGGCGACGAACACCGCGACGCCGATGTAGACGAGCACGGTGGAGAGCTCGCGCAGGAGGATCGCGGCGAGCAGCGCGACGAGGACGCCGATGCCCCCCATGAACCCGATACGGAACGCGTTGACCCGGACGCCCGTCGCACCGCGGTGCAGCTCGAACGTGACGTCAGGGCTCGGCGCGTGCATCTGCGACGTCTCGGCGACGCGTTTCCTCATGCCCTGACCCTACCGACCGGCACCGACGCGAGCGGGACGGCGCGGGCGAGCGGCCGGCTCCGAGGACGACCACCGACCGGACGCGCCGCGGCGAACGCGGCGGTGGGGCGGGCGGGACTCGAACCCGCGGATCGTTCGGTTATGAGCCGACTGCCTTGACCAGCTTGGCTACCGCCCCGCGCCGGGGCCATCGGGCACCGGCTCACCACGATACAGCGCCTCGAACGTCGACAGGGTGCGGTTGATGTCGTGGTCGACGATCATGTCGAGGCTCTGCCGCTTCATGCGGAGGTACTCGTCGTCGGGCGCTGCGAGCACGGCGGTGAGCTTGTCCGCCAGGTCCTGCGGGTCGCCCGGACGGAACAGGTACCCGTTGCCGTCGATGAGGTGCGGCAGGGCCATCGCATCCGCTGCGACGACCGGGAGTCCGGAGGCCATCGCCTCGAGCGAGGCGATGCTCTGCAACTCGGCGGTCGAGGGCATCGCGAAGACGGTGGCGTTCGTCAGCGCTGCCCGGAGGTCCTCGTCCGACTGGTACCCGGTGAACACGACGCGGTCCGCCACCCCGAGTTCCTCGGCGAGCGAGGACAGCCGCGGGATCATCTCGCCGCCACCGACGATGCGGATCGTCGCCTCGAGCTCGGCGGGGATGAGGGGCAGGGCACGCACCAGCACGTCGAGCTGCTTCTCGGGCGCCACGCGGCCGACGAACACGATCTCGTTCCGCGGCGGTCGGAGGTCACGCGAGGTGTACCGGGATGCGTCGATGCCGCACGAGATCGCGAGCACCTGCTGGGCCTTGATCGCGGCCTGCAGGTAGGCCGCCGCCTTCCGGGTGGGCGTCGTGACCGCGTCGGCGAGCCGGTACGTCCTGGCCGCGTCCGCCCACGCGATCTTGAGGGCGATCGGCAGCGTCCACCGTCCGAACGGTGCGTACTCGAGCAGGTTCTCGGGCATGAAGTGGTTCGTGGCGATGACGCGGATGCCGCGTGCCTTGGCCTCGCGCGCGATGCCACGGCCGATCACGATGTGGGACTGGATGTGCAGCGCGTCGGGCTTGAACGCGTCGAGGATCGGGGCGGTGTTCCGGCGCACGGTCCAGGGCCACGCGAACCGGAGCCAGGAGTGGAGCGGCCACTTCATCGAGAAGAGCCGGTGCACCACGAAGGTCACGCCGCCGTGTTCCTCGTCGTGCGTGCCGTGGTGGCGGTTGGCGGCGGGCGCGACGACCTGCACCTCGTGCCCGCGCTCGGCGAGGCCGATCGCGAGTCGTTCGCAGAACACCGCGGCGCCGTTGACGTCCGGTGGGAAGGTGTCGGCGGCGAGGAGGATGCGGAGCCGCTCCGGTCGCCCGCTGGGGGTGGTCGTCGATTCGTCCTGTCCTGGCACGGGGCGCGTCGTCCTCTCGTCTCATGCTCGGCTGGCCTCCGACGCTACCGCACGCCTCGCCGCGCACGCCCCCACCGGGCGTCGGCGGGTCGGCCCGGTCCTGCGCATCGGTACAGACCGTCGCCCGGCCCGGTGCGCCGGGCGACGCTCAGCGTCGCGCCTCGGGCTGGTGTTTCGCCAACTGGAACACGCCCGTGATCGCGATCGCCGCGGCGAGGAGGAACCCGGCCACGGCGAACCACGGCGCACCGGTGGCCTCGCGCAGGACGACGATGCCGATCCCCACGGCGACGATCGGGTCGATGACCGTCAGGCCGGCGATCACGAGGTCCGGCGATCCGCTGGCGTAGGCGTTCTGGACGAAGTAGCCGCCGAGTACCGCGGCGACGATCACCCCCGCGATCGCGACGGCGGTCACCCAGTCGAACGTGCCGTTCACCACACGGTTCAGCGTCACCTTGGCGAGCGTGGCGACGAAGCCGTAGAGGATCCCGGCCCCGACGATGAAGTACAGGGGGTTGCGCCGCCTGCGGACGAGCCGGAAGGACAGCAGCACGATCGCCAGCACGACGGCGAGGATGACGAGCACCGTCACGAGCTGGCTGTGGGTGATCGGCGTCTCGTGTCCGACGAGCGCGGCGATCCCCACGAAGATCCCGACGCCGACGATGCAGGTCCACACCGCCCGACGCGAGGGTGCGTCGAGCGGGACCCCCGAGGAGCGCGTCGAGAACCACGTCGTGATGACGAGGGCGACGGCCCCGAGTGGCTGCACGACGATGAGCGGCGCGAAGGTGATGCTGACGAGTTGGAGGACCACGGCGCACCCGAGCATGAGGGTGCCGAGCACCCACGATCCACTGCCGAGGAGCGCGAGCACGTGCCGGACCGACAGGCCGCCGGACTGCCTGCCGATGCGCGCCTCGACCCGGTGCACGCCGGCGCTCTGGAAGTGCGCGCCGAGCGACAGGAAGACGCTGCCGACGAGGGCCACCGGGATCATGAGCGCCTGGAACGGCGTCATGTTGATGCGATCGGTGAGATCGACGAGGTCCGGCGCCACGGGGTCGAGGCTACCGCTCGGCTGGCCGATAGCCTGGACGAATGGCCGTCCTCCCGATCCGCATCACGGGCGATCCCGTGCTCCACGCTCCTGCGACCGAGGTCACCACCTTCGACGACGGACTCCGTGCGCTCGTCGACGACATGTACGCCACCATGGACCTCGCTCCGGGCGTCGGGCTGGCCGGGCCGCAGGTCGGGGTCGCCAAGCGTCTGTTCGTGTTCTCGTGGACGGACGACGACGGCGAGCTCTGGCGGGGCACGGCGGTGAACCCCGTGCTGTGGACGTCGCCCCTCGTCCCGGAGACCCACGCAGACCTCGACGAGGACGAGGAGTCCGAGGGCTGCCTGTCCATTCCTGGCGAGCGGTTCCCGCTCCGTCGGGCCGAGGGCGCCATCCTCCGCGCGCAGGACGTCGACGGCACCCCGTACGAGATCGAGGCGCACGGCTGGCTCGCCCGCGTCTTCCAGCACGAGTACGACCACCTGGACGGCGTGCTCTACGCCGACCGGTTGTCCCACCCGTACGGCAAGGCCGCACTCAAGGCGGTGCGCAAGCAGAGCTGGGGGGTGCCGGGCAAGTCCTGGCTCCCCGGTCGCGACCACCCGGAAGGCTGAGCCCTCAGTCCTCGACCGCGGCGATGGCGGCGCGCACGCGCGCGATCTGCGGGTGCCCCGGGCAGTAGAGGACGACGGCACGGGCCTCGAGCAACGCATGTCGGGAGGCCACCCTGCCGTCGAAGGGACCGGTCCCGACCTCTGCGCACCGCCCCGCGAGCGCGCGGAGCCCGAGCGCCCCGCCCGCCGCCGCCACGGCGGCGCGCTGTTGGTCGGACGGCACCGACCCGGCGATCCGCACGGCGGTGCAGGAGCGACTCCGGGCCTCCCATGCGGCGGCGTACGTGGTGAAGAGCGTGACGTCGCCGGAGTCGTCGTCGGGGACGCCGTCCGTCGCGCTCCTGCTCGTCGTGGTCCGGCAGCGGAAGGCGAACACGACGGGGCTCGCGCCGACGCTGTCCGTACCCGCCCCCGCGCCCGTGCCCGGAGCGGTGTCCGACGAGGCCCCCGTGTCCGCTGACGCACCCGCGCCTGCTGCGGTCCTCGAGGATCCCGAGGCCGGGCCGGGTGCCTGCGGGCTCGCGGTCGACGGCAGCGCGCCCGCGGTGGGCGGCGCGGCCGGCTCGTTCGTCGTGCACGCGCCCAGGGCCAGCAGCGACGCGAGCGCCAGCCCGAGCGCCGTCGCCGCCGCCGCGCTCCTCCGGACGATCCGCACCTGAGAACGCTAACAGGGTCTCCTGGCGCGGACGGGCATCCGACGTGACCGCACCGGTGTCAGCTCGAAGCGTGACGCGCCCGGGATGCGGCCCCGTGGTCGTGGCGAGCCCGGAGTGCTGGTATGCTCGTATCCGCTGTTCAGCAGCATTCCTCGATAGCTCAATTGGCAGAGCAGCCGGCTGTTAACCGGCAGGTTCTTGGTTCGAGTCCAAGTCGGGGAGCGATCCACGACAACGGCCCTCCGCATCTGCGGGGGGCCGTTGTCGTTCCCGCCGAGTCGACGAGGAACAGCGAGCCGGGCCGGCGCCGGGCCGCCGGCCCCTGCGATCAGTACCCGGCAGCCGGATCGACGACCCCGATGAACCCGGTGCCGTCACCGCTGAGGAACGCCGCGGTGTTCACGCGGATCCGTTCGGCGAGCAGCGGCGCCACCATGTCCGGGGTGTCCGCCTGGTGGGGCGTGATGACCACGCCCGGCTCGTCCCACAGGGGATGGCCGTCGGGCAGCGGTTCGGGATCGGTGACGTCGAGGCCCGCGCCGGCGATCTGCCCGCTCCGCAGCGCGGCGAGCAGCGCGTCGGTGTCGACGAGTCCGCCACGGGCGATGTTCACGATCCGGACCGAGGGACGCATGCGCGCCAGGCGGTCGGCGTCGAGCAGTCGCGCGGTGCCGGACGTCATCGCGGCGGCGATCATCACGACGTCGGCATCCGGCAGGACCTCGTCGATGTGGTCGACGGTGACGGTGCGCGCCGCTCCGGGCACGGGCTCCGCGGACCGTCGGACGACGGTGACCTCGGTGTCGAACGGGGCGAGCAACCGGATGTACTCGAGGGCGATCCCGCCCGCACCGATGACCACGACGTTCCGTCCGTACAGCGACACGCCCTCGGGCTCGGTCGCCCAGCTCGTCGCCCGGGCGCGCTTCGGCAGCACGCGGAGCGTCGCGAGCGTCAGGGCGAGCGCGTGCTCGGCCACCGGCTCCGCGTAGGCACCCTTCGCGCTCGTGAACAGCACGCGGTCGCCGTGGTCGGCGATGAGGTCGGCGAAGGCGTCGACACCGGCGAACGGCAGCTGGACCCACGTCACGCCGGGTGAGGCCGCGAGTGCGTCCGCCAGGCCCTGCCCATCGCGTGCGTCGAGCCAGACGACGCCTCGCGTGTCCGCGGAGGCCGATGCGACGGAGCCGCCCGCCGCCTCCACCGCGGCGACGTGCAGGTCCCCCGGGGCCGGGAGGATCGCGACCGGGCCCGGGGTCGGGACCGGTCCCGGGAGGGGCCGCCCGGCATCGGTCACGACGGCGCGGTGGCCGCGGGTCGCTTGCTGCCGTTCGTTGGTGCTCACGGGGTTCCTTCGGGGGTCGTGGCCGCGACGGCCGTCTCGATCGGGGGTGCCATCCGACGCGAGGTCGGCTTGGCCCGCTTGACGGGCCGTGCGGCGGTCGCGGCGAGGGTCTTGACGTAGGGGTCGAGTGGCGCGTCGAACACCTCGTCGAAGGTGCCGAGCCCGACGAGCCGCCCCTCGCGGAGCACGGCGACGCGGTCGGCCAGGGCACGGGCCTCCCGGACGTCGCTCGAGACGACGACCGCCGAGAACCCGAGGGCGCGCTGGATGGTCGCGAGGGCCTCGAGCACGGACTGGCGGACGAGGACGTCGACGCCCCGCGCGGGCTCGTCGGCCACGAGGAGCTGCGGCTCGAGCACGAGCGCCCGGGCGAGGGCGACGCGCTGCCGCTGCCCGCTCGAGAGCTCCCACGTGTGCGAGCGCATGATCCCGAGCGGCAGGTGCACGGCGTCGACGAGGCGCGCGACCATGAGGCCGGCGACCTTGCGGTCGAACCGTCGGTCCCGCGCGTACACCGGCTCGGCGATCGCCTCGCCGACGGTCAGGTCCGGGCTCAGGTGGTCGGCCGCGTCCTGACTCAGGTAGCCGATCGTGCCGGTCAGCCGGGTGCGGCGCCGCGAGTGCGTGCCGAGCCGACGCAGGCCCTGTCCGAGCACGGTGAGCTCGCCGCCGACGATGTGCCGACGGGCCGATGCCTCGCCCTCGCGCGGGTCCCCCACCTGTCCGGCGATCGCCGCGGCGAGGGTCGACTTGCCCGACCCGGAACCACCGAGCACGGCGAGGATCTCGCCCTGCTGCACCGTGAGGCTGACGCCGTCGACGGCACGGACCGGCCGGGCCGCGCCGGTGCCGCGGTACTCGATCGACACGTCGTCCGCGATGACCGCGGGACCGTTCACCCCGACCATGCGTCCCCTTCCTGATCGCGGGAGCCGTCGATCACTGCGCCGCCAGCTGCTCCAGGGTACGCCGTCGCTCCGCCTGCTCCGCCGGGTCCGGGACCGGCAGGGACGCGAGGAGGCGCTGGGTGTACGGATGCCGGGGCGCGCCGAGGACCTCGGCCGCGGTGCCCTCCTCGACGAGGTCGCCGCGGTACAGCACGGCGATCCGGTCGGACAGCGCGCCGACGACGGCGAGGTCGTGGCTGATGAACAACGACGCGAACCCGAGGTCCTGCTGGAGCTCGAGGAACAGTTCGAGCACGCGGGCCTGCACGGACACGTCGAGCGCACTCGTCGGTTCGTCGGCGATGAGCAGCTTCGGCCGCAGCGCGAGCGACCGCGCGAGCGACGCGCGCTGCCGCTGACCGCCCGAGAGCTCGTGCGGGAACCGCTCGCCGTACGCCCGGGGCAGCTGGACGGCCTCGAGCAGTTCGTCGACCCGTGCGCGGGCGGCGCGTGGGGACCGGGCCTCACCGTGCACGACGAGCGGCTCGGCCACGGCCTCCGCGATCGTCAGCAGCGGGTTGAAGCTCGTCGCGGGGTCCTGGAACACGAACCCGATCTCCTTGCGACGGGGCTTGAAGTCGCGCTCGCGGTAGCCGAGCATCTCGGTGCAGAGCACCTCGAGGGACCCGCCGGTCACGCGCGTGAGGCCCGCGATCGCCCGGCCGATGGTCGTCTTGCCGGACCCCGACTCGCCCACGAGTCCCAGGACCTCGCCCGGGCGGATCGCCAGGTCGACGCCCTTGACGGCGCGGAACGCGGGCGATCCGAGCCGCCCCGGGTACTCGATCTCGAGACCGCGAGCCCGCACGACCGGCGCGACGGACCCGTCGACCAGCGCCCGCCGGTCGCTCGTCGTCGCGGCCGACAGCCGCGGCACGGCCGCGAGCAGGCGCTTCGTGTAGTCGGCGGTCGGCGCGGCGAACAGCGTCCGTACGTCGGCCTCCTCGACGACCTCGCCCTGGTACATCACGGCCACCCGGTCCGCGAGGTCGGCCACCACGCCCATGTTGTGGGTGATGAGGACGATGGCGGCACCGAACTCGTCGCGGCAGCGCCGGAGCAGGTCGAGGATCTCCGCCTGCACGGTGACGTCGAGGGCCGTCGTCGGCTCGTCCGCGATGATCACGCTCGGCTCGAGGACGAGGGCCATGGCGATGACGACGCGCTGCTTCTGACCGCCGGAGAACTGGTGCGGGTAGTGGTCGACCCGCTGCTCGGGGTCGGGGATCCCGACGCGGCGCAGGTACTCGATGGCGCGCTTGCGGGCCTCGTGCTTCGAGACCCCACCGTGGGCACGGATGCCCTCGGCGATCTGCCATCCGACCGTGAACACGGGGTTCAGCGCGGTCGACGGCTCCTGGAACACCATCGCGCCCGCGGTGCCGCGGAGTTCCCGGAGCCGCTGCGACGAGACGCGCACGACGTCGTCGCCGCCGAGCACGACCGCACCCGACACGGTGGCGGTCTCCGGAAGCAGCCGCAGCATGCTCCGGGCCGTCACCGACTTGCCGGACCCGGACTCGCCGACCAGGGCCAGGACCTCACCCGGCCGCACGTCGATCGACACGTGGTCGACCGCGGCGACCGCACCGTTGTCCGTGGCGAAGGTGACCGACAGGTCGTCGACGGTCGCCACCGCCTCCCCGGTGCTCCGACCGTTCTGGAGGCGCGGCGCGGCGCCCGCCTCGTTCGTCGCGTCCGTCATGCGCCCGCTCCTTCCGTGGCCGCGGCCGGGACCGGCCGCTCGGTGACCCGCTGCTTCGCGCGGCGGCGCGCACGGAGGCGGGGGTCGGAGATGTCGTTGAGGCTCTCGCCGATGAAGGTGACCCCGAGCACGAGCAGCACGATCGCGATGCCCGGGTAGACACCCGTCCACCAGATCCCGCTCGCGGTGTCGGACAGGGCGCGGTTGAGGTCGTACCCCCACTCCGAGCCCGCGGTCGGGCCGATGCCGAAGCCGAGGAACCCGAGGCTCGCGAGCGTCAGGATCGCGTCCGACGCGTTGAGCGTCAGGATGAGCGGCAGGCTGCGCGTCGCGTTCCGGAGCACGTGGCGCGTCATGATGCGCCACGGGTTCGTGCCGACGACGCGGGCCGACTCCACGAACGCCTCGCCCTTGAGCCGGACGGCCTCGGCACGGATGACGCGGAAGTACTGCGGCACGTACACGACCGTGATCGAGATGCCTGCCGAGACGATGCCGCCCGCGTAGCTCGACTGACCGCCGGAGATCACGATCGACACGACGATCGCGAGCAGGAGGGACGGGAACGCGTACACGGCGTCGGCGACGACCACGAGCACCCGGTCGAGCCAGCCGCCGATGTACCCGGAGACCATGCCGAGCAGGACGCCGACGACGATGGAGATCACGACCGCGACGACGACCACGAGGACCGCGGTGCGGGCGCCGAACACCACCCGGCTGAACACGTCGAACCCACCGACGGTCGTGCCCCAGACGTGCGTGCTGCTCGGGGCGCCGGTGCGTGGGAACGGATGGCCCGCGCCGTCCTGCAACTGCGCGAACCCGTACGGCGCGATGAGCGGCGCGAAGAGGGCGACGAGCAGGAACAGCGCGCAGATGACGACTCCGGTGACGAGCATCGCCCGCTGCCAGCCGACGCTCCGCCGGAGCTGTTCGACGATCGGCAGGCGCTTCCACCAGGCCTCGCGGCGGTCGAGGAGGGCCACGTCGGACATCTCAGTACCTCACTCTCGGGTCGATGAGCGCCGCGACCACGTCGACGACGAAGTTCGTGACGGCGACGATGACGGCGAGGACCGCGACGATCCCCTGCACGGCGACGAAGTCGCGCGCGGACAGGTACTGCTGGAGCTCGAACCCGAGTCCCCGCCACCCGAAGGTCGTCTCGGTGAGCACGGACCCGCCGAGGAGCATGGCGATCTGCAGCCCCATGACGGTGATGATCGGCACGAGGGCGGGCCGGAACGCGTGCGTGCGCACGAGCCGGGACTCGCGGACGCCACGCGACCGGGCGGCGTCGACGTAGTCGGACCCGAGGGTGCCGATCATGTTCGCGCGGACGAGGCGCAGGAAGATGCCCGCCGTCAGCAGACCGAGCGTGAACGCCGGCAGCACCGCGTGCTGCAGGACGTCGCCGATGATGACGCCGTTCCCGGTCCGGAGCGCGTCGACGAGGTAGATGCCCGTTGCGCCGGGGACGTTGTTCAGCGCGAGTTCCACCCGGGTCGAGGCGCGGTCGCCGAGCGGCAGCCACCCGAGCCAGATCGAGAACACGAGCTTGAGCAGCAGACCGCCGAAGAACACGGGGGTCGCGTACGTCAGGATCGCCAGGCCCCGGAGGAGCACGTCCGGCCACTTGTCGCGCATGTACGCGGCGAGCATGCCGAGCGGGATGCCGAGCACGAGCGCGATGATGAGCGCGTAGAACACGAGCTCGACCGTGGCGCCGCCGTACTCGAGGATGATCTGGCTGATCGGCCGGTGGTCCGTGACCGTCGTGCCGAAGTCGCCGCGGACGATCTGTCCGAGGTACTGCAGGTACTGCACGATCACCGGGCGGTCGTACCCGGCGGCGTGCAGCCGTTCCTGCAGCTGCTCGGGCGTCAGGCGTCCACCCACCGAGGCGACGATCGGGTTCCCGATGACGCGCATGAGGAAGAACACGAGCGTCACGAGGATGAAGACGGTCGGGAAGATGAGGAGGAACCGGACGAGGACGTACCGTCCGAGCCCTCCCCCGCCGGCCGAGCGACGAGCGGCGGTCGCCTTCGTCGGCTCCGCCGCCACGGGGTCCGCGTTGGTCACGGTCACGAGTGCTGTGTGCCTTTCTGTCCGGTGCCGGTCGGGAGGGACGGTTCGCGCCCGCCTCGTCGGCGTGCGGACCGTACCGGGGTCGCCCCGGTCCTCCCGGTCGGGCAACGAGAGGGGGCGCCCCGGTCGGAGCGCCCCCTGCACGTGGTGCCGAGATTACTTGGTGAGCGTCCCGTACCGGAACTTGAACGAGGGGTCGAGCACGAGGCCCTTGACATCCTTGCTCGCGACGGCGACCTGCTTGCCCTGGAGGAGGGGCAGGGTGGAGATCTGCTCGGCCTCACGCTGCTGCGCCTGACCGATGATGTCCGCACGCTTCGTCTTGTCGGACTCCGCCTGCTCCTGCGCGATCAGCTTCTGGATCGTCGGGTCGTCGTAGTGGTTCTGCACGAAGTTGTCCTTCGTGAAGAACGGCGACAGGTAGTTGTCCGCGTCCGAGAAGTCCGGGAACCAGCCGAGCTGGTACTCCGGGTAGGCGTCCTTCACGCGCTCGGCCGAGTAGGTCGTGTACAGCGTCGACTGGATGTTGACGTCGAACAGGCCCGAGTTGTCGAGCTGGGTCTTGAGGAGCGCGTACTCGTCGTCGCTCGCCTCGCCGTAGTGGTCCGGCGCGTACTGGATGTTGAGCGTCACCTTGCCGGTCACACCCGCGTCGGCGAGGGTCTTCTTCGCCTTCTGGACGTCCGGGCCGCCGTTGCCGTCGCCATAGAGCGTCTTGAACGGCGTGGTCGCACCGGTCAGGCCGTCCGGCACCATCGAGTAGGCGGGCGTGTACGTGTTGTCGTACACCTGCTTGGCGAGGGCGCTGCGGTCCACGACGTCGGCGACGGCCTTGCGGACCGCGAGGGCCTTGGCCGGGTCCTTCTCGCTCGTCGTCGCGCCGAACGGCTGCGTGTTGAAGTTGAAGACGACGTAGCGGAGCTCGCCACCCGGGCCGTAGGTGACCTTGAGGTCCTTCTTCTTCGCCAGGTTCGTGACGTCGGTCGGCGTGAAGGAGCGGTACGCCACGTCGACGTCGCCCTTCTGCACCGCGAGCTTGAGGTCGGTCTCCTTGGTGAAGTACTGGGCCGTCACCTGGTCGGTCTTCGCCTTGCCGAGCACGCCGTCGTACTTGTCGTTGCGGGCGTACTGGATGAGGTCGTTCTGCTTGTACGACGTGATCTTGTACTGGCCCGCGAAGGCGTCGCCGGAGACGATCTTCGACGCCGGCGTCAGCTTGGTCGCCGAGAACACCTGCTCGTCGACGATCGGACCGGCCGGGCTCGACAGCACCTGCGGCCAGGTCTGGTCGGCGTGGTTCAGGTGGAACACGACCGTCGTCGCGTTCGGGGTCGAGATGCTCTTCATGTTGGCGAGCAGCGACTGCGGACCGTTCGGGTTGTTGATCTTGACCTCGCGGTCGAACGAGAACTTGACGTCGCTCGAGGTGAGCTTGTGCCCGTTCGCGAACTCGAGGCCCTTCTTGAGGGTGACCGTGTAGGTCGTCGGGTTCGTGAAGGTGCCCTTGGTCGCGATGTCCGGCTTGACGTCCGGGCTGCCCGACGGCGTGTTCATGAGGAACGGGAACACCTGGTTCTGGACCACGAAGGACCCGGTGTCGTACGACCCGGCCGGGTCCAGCGAGACGATGCTGTCGCTCGTGCCGACGATCAGGCCGTTCAGGTTCGAGGACGAGCCGCCGCCCGCACAGCCGGTGAGCACGAGCGTCGTCGCCAGGGCCCCTCCGGCGAGCACGGCGGCGCGCTTGCCCAGCTTGGTCACGGAAGCCATGTCCGTATGCCTCTCTGTCATGGATGCAGGGGTCCTCGGTCGCGCGTGTGGATCTGCTGGGCGCGCGAGGACACTCAAGATTGGCACCCCCGCCACCTGGAGGACGAATCGGGGGACGTTTGTTTACACCGTCGTAATACCGTCCGGCCGGACGGAAGCGTGCTCCGGCGCACGTCGGCGCGCGGCGTCAAGCCGATTCGGCGTCCGCTTTGAGCCGCATCCGCTGCGCGTCGATCGCGACGAGCTGCCGCTGGAGCTCGGCGCGGCGATCGGCCTGCTCGTGCGGGTCGGTGCGCTGGAGCTGTCCGAGCAGGGACGCCTTCCGGGCGAGCAGGTCCCGTTCGACGAGGGCCACGACGATGCTGCGGCAGTACAACGCCAGGTCCTCGTCCGTTCGGGCGGGCAGCGGCGCGACGGCGAGTTCCTGGACGAACGGGGCGAACGGCCCGGGCACGTCGCCGAGCACTCGGTCGAGCCACCCCGGTCCACCGAGTGCGTCCCCGTTCGCCACGACGGCGTCGCGCACGACCGCGAGCACCGGGGCCGTGAACACCGCACCCGCCGTGAGCCCGACGAGCGTGGCACCGACCCGTTCGGGCTGCTGGACCATCGCCATGACGGCGTCGCGCTCCATGCGCGTGATCGGGTCGTTCGGGAGCGCGCGGAGCGTCGCGGTCGGGGCGTCGTCCGGGGTCGGGCCACCGGTGCCGCCCGTGCCACCCGCCGCGAGCGCGCGGGTCCCGGCCGCGCTGAACGCTGCTCCCGCGCGGCCGTCGGCACCGCGGACTCCCCCGGTGCCATCGGCGTACCGGGACCCCGCCGCGGCTGATCGTCCCGGCCCGGCAGCGTCACCGGAGGTGCCCTGCCGGCGCCGCGCGGTCTCGACGGCGCTGCGGACCTCACCGATGTCCAGGCCGAGCCAGCCGGCGAGTTCACGGACGTAGCCCTGCGTCATCGCGCGGTCCCGGATGCCGGCGAGCACGGGAGCCGCGGCCCGCAGCGCGGCCACGCGTCCCTCGACCGTCTCGAGGTCGTGGCCGTCCAGCGTCCGCCGGATCATGAACTCGAACATCGGGCGTCGCCCGGCGACGAGCCGGCGGATCGCGTCGTCACCCCGAGCGAGGCGGAGGTCGCACGGGTCGAGTCCGCCCGGGGCGACCGCGACGAACGTCTGCGCGGCGAACCGTTGCTCCTCCGCGAAGGCCCGGGAGGCCGCGCGCTGACCGGCCTCGTCCGGGTCGAAGGTGAACACGACCTCGCCCGTGGCGGACGGGTCGCGCCCGGACACGTCGCCGAGCATGGGGCGGAGGACCTTGATGTGGTCGACGCCGAACGCCGTGCCACAGGTCGCGACGGCCGTCGTCACACCCGCGAGGTGGCACGCCATGACGTCGGTGTAGCCCTCGACGATGACGACCTGCTTGCTCTTCGAGATGTCCCGGCGAGCGAGGTCGAGCCCGTAGAGCACCTGGCTCTTGTGGTACACGGGCGTCTCGGGGGTGTTGAGGTACTTCGGCCCCTTGTCGTCGTCGAGCAGCCGCCGCGCGCCGAAGCCGATGGTGGCTCCCGTGACGTCGCGGATGGGCCAGATGAGCCGTCCGCGGAAGCGGTCGTACGGGGACCGATCGCCCTGGCTGACGAGGCCGGCGGTGACGATCTCCTCGAGGCTGAACCCCCGTCCGCGCAGGTGGTCCCGGAGGGCGTCGTACGACTTCGGGGCGAACCCGATGCCGAACCGCGCCGCCGCGGCGGGGTCGAACCCGCGTTCGCCGAGGAACCGCCGGGCGGGTTCGGCACCCGGGGTCGTGAGCTGCTCGATGAACCAGGTGGCCGCGGCCTCGTTCGCGGCGAGCAGGCGGGCACGCGTGTTGTGGTCGGTGCGGGGGCCGTCGCCGTCCTCGTAGTGGAGCGTGAAGCCGATCTTGGCGGCCATCCGCTCGACGGCCTCCTGGAACGTCGTGTGGTCCATCTTCATGAGGAAGCTGTAGACGTCGCCGTCCTCGCCGCACCCGAAGCAGTGGTACCGACCGACCTGGGGCCGCACGTGGAACGAGGGGCTCCGCTCGTCGTGGAACGGGCAGAGTCCCTTGAGGGAACCGACGCCGGCGGACTTCAGCGTCACGTAGTCCCCCACGACGTCGGCGATGTTCACACGCTGGCGCACCTCGTCGATGTCGTCCCGCGTGATGAGTCCCGCCACGCGACGATCCTACGCGGCGGCGCCGACCCCGACTGCGGACCCGGCGTCGGGGGGTGGACAGGCCCCGCGCCCCGGGACCGGGTTCAGACCGCGATGTGCACGGTCTCGCGCACGCCCGCGACGAGGCGCTTGTGCCATGCGAGCGCGCCTTGGTCGGTCAGGCTCGCGACCTGGTCCACGACGGCTCGACGCCGGCCGGCGTCGTCGGTGGCCGCCCGCCAGTCCGCGGCGAACCCGGGCTCGAGCTCGCGGTCCTCCGCCGCGACGAGCGCGTCGAGGAGTTCGGTGAGCACCGCCCGCTGGCGTTCGTACACGGGCTGCCGGTCGCCCTGCGTCATGACGAAGGCCGCGACGATGCCCTTGAGCACCGCGATCTCGCCGATGATCTCGGGCGGGACGACGACGCTCGCCGCGAACCGGACCAGGCTGCCCGAGGCGTAGGAGGCCCGCGTCGCCTGGGTCGCGGTGCGGGCGAACCGGCCGATGAACTGGCTCGTCAGGTTCTTCAGCCGGGCCTGCGCGACGCGGGAGCCGTCGTACGACGTCATCCACAACGACAGCGACCGCAGCCGGTCGAACGCCTCGAGGAGTTCGTCCCGGCTCAGGGTGTCGCCGACCCAGGCGTGCATGGCGGACACGATGTCGTTCTCGCCGACGCGGTCCCCGAGGGCGGCCACGTCGATGAACCCGGCCACGACGGCGTCCTCGAAGTCGTGCACCGAGTACGCGATGTCGTCGGACAGGTCCATGACCTGGGCCTCGATGCACCGCTGCCGCCGTGGTGCGCCCGAGCGGAGCCACGTGAACGCGTCGACGTCGTCGTCGTAGAACCCGAACTTCCGCCGGCCCGACGATGGTTCGAGCACGCCCTGCGCCGCTGGCCACGGGTACTTACAGCTCGCGTCGAGGCTCGCCCGCGTCAGGTTCAGTCCGTAGGGTCGGCCGTCCTCGCCGTAGAGCTTCGGCTCGATGCGCGTGAGCAGCCGGAGCGTCTGCGCGTTGCCCTCGAACCCGCCGATGTCCGCCGCCCAGGCGTTGATCGCGGTCTCGCCGTTGTGGCCGAACGGCGGGTGTCCGATGTCGTGGGCCAGGCACGCGGTGTCCACGACGTCCGGGTCGAGCCCGAGGCTGTCCGCGAGCTCCCGTCCGACCTGGGCGACCTCGAGCGAGTGCGTCAGGCGGTTGCGGGCGAAGTCGAGGCCGGTGGTCGGGCTGAGCACCTGCGTCTTGGCTGCGAGCCGCCGGAGCGCGCTCGAGTGCAGCAGGCGGGCGCGGTCACGGGCGAAGTCGCTCCGTCGGCTCGAGTGTTCCTCGGGCAGCCACCGCTCGGCGTCGGCGGGGCCGTAGCTCGCCAACCCGCCGTGCCCCGTCAGGGAGTCCATCAGCCGCCCGAGTGGTGCAGCTCGGCCGCGGCGAGGACCTGCCGGAACTCCGCGTCGACGTCGCGGCTCTCGAGCCACCGGTCCGGCAGCGCGGTCTTCTTCGGGTGTCCCGCGCGACCCCGTGGGCCCTCGACGTCCGCACCCGGGTAGGGAGCGGACCAGTCGAGTCGACCGAGGAGGTCGTCGATCTCCTGCAGACTCGACGCCATCGCGAGTGCGGATCGGACCTCACCCCCGATCGGGTAGCCCTTGAAGTACCAGGCGACGTGCTTCCGGATGTCGCGGCAACCGTGCTCCTCGGACTCGAGGAACTCGACGAGGAGTTCCGCGTGCCGCCGGAACGCGACCGCGACCTCGCCGAGCGAGGGCATCGCCCGGACGTCCTCGCCGCGGAAGGCCGCCGCCAGGTCGCCGAACAGCCAGGGGCGACCGAGGCACCCGCGACCGACGACGACGCCGTCGCACCCGGTCTCGTCGACCATGCGCAGCGCGTCCGCCGCCGACCAGATGTCACCGTTCCCGAGTACCGGCAGGTCGGTGATCGTCTCCTTGAGGGTCGCGATCGCCGACCAGTCCGCCTGGCCCGAGTAGTGCTCGTTCGCCGTCCGGGCGTGGAGCGAGATCGCCGCGACACCGGCGTCCCGCGCGATCCGCGCGGCGTCGAGGTACGTCAGGTGGTCCGCGTCGATCCCCTTGCGCATCTTGACCGTGACCGGCACGTCGCCAGCGGCGCGGACCGTCTTGGTCACGAGCTCGCGGAACAGGTCCAGTTTCCAGGGCAGTGCTGCCCCTCCGCCCTTGCGGGTGACCTTCGGCACGGGGCACCCGAAATTCAGGTCGATGTGGTCGGCGCGGTCCTCCGCGACGAGCATGGTCGCCGCCTCGGCCACCGTGTTCGGCTCGACGCCGTACAGCTGGATCGACCGCGGGGTCTCGGACTCGTGGTGCTGGATGAGCTGCATCGACACCGGTGTCCGCTCGACGAGCGCCCGCGACGTGATCATCTCGCACACGTAGAGGCCGGCGCCGTACTCGCGGCAGAGGCGGCGGTACGCCATGTTGGTGATCCCCGCCATGGGGGCGAGCACGACCGGCGCCGCGACCTCGATGGGGCCGATGCGCAGGGGCGCTGCTGGTGCACTCGTGATCGTCATCGTCCTCCATTGTCCCAGATGCTCGGTGTCGCAGCGCCGCGCCGGATCCCCCTGTTAGCGTCTCGAGCATGACGACCGCCATGGACGGCCCCGACCGCTTCGCCGCCGACGCCGACGCTCGTGGGCTCGAGGTCGAGATCGTGGAGCGGGGCCCGTCCGCCTCGCTCGGGGAGGCCGCGGCCGCGCTCGGCATCCAGCCCGGTGACATCGTCAAGTCGCTCGTGGTCAAGCGGCACGACGGCGGGTACCTGTTCGCGCTCGTGCCGGGCGGCCGCAGCATCGCCTGGAAGAAGCTCCGCGCGGTCGTCGGTGTCAACAAGCTGTCGATGCCCGACGCGGGTACCGCGCTCGAGGCCACCGGCTACGAACGCGGCACGATCACGCCGATCGGCAGCACGACGCCGTGGCCCGTGTACGCCGACGAGCGGATCGCCGGCCGCCGTATCGCGATGGGCAGCGGTCGCCACGGCGCGAGCGCCTTCGTCGACGCGGACGCGCTCATCGCCGCCTACGGTGCCGTCGTCGCCGACATCACCGACGAGGAACCGCAGCGCTCCTGACCGCCCCGGCCCCCGACCCCGCCCGCCCCGGGCCGCCCCGGCCGGCCGTCCCCGTTCGCCGAGATCGCAGTCGTTGCCGCTGTCCCGCGCCCAGAACGGCAACGACTGCGATCTCGCGCCCGTGATGGCGCGTGTGCGGTCTAGTCAGGGACCTCGGTCCAGGCGCCCTCGGCACCCGGCACGAAGCAGACGTCGCCCTCGCAGACCGGCGCGCCTCCGGCCAGGTCGAGCGCCACCAGCCCGCCACCAGTCGGGAGGAGCGGGACCGGTCGCTGCACCGCCTCCCGTCCGTCGAGACCCGACAGCGCGCTCATCGTGCGCCCTCGGCGACGACCGCCGCGTCGGCGTCCGCGTCGTCAGCTGCTCGCGCCGTCGTCGCGGCGACGTCGTCCGCGGTCCGCATCGCGACCACCTGCTCGAGCACCTGCGTGAACGTCGCGGCGTCCTGGGCACCCGACACCCCGTACTTGCCGTCGATGACGAAGAACGGGACGCCCGTGATGCCGAACGCCTGCGCCTGCGCCTGGTCGGCACGCACGGCGTCGAGCTGCGCGTCGTCCCGGAGGACGGCGAGGACCTCGTCACGGTCGAGACCGACCTCGGCACCGAGGTCCGCCAGGTCGTCGTCGTGCCCGACGTGGCGACCCTCCACGAAGTAGGCGGCGAACATGCGCTCGACCATGGGCAGCTGCAGGCCCTTGGTCTTGGCGAGGTGGATCACCTGGTGCGCCTTCACCGTGTTCGTGTGGTGGAGCGTGTCGTAGTGGTACTCGAGGCCGACCCCGGCCGCGATCCCCGTCACCGTGTCGATCATCTGCTGGGCCTGCGCGACCGGCAGCCCCTTGTGGCGCGCCAGGAACTCCGCCTCGCTGCCCTCGAAGTCGACCGGGGTGTCCGGGCTGAGCTCGAACGAGTGGTACTCGATCTCGATCCCGGTGGCCTCCGCGGACCCGGCCGTGAAGGCCGCCGCCCCCGCCTCGAACCTGCGCTTGCCGATGTAACACCAGGGGCAGGCGATGTCGGACCAGACATCGACCTTCACGGTTTCGCTCATGACGGGCGCAACCCCGGCCCTCCCGGCCGCATTCCCGCGGTCGGGAGGGCCGGGGCGGCCGGTCGACTACGCGCCGACGAGGCGTGACCCGAGGTACCCCTGGAGCTGGTCGAGCGCCACGCGCTCCTGCCCCATCGTGTCGCGCTCGCGGACGGTGACGGCGCGGTCCTCGAGCGTGTCGAAGTCGACGGTGATGCAGAACGGGGTGCCGATCTCGTCGTGCCGGCGGTACCGACGGCCGATCGCACCGGCGTCGTCGAAGTCGACGTTCCACAACTGTCGGAGGTCGTCGGCGAGGCCGCGCGCGACGGGCGACAGCTGCTCGTTGCGCGACAGCGGCAGCACGGCGGCCTTGACCGGGGCGAGACGGGGGTCCAGGCGCAGGACCGTGCGCTTGTCGACGCCGCCCTTGGCGTTCGGGGCCTCGTCCTCGTGGTAGGCGTCGAGCAGGAACGCCATGAGGGCGCGGGTGAGTCCGAACGACGGTTCGATGACGTACGGCGTGTACCGCTCGCCGGACGCCTGGTCGAAGTACCGGAGGTCCTGGCCCGACGCGTCGATGTGGTTCGTCAGGTCGAAGTCGGTGCGGTTCGCGACGCCCATGAGCTCGCCCCACTCCCCCGACACGAAGCCGAAGCGGTACTCGATGTCCGCGGTGGCGTCGGAGTAGTGCGCCCGCTCGCCGTCCGGCACGTCGAAGCGACGCAGGTGCTCCGGGTCGATGCCCAGGTCGGTGTACCAGGCGACGGCGTCCGTGATCCAGCGCTCGTACCACTCGGCGGCCTCGGCCGGGGGCACGAAGTACTCGATCTCCATCTGCTCGAACTCACGCGTGCGGAAGATGAAGTTGCCGGGCGTGATCTCGTTGCGGAACGCCTTGCCGACCTGGCCGATGCCGAACGGGGGCTTCATCCGGCTCGTGGTGACGACCTGCGCGAAGTCGACGAAGATGCCCTGCGCGGTCTCCGGACGGAGGAAGTTCAGGCCCTCCTCGTTGTCGACCGGCCCGAGGTAGGTCTTGAGCATCCCCGAGAAGTTCTGCGGCTCGGTCCACTGGCCGCGCGTGCCGCAGTTCGGGCAGGCGATCTCGGCCATGCCGCCCTCGGGCTGCCGGTCCTTCTTCGCGACGAACGCTTCCACCAGGTGGTCCTGCCGGAACCGGTGGTGGCAGTGCAGGCACTCGACGAGCGGGTCCGTGAAGGTCGCGACGTGACCCGAGGCCTCCCACACCTTGCGGGGCAGGATCACCGCGGAGTCGAGGCCCACCATGTCCCCACGGCCACGGACGAACCGCTGCCACCACTGGCGCTTGATGTTCTCCTTGAGCTCGACGCCGAGGGGCCCGTAGTCCCACGCCGACCGCGATCCGCCGTAGATCTCGCCGGACTGGAAGACGAAGCCACGACGTTTCGCGAGGGCGATGACGTTGTCGAGACGGGAGGGCTGTGCCAAAGGGTGCTCCAGAGGTCGCCGAGCTGGATGCCCGGTGCGGTGACGTACCGGGCAATGCTACCGGCGGCACTCCGCCTGTGCGGGCGCTCAGCGCCCACAGCCGACACCGAGCGGACCGTGACCGGACCGGTACGCCAGGTCGTCGGGGAATGCGTACCGTCGTGTCCAGCTGACGATCAGTCAACAAACACCACGAACGACAGGACGAGATCCGATGACAACACACCGCGTGCGTGGCGGCAGCAGCCGTGCGCTCGCTTGGGGGACCACGATCGCGCTCGGCGTCACCACCGCCCTCGCGATCACCGGCTGCACCGCCGGTACCACCCGACCCGACGGGACCGCGGTCGCGCACCGCACCACGACGACGTCCTCTGCGAGCGCCGTGCCCACCGCTGCCTCGACACCCGCAACGACCGCCACGAGCTCGCCGACACCGAACAGCAGACCGACCACGCCGAGCGCGGCGCCGGCCGCGAGCATGCCGAGCAGCGATGCCCTCGTCGCGATGCTGCAGGACGCTCCGGTGCCGGCGCTCTGCGGGCACACCGCGGGGCGGCTCGTGCACGGTCGACTGCCCGCCCAGCCCGCGCACGCGGGGACGGTCGCCCTGTCCTCCCTCGTGGGCGAGGGGCGCTCCGAGGCGGCGCTCACCAGCGTCGGGTCACTCGAGGGCGCCGGCAGCCACGACGTCGTCGCGGGTCTGTACTGCGACGCAGGCGGGGTCCCGTGGCCCGAGGTCGTCGGCGTCTGGCGGTGGACGAGCGGGACCAGCCTGCAGTTCGTGTCCGTCTACGCGCCCGAGCAGCTTTCCCACAACGTCGTGTCCCTGCACAGCACGGTCGTCTCGGGCGCCACGATCGACGTCGCGTGGACCGGACCCGCGCCGGGCAAGGACGACGCCGACGGCAGCGAGCACTCGAGCGCCGTCCTCACCCTGCGCGGCGGACAGCTCGTCGCGTCCGGGTACCGCTCGACCGTCGTCTGACGGTCGCGCCGCTGCTGCCGGCCGGTTCCGCGGCTCGCCACGGGACCGGCTGGCAGCGGGCCGGCCGCGGACCGGCTGGCTGCGGACCGGCTGGCTGCGGACCGGCTGGCTGCGGACAGGCTGGCTGCGGGCCGGCTGGCTGCGGGCCGCCCGCGATCCCTGCGACGCTCAGGGGCGCGGCGTCGGCGCGTCCACGGCCCCGCCGAACCGTCGGTCCCGCGAGGCGTACAGCTGGATCGCGTCCCAGAGGTCCTGCCTGCGGAAGTCGGGCCACAGGCGGTCGAGGAACACCATCTCGGCGTACGCCGACTGCCAGAGCAGGAAGTTGCTCGTCCGCTGCTCCCCCGAGCTCCGGACGAACAGGTCGACGTCGGGCATCTCCGGCGTGTAGAGCCGTCGGGCGATCGCCTTCTCCGTGACCTGGGCGGGCCGCATCCGACCCGCGGCCACGTCGTCGGCGATGCTCCGGACGGCGTCGGCGATCTCGGTGCGGCCGCCGTAGTTGACGCACATCGTCAGCGTGAGCGTGTCGTTGCCGGCCGTCATCTGTTCGGCGTACTGCAGCTCGTCGATGACGCTCCGCCACAGCCGCGGCTTGCGTCCGGCCCAGCGCACGCGGACGCCCCACTCGTTCAGCTGGTCTCGACGGCGGTGCAGGACCTCGCGGTTGAACCCCATGAGGAACCGCACCTCGTCCGGCGAGCGCTTCCAGTTCTCGGTCGAGAACGCGTACGCCGACAGGTGCTTCACGCCGATCTGGACCGCACCCGCGACGACGTCGAGCAGCGACGCCTCGCCTGCGCGGTGCCCCTCGATGCGCGTCAGGCCGCGCTCGTTCGCCCATCGCCCGTTGCCGTCCATGACGACGGCGACGTGTTCCGGGACCGCGCCGGCCGGGAGGGACGGCGGCTGTTCACCGGTCCAGTCCAGCGGTCGGAACGGTTCCGCTGGCACGGATCGGCGGGGGCTCATGCGCTCGGGGTTCCTTCTGCTCGTCCTGCGGTCGGTCCGGGGGTCACCGGAACGGGGTGCTCGCTCCGGTCGACGTGCGGGAGGGAGCGCAACGATCGTTCCAGGTGCCACTGCGCGTACGCCGCGACCACGCCGGAGGCCCGGGAGCGCGTCCGCTCGTCCGCCGCGTCGGCCGTCGCCCAGTCCCCGGCGAGCAGCGCACCGAGCAGGCCGAGCGTCACCGGATCGAGTCGTGGGGAGCCCGGCGGCGCCGCGCGGTCCGCGACGACCCCGCCGAGCTGCACGACGAACGCCGAGTGCGGGCCGGGATCGCCGGTGACGGCGCAGTCCCGGAAGCTCGGGGCCCATCCCGCGATGCTCATCGCGCGGAGCAGGTACGAGTCGAGGGTCAGGCTCGACGCGTGCTCCTGCCGGGACAGCGACCGGAGCGCCCCGACGAGGAGCAGGTACTGCTGCAGGCCCGCATCGGCGTCGCTCAGCCGGTCGGCGGTCTCGACCATGGCGCTCGCGGCCGTGTAGCTGCCGTAGTCGGCGACGATCTGCGCCCCGTACGACCCGATCGACTCGGCCTGCGTCACGATGTCGAGCGATCGGCCCTCGTAGAACTGCGCGTCGACGACCATGAACGGCTCGAGGCGCGCACCGAACTTGCTCGCGGTGCGCCGGACGCCCTTCGCCACGGCGCGGACCTTGCCGTGCTGCCGGCTTAGCATCGTGACGATGCGGTCCGCCTCACCCAGCTTGTGGGTGCGGAGGACGACGCACTCGTCACGGTACAGGGGCACCGAACCATGATCCCACGGGCCTCCGACCGCGCGCTGGCGCAGGGCCTCCGACGGCGCCGACGCAGGGCCTCAGGCGGACGCGAGCACGGCCTCCCCGGCGACGGCACCGGCGCGCACCGCGCGGTTGACGGCCGACACGATCGCCTTGAGCGAGGCGGTCGCGATGTCGGCGTCGATGCCGACGCCCCACAGGCGGGAGCCATCGACGTCGAGCTCGACGTACGCGGCGGCCTTGGCGTCACCGGAGGCGCTCATGGTGTGCTCGACGTAGTCGTACAGCGTCACCGCGACGCCCTGGTCGGCGAGGATCCGGATGAACGCGTCGATCGGGCCGGTCCCGATCGCCTGGGCGTCCACCCCGCCGTCGTCGACGCGCATCGTCACGGTGAGCTGCGTCGTCCCACCGAAGTCGCTCGACGTCGCCGTCTTCGTGAGCTCGTAGCGGCCCCACTTGTCGTCCTCGGCGGGCGCCGGCAGGTACTCGTCGCTGAACAGCTCCCAGATCGCCTCGGACGTGAACTCGCCGCCCTCGGCATCGGTCCGCCGCTGCACCACGCCGGAGAACTCGATCTGCAGCCTGCGCGGCAGGTCCAGGGCGTGGTCCTGCTTGAGCAGGTACGCGACACCACCCTTGCCGGACTGGGAGTTCACGCGGATGACCGCTTCGTAGCTCCGGCCGATGTCCTTCGGGTCGACGGGCAGGTACGGCACCGCCCAGACCATGTCGTCGACGCTGCTGCCCGCTGCCTCGGCCCGGGCCGTCATGGCCTCGAGCCCCTTCTTGATGGCGTCCTGGTGCGACCCGCTGAACGCGGTGTACACGAGGTCGCCCGCCCAGGGCTGTCGCTCGGGCACGGGCAGCTGGTTGCAGTACTCGACCGTGCGCTTGACCTGGTCGATGTCCGAGAAGTCGATCATCGGGTCGATGCCCTGCGTGAACAGGTTCATGCCGAGCGCGACGAGGTCCACGTTGCCCGTCCGCTCCCCGTTGCCGAACAGGCAGCCCTCGATCCGGTCGGCGCCGGCCATGTACCCGAGCTCGGCCGCGGCGACGGCGGTGCCGCGGTCGTTGTGCGGGTGGAGCGACAGGATCACGTTCTGCCGGTGGTTCAGGTGCCGCGACATCCACTCGATCGAGTCGGCGTAGACGTTCGGCGTCGCCATCTCGACGGTGGCGGGCAGGTTGATGACGACCTTGCGCTCCGGTGTCGGCTCGAGGACCTCGAGCACCTCGTTGCAGATGCGCAGCGCGACCTCGAGCTCGGTGCCCGTGTACGACTCCGGCGAGTACTCGTAGTACACCGTGGTGCCGTGACGGAGCGTGGCCTCGGCCGCCTTGCACATCCGGGCGCCCTCGAGCGCGATGTCGACGACCCCCTGCACGTCGGTCCGGAAGACGACGTCACGCTGGACGACGCTCGTCGAGTTGTACAGGTGGACGATGGCCTGCTTCGCCCCGTCGATCGCCTCGTACGTGCGGGCGATGAGGTGCTCGCGGGCCTGCGTCAGGACCTGGATCGTCACGTCGTCCGGGATCGCGCCTTCGTCGATCAGACTGCGGACGAAGTCGAAGTCGGTCTGCGAGGCGCTGGGGAACCCGACCTCGATCTCCTTGTAGCCCATGCGCACGAGCAGGTCGAACATCGCCCGCTTGCGGTCGGCGTCCATCGGGTCGATGAGGGCCTGGTTGCCGTCACGCAGGTCGACCGCGCACCAGCGGGGTGCCTCGGTGATCTGCTTCGTCGGCCAGGTGCGGTGCGGCAGGTCGACCGTGATCTGCTCGGAGAAGGGGACGTACTTGTGGATCGGCATCCCGGAGGGGCGCTGCGTGTTCTGCATGGTGGTCACTCGCTTCGTTGCTGGTCTCGTGTCGGCCGACGACGGACTCCGCGACGAGGGGGGCCGGTGGTCAGGCCTCGTCGCGGCGGCGAAGGAGGAGGAGTGCAGCGTGCATCGGCACCCACGGTAGCACCGCAACGGCCACCGTGGGCGATGACGCCCAGGTGGCCGCTGCGGAGGCCCGCACCCCTCAGTCGACCGCGAGGGCCTCACGCGGGGTCACCCGCATCGCCCGACGCACCGGAGCGACGGTCGCCACGACGGCGAGGAGGAGCGCGCCGCCCACCACCACCGCCACGGTCACCGGTGGCAGGACGGGCGTCAGCGGGAAGTGCAGCGTTCCGAGCAGCGTCCGCGCCGCCAGCCAGCCGTAGACGACGCCGAGCACCAGACCGGTGACGACGGCGGCAGTGACCATCTGGACGGCCTCGGTCACGATCATGCGCCGGACCTGTGACGCGGTCAGGCCGAGCACGCGGAGGAGGCCGAGCTCGCGGCGCCGCTGCACGACCCCGAGCGCCAGGGCGTTGACGACACCCACCGCGGCGAGGACGCCGGAGAACCCGACGAGTGCGCTGACGACCGCGTTGAGCTGGGCGAAGAAGTGGTCCTCGGAGCGGATGGTCGCCGCGGACGCCGCCGAGCCGCCACCGAGTTCCCGCACCGAGAGCGCCGAGACGTGCTGGAGGATCCCGAGCGCGACCGCGAACGTGACGAGCAGCGTCACGCCGATCACGAGTCCGATCACCGCACGTGCGGTGCGTCCCGGGGCGCGGAGCGCGTTCCGCCCCGCGAGCAACACGACCGGGTCACGGGATCCGATCCGTCCGGCCAGCGCGAGGACCGGCGGCATGACGAGCGGTGCTCCGACGACGACGCCCGAGAACGAGACGAACGCGCCGAAGGTGCCCGGCAGCACGGCGAGCACGGTGACGCCGCCGAGCGCGACGGCGAGGAGCATGGACGCCGCGCCCACGACGAGCAGCGTGATCGCGACCGCGCGGCGACCACGACCGGCGCGGAGGTCGGCGGCGGTGGGTTCGACCGTGTTCGACAGCGCCTGCAGGGGCGTCACGGCGAGCACGCGCCGGCTCCCCGCCCGGAACGCCGCCCAGGTCGCGACGACCACCGCGCCGACCGGGAGCACGATGCCCGCGGGCACGAGGTCGTACGTGGTGTCCGGCAGGAAGTGTCGGGCACGCAGCATCGCGACGACGACGGCGGCGACCCCCACGCCCAGGACACCGCCGAGGAGCGCTCCCACCACGCCGACCAGGACCCCCGACCGACCGATGCCGCGCCGGAGGGCCGCCCCGGTCGCCCCGACGAGCCGCTGCAGGGCGAGGACCCGCGTCTGCCCGGCGATGATCGTGCTGCAGGTGTTCGCGGTGACGATCGAGCCGACGTAGACGGCGACCGCGAGGAACACCCACCCGACCACCGACAGCACCGCCTGGACCGAGCCGACGTCCTCGAGCCCGATGGCGCGCAGTGCGTCGGCGACCACACCGGGCGTGATGACGAGCACCGTCCCGAACATCGAGGCGAGCGCCGCGACGAGCAGCGTCGGGCGGAAGGCGCGCAGCGTGTCGAGTCCTCGAGCCGTCGGCCGTCGGGTCGCGCGTCGGAGCGGCCGTGGGGTCCGGGACGCGGTGACCGCGTCCGTACCGCTGGTCGAGCTCATGCCGCGGCCTCCATCCCGAGCATCGTCGTCGAGATCTCCGCCGGCGTCATGGACGGCCGGTCCCCGACCACCCGTCCGTCGGCGAGGAACAGGATGCGGTCCGCGTTGGCGGCCGCGACGGCGTCGTGCGTCACCATGACGACGCTCTGTCCCCACTCGCCGACGGCACCGCGGAGGATCGCGAGGACGTCCCTCCCGGTGCGGGAATCGAGGGCTCCGGTCGGCTCGTCCGCGACGACGACGGCGGGACGGGTGGCGAGCGCGCGCGCGATCGCCACGCGCTGCTGCTGGCCGCCCGACAGCTCGTGGGGTCGGTGGTCGAGTCGATCCGCCAGGCCGAGGCGACCGACGAGGTGGTCGATGAAGTCCCGCTCCTCGGCGGTCGGACGGCGGCCTCCGAGCAGGAACGGCAGCTCGATGTTCTCGAGGACGTCGAGCGTGGGGACGAGGTTGAAGGACTGGAACACGAACCCGAGGCGGCGTCGGCGCAGGTCGGTGAGTCCGCGGTCGTCGAGGGTCGTGAGGTCGGTGCCGTCCACCACGACCCGGCCACTCGAGACCGAGTCGAGGCCCGCGGCGACGTGCATCAACGTCGACTTGCCGGAGCCCGAGGGACCCATCACCGCCGTGAACGCACCAGCGGCGATCGTGACGCTGACGTCGTCGAGCGCGACCACCGCGCGGCCGTCGCTGCCGTACTGCTTCCGGACGTGTTCCAGACGGATGATCGGTTCGTTCATGCCTCCGAGCCTGGCGGCCGGGAGGCCCGGCGCGCGTCCGTCCCGCGGCGCGCGCCCGTCATCCTCGCGGCTGATCCGACGGCTCTCGAGGGACCAGGCCGTGCTCGTGCGCGAACACGACGAGGCGCACGCGGTCGCGGAGCCCGAGCTTCCCGAGGACACGGGAGACGTGGGTCTTCACGGTCGCCTCGCTGACGAACTCGTGCCGGGCGATCTCCGCGTTGCTCAACCCACGCGCGGCGAGGTCGAAGACCTCGCGTTCCCGCGGGGTCAGGTCGGCGAAGGCAGCCGGAGGTGCCGGCGGGGCGGACCGTTCCTGGAACCGGCGCAACAGGTCGCGCGTGGCCGCCGCCGCGAACACCGTCGTTCCTGCGTGCACGGTCCGGATCGCCGCGAGCAGGAACTCCGGGTCGGCGTCCTTGAGCACGAAGCCGCTCGCACCGGCACGGATCGCCCGCGCCGCCGCCTCGTCGAAGTCGAAGGTCGTGAGCACGAGCACCTGCGGGCCGGCACCCTCGGCACGCGCCTCGACGATGCGGGCGGTCGCCGTGATGCCGTCCATGACCGGCATCCGGACGTCCATGAGCACGACGTCGGGCCGCGTCCGTCGGACGAGCTCGACCCCGGCGGCGCCGTCGCCCGCCTCACCGACGAACAGCAGGTCGGGCTGCGACTCGACGAGCATCGTGATGCCCGTGCGGAACAGCGCCTGGTCGTCGACCAGAGCGACCCGGATCGGTGCGGTCATCGTGCGCCTTCCTCTCGGCCATGTCGGGGCAGCGGGACGGCCCCGGTGCTCCCGGCGGTGGGCAGCCGGACGGCCACCCGGAACTCACCGTTGGTCGGCCCCGCGGACATCGTCCCGCCGGACAGCGCCGCGCGCTCCCGCATCCCGACCAGACCGTGCCCGACGCCCTGGCCGCCGTGGCCCTCGGGCGGGAGCCGGTTCGCCACGGCGACCTCGACGTGGTCGGGAGCGTACCGCAGCGCGAGTCGGACGGGTCCGCTCCGGTCGCCGTGCTTCAACGCGTTCGTCAGGCCCTCTTGCACGACGCGGTAGACGGCGAGCTGCGATGTGGTGGGCAGGTGCTCGGGTTCGCCCGCGCGCTCGACCTGGACGTCCAGGCCAACCTGCCGCATGTCCCGCACGAGCTGCTCGATGTCGTCGAGGGCCGGCGTCGGACCCGGCGCCTCGTCGTGCCGCAGTGCGCCGAGGAGCTCACGGACGTCGCCGAGGGCACGGCGGGCGGTCGCGCCGATCGTCGCCAGCGCGGCGTCCGCGCTCTCCGGGGAGGACCGCATCGCGTAGCGGGCGCCGTCGGCCTGCGCGATCACGACCGCGAGCGAGTGCGCCACGATGTCGTGCATCTCGCGGGCGATGCGCACCCGTTCCTGCTCGACCGCCACGGCTCGGTCCGAACGGGCCGCGTCGCGCTCGGCGAGGAGTTGGGCCTCGAGACTGACGCGCGCCACGCCGCGGGCGCGGGCCACCGCGCCCGCGAGCCACGGCAGGACGAGCAACGCCACGATGACGACGAAGTAGCCCGCGCCCTGCGCCGCCTCGCGCACGAGCTGCGTGGGGTGCTCGATGAGCGAACCGACGAGGTCGTATCGCTGGAGGTACTCCTTGACCGTCAGGTACAGCGCGCCGACCACGGACCCCACCAGCGCCGACGTGAGGCCGAACCGACGCACCCGGGGTGAGCCGTAGAGGGCCGTCCCGTAGAGCACGCCGGGGATCATGAGGTCGGCGACGGCGACGTTCGCGCTGACGTACATCTGGACGAGTGCGCCCACCCACGCGATGGCGAGCCCACGCCCGGGCGCGAGTCGTCGGAGCGCCAGGGCGAGTCCGAACAACCCGCCGAGCAGCCAGGTCAGACCCGACCACCGGTCGCCGCCCAGGACCGCGACGACCGCCGCGACGAGCGCCAGCACGACGTCGAACGCCATCTGGCTGCGCAGCATGGTCCGGAACACGCCGACAACGCTACGGCCGCTGACCGGCCCCACGCAGCCGTCGTCCGGGAAGTCCCCCGCGAGGCGCCCCGGCGTCATCCGATCGGATGACGCCGGACTGGCGATCAGAACCCGAGACGACCGAGCTGCTTGGGGTCGCGCTGCCACTCCTTGGCGACCTTCACCCGGATGTTCAAGTAGACGTGTCGCCCGAGGAGCCGCTCGATCTCCGCGCGCGCCCGGGAGCCGACGTCCCGCAGGCGTTCACCCCCGCGCCCGATGACGATCGCCTTCTGACTGTCCCGCTCGACGAAGAGGTTCACGTACACGTCGAGCGTGTCGTCGTCCTCGTCGTCCCGCTCGACCATGTCGTCGATCACCACCGCGAGGGAGTGCGGCAGTTCGTCGCGGACGCCCTCGAGCGCGGCCTCGCGGACGAGCTCGGCGACGCGGTCGCTCGCGGTCTCCTCGGTCACGGTCTCGGCGTCGTAGAGCGCGGGCGACTCCGGCAGCAGCCGCACGACCTCGTCCAGGAGTTCGTCGAGCTGGGTGCCGCGGATCCCCGACGTCGGCACGATCGCGTCCCAGTCGCGCAGTTCGGACACCGCGAGCAGTTGCGCCGCCACCTGCTCACGTGAGGCGCGGTCGGTCTTCGTGACGATCGCGATCGTGCGCGCGCGCGGGTGGGCGTCGAGCTGCGCGTTGATGAACCGGTCGCCGGGACCGATCGGCTCGTTCGCGGGCACGCAGAACCCGATGACGTCGACGTCACCGAGGGTCGCCTGCACGAGGTCGTTGAGGCGCTCCCCGAGCAGCGTCCGGGGCCGGTGGACCCCGGGCGTGTCGACGATGACGACCTGCCCGTCGGGCCGGTGCACGACGCCGCGGATCGCGCGTCGGGTGGTCTGGGGCTTCGAGGAGGTGATGGCGACCTTCTCGCCGACGAGGGCGTTCGTCAGGGTCGACTTGCCCACGTTCGGGCGGCCGACGAACGAGACGAACCCGGCCCGGAAGGGGGTCCCGGCGGTATCGCTGGTGGATCCAGTGGTGGTCATGCGGTGTGGTGTCCCGTCGTCGTGGGGGTCGGTTCGTCGTCGAGTGCCGGGGCGTCGTCCGGCGTCGGTGCCCGCTCGACGAGCAGGGTGACCAGGTCGCGACGTCGGCCTTCCACCCGTTCCGCGGTGAGCTCGACGCCGGACACCGTGACGGTGTCCCCCGCGGTGGCCAGCTGGCCGAGCTCCTTGACGAGCAGGCCACCCGCCGTGTCGACGTCGTCGTCGTCGAGCTCCATCCCGAAGAGGTCGCCGAGCTCGTCGACCGGAAGCCGTGCCGAGATGCGCCAGACGCCCGGGCGGATCTCGGTGCGGTCCACGACGGTGCGGTCGTACTCGTCCGAGATGTCTCCCACGAGTTCCTCGATGAGGTCCTCCATGGTGACGAGTCCCGCGACGCCGCCGTACTCGTCCACCACGAGGAGCAGGTGGTTCTTCACCGCCTGCATGAACCGCAGGGTCTCGTCCGCCGGTTTCGACTCCGGCACGAACTCGGCGGGACGCAACACGGTCGTGACGTCAGCGGTGGCGGATCCCGCGCGCTCGTACAGGGCGCGGGCGACGTCGCGCAGGTGGACGACCCCGAGGACGTCGTCGCTGTCACGACCGATGACGGGCATGCGGGACACCCCCGACCGCAGCGACCGCTCCATCACGGTGGCGAGGGTGTCGTCGACGTCGACGGTCGTCATGTCCGTGCGTGGGACCATGACCTCGCGGACGAGCGTGTCGCTGAACTCGAACACCGAGTGGATGAGCTCGCGGTCGTCCGCCTCGAGCACGTTGCTCTCGGCCGCCTCGTCGACGATGCTGAGCAGCTGCTCCTCCGTCGCGACGCTCGACCCTCCGCTCCGCCCCGGGGTCACGCGGTCGCCGATCGCGACGAGGACGGTCGCGAGCGGCCCGAGCACGATGCGGACCGCGTGCACGAGGCCGCCCGTCCACGCGATGAGCTGGCCGGCGTGGGCACGGCCGACGCTCCGCGGACTCGACCCCACGAGGACGAAGGAGACGGCCGTCATGACCGCCGCCGAGACGAGCAGCGCGACCCACCAGACCGCGAAGACGCGCACGAGCGCGACCGTGACGAGCACGGCCGCCGCCGTCTCGGCGAGGACGCGGAAGAAGTTGAGGGCGTTGAGGTGCGCTCCCGGGTCGTCGGAGACGGCCTCGACGGCCCGGCGGTACCGGCTGTGCTCGGCGATCTCGTCGAGGTCCGCTCGGGACATCACCGACAACGCGGCGTCCGAGGCGGCGAGCAGACCGCCGAGCACGACCAGTGCGGCCGCCACCGCGAGCAGCACGGCGACCAGGAGCACCGGGGTCACCGGCCTCGACGCTGCGCCGCGAAGGCGCTGAGGATCTCGCCCTGCAACCCGAACATCTCGGCCTTCTCGTCCGGCTCGGCGTGGTCGAAGCCGAGCAGGTGCAGCACACCGTGGCAGGTGAGGAGGAGGAGTTCGTCGAGCGTCGAGTGACCGGCCGTCCGCGCCTGCTCCGCCGCGACCTGGGGACACAACACGATGTCGCCGAGGAGTCCGGGAGGTGTCGGGTCGTCCTCGGTGCCCGGACGGAGTTCGTCCATCGGGAAGCTCAGGACGTCGGTCGGGCCGGGCTCGTCCATCCACTGGACGTGCAGCTGTTCCATCGCGCCCTCGTCCACGAGCACGATCGCGAGCTCGGCGTCGGCGTGGACGTGCATGGCGTCGAGCGCGAAGGCCGCGAGACGTTGGACGGCGTCCTCGTCGACCTCGACGCCGGACTCGTTGTTCAGCTCGATGCTCACCGGCTGCCTCCTCGGGCGCTGGTCGGGTACGGGCTCTGCTGGCGGTCCTGCGGCGATCGCCCACGGCGCTCCGAGCGGTTCGTCCCGTCGGGGTTGCCCCGGTACGGAGTGCCACGACCGCCCGGTCGGTCGCCCGCCTGCTCGGCGAGGCGCTCCTCGTCGTAGCGCGAGTAGGCGTCCACGATGCGGCCGACGAGCGTGTGACGGACGACGTCGTCACTCGTCAGGCGCGCGAAGTGGATGTCGTCGACCTGGTCGAGGATCTGGGTCACGAGCCGCAGACCGCTCACCTGCGCGGGCAGGTCGACCTGCGTGATGTCGCCGGTGACGACCATCTTCGAGCCGAAGCCGAGCCGGGTGAGGAACATCTTCATCTGCTCGGGCGTCGTGTTCTGCGCCTCGTCGAGGACCACGAACGAGTCGTTGAGCGTGCGACCACGCATGTACGCGAGCGGTGCGACCTCGACCGTGCCGGACGCCAGGAGCTTCGGGACCAGCTCGGGGTCCATCATCTCGTTGAGGGCGTCGTACAGCGGCCGGAGGTACGGGTCGATCTTGTCGGTGAGCGTGCCGGGCAGGAACCCGAGCTTCTCACCGGCCTCCACCGCCGGGCGGGTCAGGATGATCCGGTTGACCTCACGTCGCTGCAGCGCCTGCACGGCCTTCGCCATGGCGAGGTAGGTCTTGCCCGTGCCGGCCGGTCCGATGCCGAACGTGATCGTGTTCTCGTCGATCGCGTCGACGTAGGCACGCTGGCCGTCCGTCTTGGGCCGGACGGACTTGCCGCGGCTCTGCACGATGGGGGTGCCGAACAGGTCGGTCGGCCGGCGGTCGTCCTCGATGACGCGGGCGGAGGTGGCGACGTCCGCCTGTCCGATGTCCTGGCCGCGACGCACCATGGTGATGAGCTCGTCGACGAGGACACGGGCGTGTGCGACGTCGCGCTCCGGACCGGTGAGGCTGACCTCGTTGCCGCGGACCAGCACGCGGACGGTCGGGTACTGCCGCTCGACCGTGCGGAGCAGGCGGTCCTGCGGCCCGAGGAGTTGCACCATGGCGATGCCGTCCACGGCGAGGTCGACGGTGACCTCGGGCTCGTCGGACGAGGATGCGGGGTGTGCGGTGCTGCTAACCGGCAAGGGTGCCTTCCTGGAGGTCGCCCGCGAGGACGTGGGCGTGGACGTGGAACACGGTCTGTCCGGCGGACGCACCGGAGTTGAACACGAGACGGAACTGGCCCCCCGCACGCTCGTCGGCGACCCGCTGGGCCATCGCGACGAGGTCCGCGAGCAGCGACGGGTCGCCGGCCGCGAGCTCCGCCACGGTGGCGTACTGCTCGGTCTTCGGGACGACGAGCACGTGGACGGGCGCCTTCGGAGCGATGTCCTCGATCGCGATGAGGCGGTCGTCCTCGGCGACGACGGTGGCGGGGATCTCGCGCGCGACGATCCGCGAGAAGACGCTCGGCGAGGTGCTCATCGCTCCATCGTAGGGCGTGCTGGCGACACCGTTCCGAGCTGTTCGCGCTGGGCTTGCGCTGCGCCGGGCGCCCCGACGGTGGCAGCCGTCACCAGCGGCCGAGCCGCGCCTGGAGCACGGCGAGCGCCGCGGGCCCCGCGGTGCTCGTGCGGAGGACCGACGCACCGAGCCGGACCCGCGTGGCGCCCGCGTCGGTGAGGCGGTCGAACTCGGTGTCCGCGATGCCGCCCTCGGGACCGACGACGAGTGCGATCGCCCCCGCGCCCTCGGGAACGGCCACCGAACTGAGCGGCTGCTCCGCGAGCGGATCGAGCACGAGGACCGTCGTCGAGGGCGGGAGGCCCGCCCCGTCGGCCAGGGTCGCGGTCGTGACGAGCGGTCCGACGTCGGGGACCCGGGCCCGGAGCGACTGTTTCGCGGCCTCGCGGACGATCGCGCCCCAGCGGGCACGGCCCTTCTCGGTCTTCGGACCCTCCCAGCGGGACACGCTCCGTGCAGCCGACCAGGGCACCACGCCGTCGACGCCGATCTCGGTCGCCGCCTGGACCGCCATCTCGTCACGGCCGCCCTTCGCGAGTGCCTGGACGAGCACGAGCCGTGGCGAGCCTTCCGGTTCGACGTCCACGGACCGGACCGCGAGCGTCAGCGCGTCGCGGCCGACCTCCGCCACCGCGCCGCTGACGACGGTGCCCCGGCCGTCCCCGATCCGCAGCGCCTCGCCCTGGCGGATCCGCGCGACCGTGACGGCGTGCCGACCCTCGGCGCCGTCGAGCGACACGACGTCGCCGGGCCGGACGCCGGCGAGGTCGTCGACCAGGTACAGGGACGCCACGGATCAGAAGGTGAAGAAGCGGTCACGGAGCTTGCCGAAGAGCCCCTGCTGGAACCGGGCGAGCTGCGGCGCCGGCGCCTTCCGGGACTTGGCGAGTTGTTCGACGAGACCGCGTTCCTTGTGCGAGAGCTTCGTCGGCGTGACGACCTGGACGCCGACGCGCAGGTCGCCCCGACCCCCACCGCGCAGTCGCGTCACCCCGCGGTCCTTGATCGTCAGGATGTCGGCGCTCTGCACCCCCGGCCGGATCTCGAGCTCGACCGGCCCGTCGAGCCCGTCGATGGTCGTCGTCGTGCCGAGGATCGCGTCGGTCATCTGCACCTCGAGTGTCGCGAGGAGGTCGTCGCCGTCGCGGCTGTACACGTCGTGGTGCCGCACCTTGACCTCGAGGTACAGGTCGCCCGAGGGTCCGCCCGCCGGCCCGACCTCGCCCTGACCGGGCATCTGCAGCCGCAGACCGGAGTCGACGCCCGCGGGGATGTCGACGGGGAGCGTCCGGCGGGCGCGAACGCGGCCCTGGCCCTGGCAGGTCGGGCACGGGTTCGGGATCACGGTCCCGTACCCGCGGCAGGTGCCGCAGGGCGCGCTCGTGACCACGTTGCCGAGGAGCGACCGGACGGTCCGTTGCACGTGCCCGGTGCCCCCGCAGATGTCGCAGGTCACCGGGTGGGTCCCGGGCGCGCTGCACGAGCCGCCGCAGGTCTCGCACAGCACGGCCGTGTCGACCTCGATGTCCTTGTGCGTGCCGAACACGACCTCCTCGAGGTCGACCTCGACACGCAGCAGGGCGTCCTGGCCACGCTCGGCGCGCGACCGCGGCCCGGTGCCGCGCGCACCGAATCCGCCACCGCCACCACCGAAGAAGGCGTCGAAGATGTCGCCGAAGCCACCGGCTCCGCCGCCGAAGGTGCCGTCCTGCGGACCGGCGTCGTAGCGGCGCCGCTGCTCCGGGTCGCTGAGGACGTCGTAGGCGTGGGTGACGTCCTTGAACCGCTCTGCCGCCTCCGGGCTCGGGTTGACGTCCGGGTGGAGTTCCCGGGCCAGGCGTCGGTACGCCTTCTTGATGTCCGCGTCGGCGGCGTCGCGTGCGACGCCGAGGACCTCGTAGTGGTCTGCCACAGCACCTCAGTCTGTCGGAGTGGTCGGCGTCCGCCGCTCGGTGGTCCCGGTCCGGGACGACCGGCGGTCCGGACGGATGGTCAATTGTCGGCCAGGAGCCCCGAGAGGTACCTGGCCACCGCCCGGACGGCGGCCATGTTCGTGCCGTAGTCCATGCGGGTCGGGCCGAGCACGCCGAGCCGGGCGACCTCGCCCCCGGCCGCGGTGTACCCACCGGCCACGATGCTCGTCGCGTCGAGTCCCCCGGCGGTGCCGAGGTACGCGGCGTTCTCCTCGCCGATGCTCGCGGCGACGGCGACCGCGTCGAGCTGCATCTCGCCGAAGAGCCGGAGCAGGGTCACCTGTTCCTCGATCGCCTCGAGCACGGGGAACAGACCGCCGGCGAAGTCGTCCTCGCTCTTCGCGAGGTTCGCCGCACCCGCCATGACGAGCCGGTCCTGGCGGTTCGCGCGGACCTGCTCGACGAGTGCCGCGACCACGACGGCGGCGAGCCCCTGCAGCTCGGGGCGCACGCGTTCGGGGATGCCGAGCAGCACCCGGGGGACGTCCTGCAGCAGCAGCCCGACGGCCGCGGAGCCGAGCACGGCGCGGAGTTCGGTGAGGGCGTCGTCCTCGACGCGGAGATCGGTCTCGAGGATGCGCTGCTCGACGCGTGCGGTGTCCGTGATGAGCACGCTCATGAACCGGGTCTCACTGAGCCGGACGAATTCGACGTGCCGGACCCGCGCGCGGATCATCGAGGGGTACTGCACGAGCGCGACCTGGTTCGTGAGCTGGCTCAGCAGACGCACCGTGCGACCGAGGACCTCGTCGAGGTCGTTCGACCGCCCGAGGAAGGTCTCGATCGCGTGCCGTTGCGCGCTCGACAGCGGACGGGCCTCCGTCAGGTGGTTGACGAACACCCGGTAGCCCTTGTCGGTCGGCACCCGCCCCGACGACGTGTGCGGGGCGACGATGAGCTGTTCTTCCTCGAGGGCGGCCATGTCGTTCCGGATCGTCGCCGACGACACCCCGAAGGCGTGCCGCTCGACGATGGAGCGGGATCCGACGGGCTCGCGGGACGCGACGTAGTCGCGCACGATCGCCTTGAGCACCTCGAGACTGCGTTCCGACACCATGACGCGCCCTCCCTCCTGCCGCTCGTGCGCGATGTGCGTCCGGAGGGTCCAGCGGTGCTCGCACCGTCCGCTGTGCCACGGGGCTGGCACTCTCCGGGTCCGACTGCTGATCCTACGCCGAACCGCGGAGCGCCTGGGCCTCGAACCGGTCACAGCGAGCCGTTACGCTTCCGGCATGAGCACGACGCCGCCCTACGGACAGCAGCCGGACCCGCAGTGGGGACAGCAGTGGGGGCACTACCAGCCACCGCAGCCGATGCGCCCCGAGGACCAGCGCCTCTGGGCGACCCTCGTGCACGTCGGCGGGATCTTCTTCCAGTTCGTCGTCCCGCTGGTCGGGTACCTCGTGCTGCGCGACCGGGGACCGTTCGTCCGCGAGCACACGCGGGTCGCGTTGAACTTCCACATCACGATGGCGATCGCGTACGCGGTCGGCGTCATCACGTCGTGGCTCGGCATCGGCGTCCTCGTCCTGTTCGCCGTCGCCGTGATCCAGGTCGTGTTCGGCGTCATCGCGGCCGTGCGCGCCAACGCCGGGCAGTTCTACCGCTACCCGCTGAGCATCGAGTTCGTCCGCGCCTGACGACCACCGTCGGTCACCTGCCCGCGGACACGGCCGGGAGGCCCGCCAGCAGCCCGCCGCTCCCCCGGCGCTCCGTCAGTCCAACAGCTCCCGCACCACGGCGTCGGCCAGGAGGCGCCCGCGCAGCGTGAGGTCGAGCCTCCCGGACAGGGCGGCGCGGCCGTCGACGAGTCCGCGCGCGATGAGCCCGGCGACGCGCCCACGCGCCTCGGGACGGAGCTCCGCGGTGGCCAGCTCGCCGCGCACGCGCGCAGCGAGCAGGACGCGCTCGACGTACCGGGTCTCGTCGTCGAGCGTCTCGCGGCCGGCCGCCGGTGAGTCGCCCCCGAGCACGCGCGCGGCGTACGCGGCCGGGTGCTTGACGTTCCACCATCGGGTGCCGGCGACGGCCGAGTGCGCGCCCGGACCCACCCCCCACCAGTCGTGGCCCTTCCAGTAGGACAGGTTGTGGCGGCTCGCGTGCTCGGCACCGCGGGCCCAGTTCGAGACCTCGTACCAGCTGTACCCGGCGGCGCCGAGACGCGCGTCGGCCTCCTCGTACATGTCGGCGGCCAGGTCGTCGTCCGGCGCCGGCAGGAGCCCCTTTGCGACGGCACGCCCCATGGCCGTGCCGTCCTCGACGATGAGCGCGTAGGCCGACAGGTGGTCCGGCCCGTACCCGATCGCCGCGTCGAGCGAACGGCGCCAGTCGTCGAGTGACTCCCCCGGCGTCGAGTAGATGAGGTCGAGGCTGACGTCGAGCCCCTCCGCCCGCGCCGCGTCCACCACGAGCGGGACCCGCTCCGGGTCGTGCGTCCGGTCGAGCGTGGCGAGCACGTGGGGCACCGCGGACTGCATGCCGAAGCTCACGCGCGAGAACCCGCCGCGGCGCAGCGTCGCCAGGGACTCCGCGTCGACCGAGTCCGGGTTCGCCTCGGTCGTGACCTCGGCACCCGGGAGGATCCCCCAGGTGTCGTCGATCGCACGGAGGATCATCACGAGGTCGTCCGCCGGCAGCATCGTCGGGGTCCCACCGCCGAAGAACACCGTGGACACCGGCCGACGCGCGACGCCCGACCGGTCGAGGACGGACGCCGCGAACCGGATCTCCTGGACCGCGTGACCCGCGTAGTCGTCGCGCCGGACGCCCCGCAGCTCCGACGCGGTGTAGGTGTTGAAGTCGCAGTACCCGCAGCGGACACGGCAGAACGGCACGTGCACGTAGACGCCGAACGGGACGCCTCCCGCGTCCGCCGAGGGGACGATCAGGCCGTCCGCGGGGGCGGGATCGGCGATCGGCAGGGCGCTGGGCACGGACTCCATTGTCCCACCCTGCCGCCGTCCCCGGGTCACACCACCGGTCGCGCGGCCGGAACGGGGTCGCCATGATGGTCCCATGCACGACAGCACCACCTCCGGGAGCACGGACCCGGAACCCAGCGCCGACAGCGTCGTCGGCACCATCGTCCTCTGGGACGTCGACGGGACCCTCGTCGAGAACGCCGCCGTCCCCGGGAGCCTGTACCACCTCGCGCTCGAGCGCACCGTGGGCCGGGACCTCGAGCAGCTCGTCGGACACCAGCACGGCCGGACCGACGCCGGGATCATCCTCGAGGCCCTCCGCGCCCACGGGCTCGACCCGGAGCTGTCCGAGACCGTCCGCGGACACCTGCAACGCCTGTCCGAGGAGCGCTACCGGTCGGGTGAGCGGCGGACGCCCGCGCCGGGTGTGATGGCCCTGCTGCAACGCATGACCGATCGTGGCTGGCGCTCCGCGCTGCTCACCGGGAACTCCGCGGGTCGGGCTCGCCTCAAGCTCGCCAGCGCCGGGTTCGACCCGGACGCGTTCGACTGGGCGCACTCGTACTTCGGGGACGAGGACGTCGAGCGGCAGGCGCTGACGCGCCGGGCGGCCGCGGACCTCCGCGGGAACCGGGTGGTGGTCATCGGGGACACGCCCCGCGACGGCACCGCCGCCGACGCGGCGGGCATCCCGTTCATCGCGGTCGCCACCGGCGTGCACGACGTCGACGAGCTCGGCAGGACGAGCGCGGTCGCGGTCGTCGCGGACTGCGCGGAGGGTGCCGACACCCTGCTGGACGCCGTCGCCGCGCTCCGACCCCTGGTCTGAACGGCCCGACGCGCGATCGTCAGTCGGAACCGAGCAATGCCTGCAGGTAGGCCTGGGCGAGTCGCCGCTGCTGGCGTCGGAGGAACGGGCCGAGGAACCGCCACCCGCGCGACGACGGCTGCGAGAACTGCCGCACCTGCAGCCACACCGAGCCGTCCGTGGTGCGCTCGACGACGAAGGACTCCTCGCCCGACACCGGGTGCCCCTCGAGCGTGCCGTACGCGAAGCCCTTGCGGTCCGGTTCGTCGATCACCGAGACGACGCGGACCGGGGCGTGCACGACCCGCCCGTACGCGTGGATCGTCAGCGTCGCGGTCGTCCCCGCGGTCAGCAACGGCGTACCGTCCGGCGCGAACCGCTCGGTCGTCCCGCCGCCGATCGAGGCCGGTGTGACCGGACGACCCTCGTCGTCGAACTCGACGGGGGTGTAGCCGACCTCGTCGTCGTCGGGGACGTCCTCCACACGGACCCGGATGCCGCTGCGCTCTTGGATCTGCCAGGTCAGGGTCTGGACCCACGCCGTCTCGAACCGCTGGTCGCCGTGGCCGATGCGCGTGCGGGACTCGCTCGGCGTGAACCCCTCGGGCGGGTAGGTCATGAGGTCCGGCGCCTGGGTCGCCCCGACGGCGCCGTAGGTCAGGGCGGTGGGGCGGTGGCTGCCGCGGGTGCTCATCCGCCCATCGTACCGAGCGTGGGATCGTTCCCCCCGGCGAGGACCCGCAGGTAGCGCGCCGTCGTGCGCCGCGACTTCCACTGCACGAACGGCCAGAGCAGCGCCCACAGTCGGTTCGCCGGTCGTGAGAACGACCGCACGACGAGCCAGACCGTGTCATCGGGACGGTGCTCGACGAGGAACGCGACCTCGCCCGACTCGGGGTGCCCGCGACGGGTGCCGTAGGCGAAGCCGCCGCGGGTCTCCTCGTCGACCACGCGGACGGCGCGGACCGGCGCGTGGGTGGTGACGCCGTACGCGCGGATGTGCAGGACAGCACGGTCTCCGGCGCGGAGGCGCGGGTGCGGTCGCCCGGGTCGGGACGGGTCGCGCGGACCGTCCGGGTCCTCCCGGGCCTCCCGGTGGTCCCGGGCCTCCCGGTGGTCCTGGGTCTCCCGGTGGTCCTGGGTCTCCCGGTGGTCCTGGGTCTCCCGGTGGTCCTGGGTCTCCCGGACCTCCGGTTCCACCCGGATCCCGACGCGCTCCTGGATCTCCCAGCGGAGCACGGCGTCGACCGTGCGGTCGTGGCAGGCACGACCGCGCCCGATCCACGCGGCGTCCTGCCGCGCGCGGTACCCCGCTGACGGGGCCGTCACCAGGTCGGGGGCGAGCGATCCGCCCTCGGGCGCGTAGGTCAGGGCGTCGCGGTCAGCACCGGCACGTGCGGCGTGGGCGCTCCCCGGACCGTCGGCGGTCACTTCTTCTTGGCGTCCTTGGCCTCGGTGTCACCGGAGAGCGCAGCGATGAACGCCTCTTGCGGGACCTCGACGCGACCCACCATCTTCATGCGCTTCTTGCCCTCCTTCTGCTTCTCGAGGAGCTTGCGCTTGCGGGTGATGTCACCGCCGTAGCACTTCGCCAGGACGTCCTTGCGCATGGCACGGATCGATTCGCGCGCGATGATGCGCGCACCGATCGCGGCCTGGATCGGGACCTCGAACTGCTGCCGCGGGATGAGTTCGCGCAGGCGACCGGTCATGAGCACGCCGTACGCGTACGCCTTGTCCCGGTGGACGATCGCGCTGAAGGCGTCGACCTGGTCTCCCTGGAGCAGGATGTCCACCTTGACGAGGTCGGCCTCCTGGTCCCCCATGGGCTCGTAGTCGAGGCTCGCGTACCCCTGCGTGCGGCTCTTCAACTGGTCGAAGAAGTCGAACACGATCTCACCGAGCGGCATCGAGTACCGGAGCTCGACGCGGTCCTCGCCGAGGTACTCCATGCCGAGCATCGTGCCGCGGCGCGACTGGCACAGGTCCATGATCGCGCCCACGTAGTCCTTCGGCGCCAGGATCGCCGCGCGGACGACGGGCTCCTTGACGCTGGCGATCTTGCCCGACGGGAACTCCGACGGGTTCGTGACCTCGACGGTCTTCTTGTCCTCGGTCGTGACCTCGTAGACCACACTCGGCGCGGTGGTGATGAGGTCGAGTCCGAACTCGCGGGACAGCCGCTCCGTGATGATCTCGAGGTGCAACAGCCCGAGGAACCCGCAGCGGAACCCGAAGCCGAGCGCGACCGAGGTCTCGGGTTCGTAGACGAGTGCGGCGTCGGACAGCTTCAGTTTGTCGAGTGCCTCGCGCAGGTCCGGGTAATCGCTGCCGTCGATCGGGTACAGCCCCGAGAACACCATCGGCTTCGGGTCGGTGTACCCGGCCAGCGCCTGGGTGGCGGGCCTCGCGGCGCTCGTGACGGTGTCGCCGACCTTGGACTGCCGGACGTCCTTGACGCCGGTGATGAGGTACCCGACCTCGCCGACCGCCAGGCCCTTCGTCGGTACCGGCTCCGGGCTCGACACCCCGATCTCGAGGATCTCGTGGGTGGTGCGGGTCGACATCATCTGGATCTTCTCGCGGGGGCTGATCCGCCCGTCGACCATGCGCACGTAGGTGACGACACCGCGGTAGCTGTCGTAGACCGAGTCGAAGATCATCGCCCGCGGCTCGGCGTCCAGGCGACCGACCGGCGCCGGGATGCGTTCGACGACCCGGTCGAGCAGCTCCGCCACGCCCACGCCGGTCTTGCCGCTCACGCGCAGGACGTCGGCCGGGTCGCCGCCGATGAGCTGCGCCAGCTCGGCGGCGTACTTGTCCGGCTCCGCGGCGGGCAGGTCGATCTTGTTGAGGACCGGGATGATCTCGAGGTCGTTCTCGAGCGCGAGGTACAGGTTGGCCAGGGTCTGCGCCTCGATCCCCTGGGCGGCGTCGACGAGCAGGATCGCGCCCTCGCACGCGGCGAGCGACCGCGACACCTCGTACGAGAAGTCGACGTGGCCCGGAGTGTCGATCATGTTCAGGGCGAACGTCTGGCCGTCACGCTCCCACGGCATGCGCACGGCCTGCGACTTGATGGTGATCCCGCGCTCGCGCTCGATGTCCATCCGGTCGAGGTACTGCGCCCGCATCGCACGCTCCTCGACGACGCCGGTGATCTGCAGCATGCGGTCGGCCAGCGTCGACTTGCCGTGGTCGATGTGGGCGATGATGCAGAAGTTGCGGATCGCCCCGGCCGCCGTCGACGCGGGTTCGAGTGGTGCGGATGCTTGTGGGCTCACGGTTCCTCTGAGGTCGAGCGGTGGATCGGTCGATTGTTCCACGCGCAGCCGACCGATGCGGCCAGACCCGGCCGCGGCGACCGCGGCGAGGACGGGAGCGACCCTGCCGGCAGGGTCGTCAGCGCGGGTCCGGGAGACGACGGAGACCCTCGCGGAGCACCGCGGGGTCCGCGGCCAGGCACACGCGGATCCACCCCTCACCGGCCCTCCCGAACGCGCTACCCGGCGCCACCGCGACGCGCTCCGTCAGCAGGAACCGCTCCGCCCATGCCGCGACGTCCCCGTCGGTCGCGTGCGCGACGTCGATCCACAGGTAGAACGCGCCCTCGGGGTCGTTGTACGTGATGCCCTTCGCGTCGAGGACCTGTCGCGCCACCTCGAGGTTCGCGCGGTAGTGGTCACGGGCCTCCTGGACGGCCGAGTGGTCCCCGACGATGGCCGCGAGGGCCGCGAACTGGTCGGGTTCGGCGACACAGCTCACCGTGGCCTCCTGGACCGTCCGCATGGTCCCCGCCATGCCCCTCGGCGTGACGAGGTACCCGACGCGCACGCCGGTCATCGCGTACGTCTTGCTCAGGGAGAACACGCTGAACACCCGGTCGTCCTCGTCGAGGGACGCGGGACTGACGTGGCGCGCGCCGAACGTGAAGTACTCGTAGACCTCGTCACTGATGACCCAGAGGTCGTGCCGACGGGCGAAGGCGAGCAGCCGCTGCACGGTCTCCGCGCCGACCACCGACCCGAGCGGGTTCGACGGCGAGTTGAGCAGGAGCACGCGCGTGCGGTCGGTCACGCTCGCCTCGAGGGCGTCGAGGTCCGGCTCGAACCCGTGCGCCGGTGCAAGCTCGTACGGCACCGGGACCGCACCGAGCATGTGGGCGTTCATGGTGAAGGTCGTGTAGCCGGGGTCCGGCACGAGGACCTCGTCGCCCGGTGCGAGCAGCAGTGCCATCGCCTGGTGCAGGGCCTGGGTCGCCCCGACGGTCACCCAGACCTGCTCGATCTCGGCGTCGATCCGGTTCTCGCGGGACAGCTTCTCCTGGAGGGCCCGCCGCAGTGGCGCGATCCCGCCGTTCGGCGTGTAGTTGGTCCGGTCCTCGGTCCACGCGCGCCGCGCCGCGTCGCCGATGTGCCGGGCCACGGGCACGTCGGGCTCGCCGACCACGAGCATGATGGCGTCGTCGAGGAGCAGAGCCTGCTCGTAGATCCGCCGGATGCCGGAGTCGGGCACGGTGCTGATGTGCGGCGCGAGCGATGGCATGGCGCAACGCTAGTCGAGGGGTGGCGCGTTGATCGCTCCTCGTGGTCCTGGTAACATTGCTCGCTGGCTTGCGTGTTCCATCTCCCACAGGTGGAGCGCGATCCGCGATCGGACCCTCTATCCCTGTGATCGCGTTCACCCGTCCGAGACACACAGAAAGCAGAACCGCATGGCGAACATCAAGTCGCAGATGAAGCGCATCAAGACCAACCTGAAGGCCCAGGAGCGCAACAAGGCCTACAAGAGCGAGCTCAAGACGTACATCCGCCACACGAACGAGGCCATCGCCGCCGGCGACAAGGACAAGGCCGCCGCCGCCCTCGTCGTCGCGACGAAGAAGCTCGACAAGGCCGTGAGCAAGGGCGTCATCCACAAGAACCAGGCCGCGAACCGCAAGTCCGCGATCTCGAAGAAGGTCGCCGCGCTCTGATCTGAGCGCTGGCCGAGCCGCACCTCGCAGAACGCCCCCGACACCTCGGTGCCGGGGGCGTTCCGCGTGTCCGGCGCGGCGCAGCTCGGGCTTGGGGGTCAGCACGGCGCAGGGGTCGGCACTGCGCAGGGGTCCGCACTGCGCAGGGGTCGACACTGCGCAGGGGCCGCACTGCGCAGGGGTCGGCACCCGGCGGATCCGGCCTACGGGATCAGCACCCGGCGGACCATGCCCGGCCCGGTCAGGTCCCCTCACCGCGGCGGGCGATGACGCGGACCATCACCTCGAGCGCGTAGTGGGCGTCGCGGGACCCGCCCTTCACCGCCGTGTCGGCGGCCGCGATGCTGAGGATCGCGTTCGCGAGGCCGGCCTCGCTCCAGCCCTGGACGTCTCGCTGCGCCCGCTGCACCTGCCACGGTGCCAGCCCGAGCGCCGATGCCGCCTGCCCGCTCGACCCGCGGAAGGAACTGACCTTCGCCATCGTGCGGATCTTGCTCGCGAACGCCGCGACGATCGGCACGGGGGCCTCGCCGGTCGCCAGGGCGTGCCGGAGCTGCACGACGGCCGGCCCCGATCGACCGGCGAGCGCGATGTCGGCCACCTTGAAGGCGTTCGTCTCGACCCGGCCGCCGTAGTACCGGTCCACCGTCCGGTCCGTGATCTCCTGGTCGTCGTCGGCGAGCAGCTGACGACAGGCGGCAGCGAGTTCGGCGAGGTCGTCCGCGAACGCCGCGACGAGGGTGCGGACCGCGGACAGGCTGATCTTCCGGCGCGCGGCGCGGAACTCGGCCTGGACGAAGTCGATCCGGTCGGTCTCCTTCTTCAGTTCGTCGCACTGGACCTCGATCCCGCCGCCAGTGCCACCACGGATCGCGTCGAGCAGTTTCTTCCCGCGGACGCCGCCGCCATGCCGGAGCACGAGCGTGACGTCGTCGGCCGGGGCCTGGAGGTAGGAGAGGGTCTCGGTGATGAACGCGTCCGTGCACTTCTCGACCTGGACGACGCGCAGGAGGCGGGGTTCGCCGAACAGCGAGGGGCTGGCGAGGGTCGCGAGCAGCCCAGGCGCGTACTGGTCGGCCTCGAGATCGTGGACCTCGAGTGCGGGGTCCTCGGCGAGCAGGAGATCGCGCAGCGAGGTGATCGCTCGTTCGGCGAGGAAGGTCTCGGGTCCCGTCACGAGGACGACCGGTGCCGGCCGGATCGCCGACCACGGGACCTGGTCGATCGCCGCGGCTGCGCGCGCTGGTCTCTTCGCCGCCATGGTGTGCCTCCCGCTCGGGACGTTGGTGGACCCGACCGTGCCCGACCCGGTCCACGCCGGGCTCCGACCCGACCGACCTCCAGCAGTGTACGGGCGACGGGCGACACCCCCGCAGTGGGATCGCCTCGGTCGGGCCGCTCGCGCCAGACGCGGAGGTCGCCGCCCGACGCCGAGAGCACGACCGTGCCGTTCTGATCGGTGCGGAGCGCCGCCGTGCCCGCTGCCTCCAACATCGCGAGCGCGCGGTCGGTGGGATGCCCGTAGGGGTTGTCGGCACCCACGCTCACGATGCCCACCCGAGCCGACACCGCTCGGTACAGCGCCGGGTCCTGGTCGGCGGAGCCGTGGTGCGCGACCTTGACGACGTCGACGGGCGGCCAGCCTCCGGCTGCCGTCACCATGGCGAGCAGCCGTCGCTGCGCCGCCTCGCCGAGGTCGCCGAGGAACAGCGACGACAGGCAGTCGGAGCAACGCCGGGACGGCTCGAACAGGACCGTGACGCTCGCGTCGTTCCCGCCCTCGGTGGTCGACGGAGGGGGCCACACCACCCGCCACGGCAGATCCCCGAGCGTGCCGGCGGTGCCTGCGCCCGCCGTGACCACGTCGGCACCCGCGCGCCGCAGGGTGGCGACGACGTCGGCGTCCGCCGCGCGGCCGAGCGGGCCGACGAGGGCGGTCCCGACGCGGTCGGCTACCACCCCGACCGCACCCACGTGGTCGCGGTCGTAGTGCGAGGCCACGAAGAGGTCGATCCGGTCGATCCCCAGCAGGTCGAGGCAGCGCTCGAGCCGCTCCGGCTCGTCGCCCGTGTCGACGAGCGCGACCGCGTCGTCCCGCCGCACCAGGACCGCGTCGCCCTGGCCGACGTCGCAGGCCGCGAGCGACCAGTCGGCGGGGACGCTCCCCCGGACGACGGCGTCGGGCACGACGACGACCGAGACGCCGATCACCCCGACCACCACCGCCGCGGCCACGGGGACCGCCCGTGCAGCACGGCGCACGAACACGGCCGCCACGACCGCCGCGCTCACCAGTGCGGCCGTCGCGGCGCCGAACGGGCCGGCCGGCCAGGGGACGACCGCGAACGGGAGTGCCGCGGCCGCCCGCGCGACGACGGCGATGACCGCGGCGGGTGCCCACGCGGCGGCCGCGAGGAACCAGGCACCGGTCGACCAGATGGGCGCGAGCGCGCACGCCGCCAGCCCGAGGACGGTCGCGACGGGAGCCAACGGCTCCGTGACCAGGTTCGTGAGCACGGCGTACGTCGGGATGGACGGTGCGAGCACCACGGTGACGGGCCAGCACGCGGCCTGCGCCGCGACCGGTACCGCGAGCGACGCCGCGACGACGGGTCCGAGTCGTCCGGCGAGACGCGACGCCAGGACCGGGGCGACCACCACGACCCCCGCGGTGGCCAGGACGGAGAGCGCGAACCCGAAGGACCGGGCGAGCCACGGGTCGACGACGAGCATGCCGATGGTCGCCAGCGCCACGAGCGGTGCGCCCTGCACGGGTCGTCCACGCAGGTGCACGACGAGCACGACGACCGCCATGATCGTCGCGCGCACGATGCTCGGATCCGGTCGCACGAGCAGGACGAATGCGCCGAGCACGACGACCGAAACCACGACACGCGCCAGCCGCGGGGCGCGTGCGGCCCGGCCGACGAGCATCACGAGTCCGACGAGCACCGCGCAGTTCGAGCCGGAGACGGCGGTGAGGTGCGTCAGTGCGGTCACCTCCATCGCATCCGCGGTCCGGTCGTCGATACCGCTCCGGTCCCCGATCGCGAGCCCGCGCAGCAGGCCGGCTCCGGGGCCGGGCAGTCTCCCGGTGACCTCGGCGAACGCGCGCCGGGCGGTCGTGCTGGCGAGGAGCAGCGCCGCGGGAGCGTGGACGACCTCGGGGTCGCCCCGGATGAAGAGCAGGACGGACGCGGTCGCACCCGGCGTCCCGGCGACCAGCTCCGCGTGCACACGCACCGTGGCACCCGCGACGAGTGGGACGGCGACGTCGCTGGCACCGGGGTCGTGCTCCGTCGAGCCCGGCTCCGCGAGGACCACGCGGGCAGGGACGCGGAGGCCGGTGGTCGTGATCGTCTCGCCACCCGCGCGGTGCTCCATCCGGACGAGGCGCCCGGGGACCGTTCGCTCGCCCGGTTCGCCGTCGCGCTCGAGCACGACCTCGGCGACCACGGCCGCCCCGTCGTCGATCGCTCGGATGGCTTCCGGACGCCGCACGGCGTCACGCACGTCGACGGCGACCGCGACGAGGGCCACGAGCAGCAGGGTGGGCGCGACGAGGCCGACGACGCCGAGCGGTCCGCTGTGCGCTCGGGGTGGGCCCGTCCGCCCGCGACGGACCACCCGGAGGACGACCAGGACCGCTGTGGCCGCGGCGACTCCCGCGGCCATGGCGACCGGGACCGCGTGCCCGGGACTGGCGACCAGGACCACCGCGACCACCCAGGCCACGGCCACCGGCACGACGAGCCGGAGATCGGGACGTGGCGCACCGAGCGACGTCACACCCGCACCCGGTCCCGGAGGTCCGCGAAGGTCGCGTCACCGATCCCGCTGACGTCGAGCAGGTCCTCGACGCTCGAGAACCGACCGTGCTCGGTCCGCCACGCGACGATCCGGTCGGCGAGCGCCGGTCCGATGCCGGGCAGGGTCTCCAGGGCGGTGGCATCGGCGGTGTTGAGGTCCACCAGGGTCGGGCCCTCCCCACCATCGACGGACGCACTCCCGCCCCCCACGACGGGTCCCGGGGCCTCGGGGACGTCGTCCTCGCCGTCACGCGGCACGTACAGTTGCTCGCCGTCCACCAGTGGCCGGGCGAGGTTCACCCGGCTCAGGTCTGCGTGGTCGGCCGCCCCGCCGGCCTCGGTGACCGCGTCGTCGACGCGGGCACCGACCGGGAGCTCGACGAGGCCCGGCGTGGCGACGGCCCCGAGCACGTGGACGACGACGGTCGCGGGCGTCGCCGCTGGGGGGACCACTCCCGTGGACGCCGTGGCGGGCGCCGACACCGAGACCGCATCGGCGGAGCGCTGGACCGTCGTGGCGTGGTCGGTCAGTGCGCCCACCGCCAACAGCACGAGTGCCACGACCGTCACGGCGATGGCGGCGACCACGAGGGCGCGCGGCCGGATCCACGTGCGGACCGATGCGGTGTCGTCGAACTCGTCTCCCGTCATGCTCCGACGCTAGGGGCGCTCCCGAAGCCGAACGGCCCCGCCGGTGCGTCCTGTGTCGGGACGCCCCAGCGGGGCCGTTGTGGAGGAGTGGGCGCGGAGGGCAGTCAGCCCCGGATCGCGATGTTGACCAGCTTCGGCGCGCGGACGATCACCTTGACGATCTCGCGCTCACCGATGAACCGCTGCACCGATGCGGAGGACCGGGCCAGCGCCTCCAGGGCGTCCGCGTCGATCGACGGCGGCACCTCGAACGTGTCGCGCACCTTGCCGTTGACCTGCACGACCGCCGTGACGCTCTCCTGCACGAGCAGGGTGGGATCGGCCTTCCGCCAACCGTGTGTCGCCACCGACGGCTCGTACCCGAGCCGCTCCCACATCTCTTCGCCGGTGTACGGCGCGAAGACACTCAGACCGAGCGCGACGGTCTCGGTGGCCTCGCGCACCGCGGGGTCTGCCGGCCCGACACCCGAGTCGATGGCCTTGCGCGTGACGTTGACCAGGTCCATGAGCCGCGCGATGACGACGTTGAACTTGAAGGACTCCATGAGACCGGGCGCGTCGGCGAGGAACCGGTGGGTGACGCGGCGCAGCGCACGGTCGCCCTCGGCCCACACCGCGTTCGGAGCCGACGTCACGTCCACCGCCAGGCGGTAGGCGCGAGCGAGGAAGCGCGCGCTCGCGGCGGGCGAGACGTCCTCCCAGTTGATGTCGTCCTCCGGCGGACCGGCGAAGCCCATCACCAGACGGATGGCGTCGACCCCGTGCGCGTCGAGCTCGTCCCCGAGGCTGACGCCGCCCTTCGACTTCGACATCTTCGACCCGCCGGACAGCACCATACCCTGGTTGAGCAGCGCGTTGAAGGGCTCCGTGAAGTCGATGTACCCGAGGTCGAACAGGACCTTCGTGACGAACCGCGCGTAGAGCAGGTGCAGGATCGCGTGCTCGACGCCGCCGATGTACTGGTCGACGGGCGCCCACTTGCGCGCCTCGGCCGGGTCGAACGCCTGGCTGTCGTCGTTCGGGCTCAGGAACCGCAGGAAGTACCAGGACGAGTCCACGAAGGTGTCCATCGTGTCGGCGTCGCGCTTGGCGGGAGTGCCGTCCACCGGGTTCGGCACGTTCACCCAGTCCTCGGCGCCGCCGAGCGGGCTCGTGCCCTTCGGCTTGAGGTCGAGTCCCTCGCTCGGCGGGAGCAGCACGGGCAGCTGGTCCTCGGGCACCGGGTACTCGGTGCCGTCGTCGCCGTGGATGATCGGGATCGGCGTGCCCCAGTACCGCTGGCGGGAGATGAGCCAGTCGCGCAGTCGGTACGTCTTGGCGGCGCGACCGGTGCCCTTCTCCGAGAGCAGCCGGATCGCAGCCTGGATCGCGTGCTGCTTGCTCATGCCGTCGAGCGGTCCGGACGCGATCATCCGCCCCTGTCCGGTCAGCGCGACACCGGTCGATGCCGGGTCGAGCGGCGGCAGGTCGAAGTCCTCGAGGGTCGCGCCCTCGGGGATCACCGGGATGGCACCGGTGACGGCCGCGTTCGTGTCGACGACCACCTTGACCGGGAGGCCGAACACGCGTGCGAAGTCGAGGTCGCGTTGGTCGTGGGCCGGCACCGCCATGACCGCACCGTGGCCGTAGTCCGCGAGCACGTAGTCGGCCGCCCAGATGGGCAGGCGCTCCCCCGTGACCGGATGCAGGGCGAACCGGTTGAGCGGGACACCGGTCTTCGGCCGGTCGGCGTTCTGCCGGTCGATCTCGCTCGTCGCCTGGGTCTCGGTCAGGTACTCGGCGAAGGCCGCCCGGGTCGCGTCGTCCGATGACGCGACGAGTTCGGCGGCGAGGTCACTGTCCGGGGCGACGACGAGGAACGTGACGCCGAAGACCGTGTCGGGTCGCGTCGTGAAGACGGTGACGGGTTCGTCCCGCCCCTCGATCACGTAGTCGACGTCGGCGCCGACGGATCGACCGATCCAGTTGCGCTGCATGGCGATGACCTTCGCCGGCCAGGTGCCCTCGAGCTGGTTGAGGTCGTCGAGCAACCGGTCCGCGTAGTCCGTGATCCGGAAGTACCACTGCGTCAACTTCTTCTTGACGACCACGGCGCCCGAGCGGTCGGACGTGCCGTCCGGCAACACCTGCTCGTTCGCCAGGACGGTCTGGTCCACCGGGTCCCAGTTGACCCAGCTGTCCTTCCGGTACGCCAGGCCCTTCTCGTACATCTTGAGGAACAGCCACTGGTTCCACTTGTAGTACTCGGGGTCCGACGTGTGCAGCTCGCGCGTCCAGTCGAAGGACGGGGCGTAGCGCTTGAACGAGGCCTTCTGTTGTTCGATGTTCGCGTACGTCCAGGCGCGGGGGTCGATCCCGCGCTTGATGGCCGCGTTCTCGGCGGGCAGGCCGAACGAGTCCCACCCGATCGGGTGCAGCACGTTGAAGCCCTGCTGCCGCCAGTACCGGGCGACGAAGTCGCCGAGTGCCCAGTTCTCGGCGTGACCCATGTGCAGGTCTCCGGACGGGTACGGGAACATCTCGAGGATGTACTTGCGCGGGCGGCGGTCCTCCGGGTCCGTCGTGAAGAGCCCGAGGTCCGACCAGATGCGCTGCCACTTGTCCTGGATGCGCCGGGGGTCGTAGGCGTGCGGGTCCTCGACGTGTTGCTCGATGGTCACGGAACTCTCATTCGGTCGGGAGGGACGGGTCACCGCACACGAGCGGGTGACCGACGATCAAGGGTACCGAACCGAGCCGGGCCGCACGCCGCACGGGGACGGATGCCGGGCACTCGCCGGGCGTCCGTCCCCGTGTCGGTGGTCAGTGCGCCGCGGTGCTCAGAGCAGTCCCTTGTCGGTGAGGAACTTCTTGGCGATCTGCGCCGACTTCTCCTTGTCCACGGTGCTCTCGGTGTTGAGCTGGATCAGCGCGGACGTGGTCAGGGCCTTGTCGACCTTCTCGATGTCGGTGGCGGCCTTGCCGGTCACCTTCTTCGAGACGACCGGCGTCACGTTCTGCGGCAGGATCAGGTGCTTCGGGTCCTTGAGGGTGACGAAGTCGTTCGCCTTGATGCTCGGGTCGGCGCTGTAGATGTCGGCGAGCTGCACCGTGCCGTCCTTGAGCGCCTTGACGGTGAGCGCGCCGCCCGAGTCCTCGATCGCGGTGAACCCGACGGTGGCACCGTAGGTGGACTTGAGGCCGTTCGGCCCATAGGGGCGGGTCTGGAACTCGGAGTTCCCCCCGACGGTCAGCTTCGTCGAGACGTCCTTCAGGTCGGCCAGGCTGGTCACGTGGTTCTGCTGCGAGAACTGCTTGGTGACCGTGTAGCTGTCCTGGTCCGTCGCCGCCGCTGCGGGGAGCGCACGGATCCCGCTCGGCAGGGCGGACTTGAGACCCGCGGCGATCTCCGCGGGGCTCGACGCCGTGGACTTCTTGTCGTAGTACTGGAGCAGGTTGCCGCTGTACTCGGGCATGACGTCGATGGCGCCCTTCTGCATCTGCGGCAGGTAGACCTCACGTTGCCCGATGTTGAAGTTCCGCTTCACGTCGTAGCCGTCGTGCTCGAGCACCTGCGAGTACAGCTCGGCGATGATCTCGTTCGAGTAGTACTGCTGCGAGCCCACGACGATGGTCGAGGACCCGGCGGCGGACGACGCGCTGCTGCCCGCGATGGGGCTGCTCGAGGAGCAGCCGGTGAGCGCCGCGACGGCGCCGACGGCCAGTGCGGCCGCGATGCCGAGGCGGAGTCTGGTTGCTGTGGTCACGAGGGGTTTCCTTCCGGGAGGGGATTGTGGGAGGACGCGTGCGTCACCCGGGAACGCGAGCCCGAACGGCCGGCGACGCCCACGGGCACCACCGCCCGCTGGAACCCGGCGAAGAGGATCTCGAAGACGATGGCGAGTGCGATCACGAGGATCGACGAGCCGAGCATCTCCGCGTAGTCCTGGATCTTGAGGCCGAGGAACAGGTAGCCGCCGAGACCGCCGGCCCCGACGTACGCCGCGAGGGTCGCCGTCGCGACGACCTGGAGGACCGCGGCCCGGATGCCCCCGATGAGCAACGGCAGGCCGAGCGGGATCTCGACCTTCCAGAGGATCTGCCACTCGGTCATGCCCATGGCACGGGCCGCGTCCACGGTCACCGGGTCGACGGCCTCGATGCCCGCGTAGGCGCCGGCGAGCACCGACGGGATCGCGAGCACGACCAGGGCGATGAGCGGGGCGGACAGTCCGACGCCGAGCGCGATGCCGAGCAGCGTCAGCACGCCGAGCGTCGGCAACGCACGGATGCCGCCGGAGAGGGCGATCGCCACGCTCCGCGCGCGACCGGTGTGTCCGATCGCGAACCCGATCGGGATCGCGATGACCGCGGCGATCCCGACCGCGAGGAGCGTGATCCACACGTGTTCCCAGAGGCGCGTCGGGATGCCGGTGGGTCCGGGGTAGTTGGTGGGGTCGAACACCCACGCGAACGCCTGGCCGATGATCACGAGGTCACCTCCGTGACCGGTGCGGTGGATCTGGCGGCGCGCCGTCGTGTGGCGCGGGACACGGACCGGGTCCACGGGAGCACCAACCGTCCGAGCAGCACGAGCAGGCCGTCGAGCACGAACGCCAGGACCAGGACCATGACGATCCCGGAGCCGATCTCCTCGGGGATCGTGCGCTGGATGCCGTCCGTGAACAGCGACCCGAGGCTCTGCACCCCGAGCACCGCGCCGACCGTCGTCAGCGAGATCGTCGACACCGAGACGACCCGGAGGCCGGCGAGCAGCACCGGCCCCGCGAGCGGCAGGTCGACCCGGAAGAACCGCTGCACCGGTGAGTACCCCATGGCGACGGCGGCTGCCTGCGTGGCCGGGTCGACGGACGACAGCGCGTCGGCCGTCGACCGCACCATGAGCGCGAGCCCGTACAGCGTCAGCGCGACGACGATGTTGACGGGGTCCTGCAGGTCGGTGCCGATCACCGCCGGCAGCGCGATGAACAACGGGAGGGACGGGATCGCGTAGAGCAGGCTGGCGACGGCGACGATGCCGCCGCCGGTCCCCCGGGCGAGCCTCCGGGGCGCCCCGCCGTCCGTCGAGGGGCCGCGCAGTTTGACGACGAGCCACCCGATGGGGATCGACAGGAGGAAGCTGACGACGATCGCCGGCAATGCGGTCGCCAGGTGCGCCAGCGTGTCCGACCAGATGATGTCGAGGTTCGACCACACCCAGGTCACGACGCGCTCCCACCCTGCGCCGCAGCACCCGCCGCGGGGTGCGCGGCGGCCTCGGAGACGGATGGGACGGGTCCGGTGAGCACACCGGCGGCACGACCGTCGGCGTCGACCACCACGGGGCCACCGGGTGTCTGCTCGATGCGGAGGGCGCGGCGGCCGCGACCGGCACCGACGAAGTCGGCGACGAAGTCGTCGGCGGGCGACGACATGATCTCGGCCGGCGTTCCCTGTTGCGCGATCACCCCGCCCTTGCGGAGGATGACGACCTGGTCGCCCAAGCGGAAGGCCTCGTCGATGTCGTGGGTCACGAACACGACGGTCTTGCCGAGTTCTCGTTGGAGCCGGATGAGCTCGTTCTGCAGATCCGTCCGCACGAGGGGGTCGACCGCGCCGAACGGCTCGTCCATGAGGAGGACGTTCGGGTCGACGGCGAGGCCACGGGCGACCCCGACACGCTGCTGCTGACCCCCCGAGAGCTGCGAGGGGTACCGGTCGGCGAGGCCGCGATCGAGTCCGACGGTGTCCATGAGCTCGAGCGCACGCTCCCGTGCGCGGGCCTTCGGGACGCCGGTCAGCAGCGGCACGGTCGCGATGTTGTCGACGACCTTCCGGTGCGGCAGGAGTCCGCTGTTCTGCATCACGTACCCGATGCGGCGGCGGAGTCCGACCGGCGGGACCGCCGCGACGTCCTCGCCGTCGATCTCGACACTGCCCGCGGTCGGGTCCACCATGCGGTTGATCATCCGGAGCAGGGTGGTCTTGCCGCAGCCGCTCGACCCGACGAAGACCGTCGTGGTCCGGGACGGGATCACCAGGTCGAAGTGCTCGACTGCGGTGGTGCCGTCCGGGTACTGCTTGCGCACCGATCGGAACTCGATCATGGATGCTTGGCCCTTCCGGTTCCTGGGTGCGTCTGGTGGACGCGTGCCCGTCGATCTCCCGCCGGTGGGTGGAGGTCGTCCCGCCCACGTACTGAAGCATGCTTCGGCGCGATGGGCAATCACGGATTGCGTACGCGGACATCCGACGCCCTGCTCCGCCGGATCGACCGATCGAGCGGGGTACGAGCGCACCGCACCGGAGGGGTACGGACGGTCAGGAGCGTACCCGGGTCCGCCGACGCTCGCGTCGGGACGATGACGAATCGTGACGTGGCGGACGACGACGCCCGCCCCCGAGAGCGGGAGCGGGCGTCGTCCGGTGGCCCCGGGTCAGGCGTCGGCGAGGACCGATCGCAGGTACGCGCGGGACATCGCCCGGAACTCCTCGACGAGTGCGGCGTCCCCGGCACCGGGCACCCGGTGTGCGCGGGCGAGGACCGCGTGCCCGGCCTCGGTCAGGACGGTCCACGCCCGACTCATCCGCTCGGAGTCCGGGAACCCGAAGCGCTCGCGGAAGATGACGGCGACCGCGCCGCCCAGTTGGGACATCCGGTCCTCGGTGCCGTCGTCGCCCTCGGTGACGTCACCGAAGCGGACCGCACGGAACCCCGGCTCCGTACGGTACATCTCGACCGTCATGTCGATGAGCGCGTCCGCGCCCTGCTCCCACGTCGTCGCGCCGCTCGCGTCGATCGACGAGACGAACCGCTCGGCGAGCCGTTGGGCGCACCGGATCGCGAGCGCCTCCACGACCGCGATGCGATCCGGGAAGTACCGGTAGACCGTCCCGATCGAGGCTCCGGCCCGCTCGGCGACCATGGCGGTCGTCAGGCGCTCGAGCCCGATCTCGTCGATCACCGCGGCCGCAGCGTCGAGGAGCCCGGCGAGGCGCGCCGAACTGCGGGCTTGGACCGGCTCGTTCCTGAGCAGTGATGATCCCCCCGGCAGTGCGTTCGATACCTCGGTGACGAGCACGTGTTCTCCTCCTCGCGCGAACGCGATGCTGGTCGACGGCCCGAGCGGCCGATGGCGGCGGGACGAACGGGCGTCCGCGCCGCGACGGGCGACGGACCCGCCGACGTGTTGATGTGACGGTCACAATGGTCGCACCGAGCGCCTGGGTCGACGCTGCGTTTCGACTCCTCGGAGGCAACGCGTGTCGTGGGACGCCCGTCCGGCCAGGGCAGGACGGGAGGGGCGACGCGACCGGCACGGTGCACGCACCGACCGACGGATCACCCGCGTCCCCGTGCGCGGCGTCATGACATCACCCGACCGCGGCCGATGGCGGCGGCGACTCGGCAGAGGGTCGGCCGACCGACCGGCGCCCACCGGGGCGTGGAATGATGGTGCGATGCCCGATCGGACGATGCCGGATGCCGCGCTGGTCGACCCGATCCTGCACCGCGCCGCCCGCGTCGAGGACGCGGTCCAGGAGTTCCGGGAGCGGCGGGCACGTGCTCGCGGTCTCGTGCCGACGGTCGTCCCGTACACCGGGTACGGGGCGCCGGGATGGGTCCGGGTCCTCTGTCGGGTCCTGCTCACGCGGCGTGGCCTCGCCTCCGACGCCAGCTACGAGGGCGTCCGCGGTTGGCGCAGCTTCACGAGCGTGGCCGTCGACGACGTCGAGGTCACCGTCACCGCCGGTGGTGCCACGCACCGCGTGCAGGCCGACCGGGGCGGCGTGGTCGACACGCGTGTCCCGCTCGACCTCGAGCCCGGCTGGCAGACCGTCACGCTCGCCGCTGGCGGTTCGCGTCCCGTCCACGCGCCGGTGTTCGTCGTGGATCCGTCGACCCGCTTCGGCGTCGTCTCGGACGTCGACGACACGATCATGGTGACGAGCCTCCCCCGCCCGTTCCTGGCGGCATGGAACTCGTTCGTCCTCACGGAGCACGCCCGCCGCCCCGTCCCCGGGATGTCCGTGCTGTACGAGCGGATCCTGGGTCAGCACCCGGGCGCTCCGGTGGTCTACCTGTCGACCGGCGCCTGGAACGTCGCGCCGACGCTCAACCGGTTCCTCACTCGCAACATGTACCCGCCCGGCGCCCTGCTCCTCACGGACTGGGGTCCGACGCACGACCGCTTCTTCCGCAGCGGACGGCTCCACAAGCAGGAGAACCTCCGACGGCTCGCCGCCGACTTCCCCGACGTCCGCTGGCTGCTCGTCGGCGACGACGGCCAGCACGACGAGGAGCTGTACGGCGAGTTCATCGCCGAGCACGAGGGCAAGGTCTCCGGGGTCGCGATCCGCCAGCTCTCGACGAGCGAGGCCGTGCTCGCCGGCGGACGCTCCCGGGCTCAGGAACGCAGCCGCAATTCGGCCGCTCCGTGGGTCTACGCCCCGGACGGCGCCGGGCTCTGGGAGGCACTCGCCGACGTCGGGATCACCCGGCGCTGACCCGTGTCGGCGTGCCGATCCGGACGTCCGGACACCGCTCCCCTGCGGGAGTGCACAGCCGACTCCCTCCCGCCGGACGCGGGACCCGCAGGGTGACAGGCTGGACCGATGGCGCTCCACATCGAGGACTACGCACTCATCGGCGACTGCCACACCGCCGCGCTCGTCGGCCGGGACGGCAGCATCGACTGGCTGTGTCTGCCCCGGTTCGACAGCGCGTCCGCGTTCGCCGCGCTCCTCGGCGACGAGGACGACGGTCGCTGGCTGCTCCGACCGGACGACGACACCGCGACCGCCACACGCCGCTACCTCGACGACACGTTCGTCCTCGTGACGACCTGGACGACCTCCACCGGCGTCGTCGAGGTGACCGAGTTCATGCCGTCCGGGGACCGGCGCGCCGACCTCGTGCGACGGGTCCGCGGGGTGCGCGGATCGGTGGCGATGCGGCAGGAACTGCGGATCCGGTACGGCTACGGAGCGACGGTGCCGTGGGTGCGGCAGATCGGCCACGACGACGCGCACGTCCTGCTCGCCACCGCGGGGCCGGACTCGATCGTCGTCCGTGGACCGCGCCTCCATGCGGAGGGCCACCGTCACGAGAGCCGGTTCACCGTCGAGGCCGGCAGCACGGTCGACCTCACGCTGACCTGGTACCCGTCCCATCGTGAGCCGCCGACGCCCCCGCAGGTCGACGCCGTCCTCGACGAGACCGTCGGCTGGTGGCGCCACTGGGCCGCCGGCGACGCCACCGATGGTCGCTACGCCGACGCCGTGCACCGCTCGTTGCTCGTGCTCCGTGCGCTGACGCACGAGGACACCCGCGGTATCGCCGCGGCAGCGACCACGAGCCTCCCGGAGGACCCGGGCGGCGAACGCAACTGGGACTACCGGTACGTGTGGCTGCGCGACGCGTCGCTGACGCTCGCGGCGCTCCTCGCGCACGGGTTCCGCGACGAGGCGGACGGCTGGAAGCACTGGTTGCTCCGCGCGATCGCCGGTGACCCCGCCGACGTCCAGATCATGTACGGCCTCGCCGGCGAGCGGGAACTCCCGGAGCGCACCCTCGACCACCTCGCGGGGTACGAGGACTCCCGCCCGGTCCGCGTCGGCAACGGCGCCTACACGCAGTACCAGGGCGACGTCTTCGGCGAGGTCCTGGCGGCGCTGCACGACGCACGCGAGCTCGGCGTCGAGGAGAACGCGGACAGCTGGTCGCTGCAGCGCGCACTCCTGGCCTACGTCGAGGAGCACTGGCAGGACCCCGACAACGGCATCTGGGAGATGCGTGGGCCGCGCCGCCACTTCACGCACTCACGCGCGATGATCTGGGCCGCGTTCGACCGCGGTGTCGCCGCCGTCGAGGAGTTCGGACTCGAGGGGCCGGTCGAGCGCTGGCGCGGGTTCCGTGACCGGGTCCGCGAGGAGATCGAGACGCAGGGCTACGACCCGGTGCGGAACACCTTCCGGCAGCACTACGACACCGACGAGGTGGACGCCTCGCTGCTCGTCCTCCCCCAGATCGGTTTCTGCAAGCCCGACGACCCCCGCATGCTCGGCACCGTCGCCGCGATCGAGCACGACCTCCGCACCGGACCCGACGGACTGCTGCTCCGGTACCGCACCACCGCGGGCTTCGACGGCCTGTCTGGATCGGAGCACCCGTTCCTCGCCTGCTCGTTCTGGCTCGTCGAGCAGTACGCGGCGTCGGGCCGGATCGAGGACGCCGAACGCCTCATGGACACGCTCGTCGGGTTCGCGAACGACGTCGGGATGCTCTCGGAGGAGTACGACGTCGAGCACGGCCGGCAGATCGGCAACACACCCCAAGCGCTGTCGCACCTGACCCTCGTCACCGCCGCCGACGCGATCCGCCGGGCGCGCGGCGAGGCCGGGCCCGGCATCCGCACCCGGGAGGCCCAGAACGACGGCACCACCCGCAGCACCACCGGTGTGGGCGAAGCCGCGGGCGCTCCCGACTGACGCGCCGCACGCCGACACGACCGCGGCCCCGTCACCGGCGAGGTGACGGGGCCGCGGTCGCGTCGGACGACGATCGACGTCAGGGGATCAGGACGAGGACTCCCAGTCGGCGGGGCCACGCGAGCCGGCACGGTAGTCGTCGAGCGGGACCTCGCGACGCTTCCAGGCGTCCACGACGGGCTGGACGATCTCCCAGCAGCGGACCGCGACGTCGCCGCGGATCGACAGCAGCGGGTCGTCGTGGAAGATCCCGCTCAGGACCTCACCGTAGGGCGTGAGCTCGCCACTGTCGAACGACGACGACAGGACGATCTGCCCCATCTCGAACGGGTTGCCCCCACCGTTCGCCGACAGGCTCAGCTCGATCTCGTCCGGGTTGAGGACGATGCGCAGCGTGTCCGACACCGGCTGTCCCTCGAGGCCGGACGGGAGTCGCGGCACCGGCTTGAAGGTGACGAGGACCTCCTTACGGCTCGCACCGAGCGCCTTGCCCGAACGAAGCGTGAAGGGCACGCCCTGCCAGCGGGCGGTGTCGACCTCGACGTTGATCTCGGCGAGGGTCTCGGTCTGGCGCTCGGGGTCGACGCCGTCCTCGTCCGCGTACGACGGCAGCTCCTTGCCGTCGATCGTGCCCGCGACGTAGCGCGCACGCCGGCTCGCCTTGAGCGGGTCGTCGTCGACGAGGTGGGTCGACCGCAGCACCCGGGCGAGCGACGACCGCAGCTCGACGGCGTCAACCGCAGCGGGCGCGTCCATCGTGACGAGCGCGAGGATCTGGAGCAGGTGGCTCTGGATCATGTCGACGAGCGCACCGGCGTCGTCGTAGTACTGCGCGCGGCCCTCGAGGCCGAGGGTCTCGTCGTAGAGGATCTCGACCTTCTCGATGTTGTCCGCGTTCCAGATCGGCTCGAACATCCGGTTGGCGAACCGCAGACCGATGATGTTGAGCACGGTCGACCGGCCGAGGAAGTGGTCGGTGCGGTGCACGCGCTCCTCGGGGACGAGCTGGAGGACGGTCTCGTTCAGCGCCCGAGCCGATTCGACATCCGTGCCGAACGGCTTCTCGAACGCCAGGGTCGTGCCCTCGGGGAGTTCGAGCTCCGCGAGGGCGTCGCAGATGTCCGACGCGATCTGCGGCGGCAGCGCGAAGTACAACACCGGCTCGCCCTCAGCGGCGTCGAGCATGGCCTTGAGGTGGGCCGGGTCCTTCGGGTCGCCCTGCATGAAGACCGTCGACTCGAGCGTCGCGTCGACCTCGGGCCCCGAGACGTGCTGCGAATCGAAGGCGTCCTTGACGACCTTGGTCCAGGCTTCCTCCGAGCGGGCGCTCCGGCCCGTGCCGATGAGCTTGACGGGGACGGAACGGGCGCTCTGGAGGAACGTCCCGAGACCGGGGAGCAGCAGCCGGGCGGCGAGGTCGCCGGTTGCGCCGAAGACGATGAGAGTGCGCTTGTCGGTCACCAGGGGTGACTCCTTTCGGATGGATGTGCGGGTGTCGACCGCGTCCGATCGGACCGGTCGGGATCGGCCCGGACGCACGTCGGGCGGCACCGGTGAGGGTGCCGCCCGATGAGCGTCAGGTGCGGATCAGTGTCCGAAGTTGCCGCGGTAGTACTCGTAGGTCCAGCCGACGAGCGCCACGATCCCGATGGAGGCGCCGATGGCGAAGATCCACCACCCGGCTGCGACGCCGAGGAAGCAGATCGCCGCCGCGGCCGCGAGCGTGATCGGCCAGTAGGACCAGGGGCTGAAGTGACCGAGTTCGGCGTCACCGTCCTCGATGTTCGCGTCGGTGCGGTCCTCGGGCAGTACGCCGTCCTGCGCTGCGAACGTCCGGCCCAGGTAGAAGGCGATGAACACCCCCAGGATCCCGGTGAGACCGATCGAGACCGTGCCCACCCACTCGATCTGGTTGGTGGCGAGGATGCCCCAGATCGTGTACGCCGCGTCCGCCACGAAGAAGAAGATCGCGAGGATCCAGAACAGGTTGGTACTAGCGCGCATGGTTCCTCAGAACTTCTGGTCGGTCTGGTTCGGGTTCCGGGTCTTGCCTGTCGCCGCGTCGTGCGTCTGCGCGTCCGGAGCGTCCATCGCCGGACCGACACCGATCGGGATCCCCGCCTCGGGGTGGTTCAGATCGAACGCCGGCGACTCCGACCGGATGCGCGGGATCGAGGTGAAGTTGTGCCGCGGCGGCGGGCAGGAGGTCGCCCACTCGAGCGAGCGGCCGTAGCCCCACGGGTCGTTCACGGCGACGCTGGGCGCGTGCCGCGCGGTGACGTAGACGTTGTAGATGAACGGCAGGAACGAGACGCCGAGGATCATCGCGCCGATGGTCGACAGCTGGTTCATCCAGGTGAAGCCGTCCTGCGGCAGGTACGTGGCGTAGCGACGGGGCATACCGACGACGCCGAGCCAGTGCTGGATGAGGAACGTCGTGTGGAACCCGATGAACAGCAGCCAGAAGTGGATCTTGCCGAGGCGCTCGTTGAGCATCTTGCCGGTCCACTTGGGCCACCAGAAGTAGAAGCCCGAGAACATCGCGAACACGACCGTGCCGAACACCACGTAGTGGAAGTGCGCGACGACGAAGTACGAGTCGGACACGTGGAAGTCGAGCGGCGGCGAGGCGAGGATCACGCCCGTGAGGCCACCGAAGGTGAACGTCACGAGGAACCCGATGGCCCAGAGGATGGGCGTCTCGAAGGTGACCGAACCGCGCCACATCGTGCCGACCCAGTTGAAGATCTTCACGCCGGTCGGGACCGCGATGAGCATCGTCATGAGCGAGAACCACGGCAGGAGCACGCCGCCGGTGACGTACATGTGGTGCGCCCACACCGTCACCGACAGGGCCGCGATGGTGATCGTGGCGTAGACGAGCGTCTTGTAGCCGAAGATCGGCTTCCGGCTGAAGACCGGGAAGACCTCGGACACGATGCCGAAGAACGGCAGCGCGATGATGTAGACCTCGGGGTGGCCGAAGAACCAGAACAGGTGCTGCCAGAGCAGCGCACCACCGTTGGCAGGGTTGAACACCTGCGCACCGAACACACGGTCGAGGCCGAGTCCGAACAGCGCCGCGGCGAGCACCGGGAACGCCATCAGCACGAGCAGCGCGGTGATGAGGGTGTTCCAGGTGAAGATCGACATGCGGAACATGGTCATGCCCGGCGCGCGCATCGTGATGATCGTCGTGATGAAGTTCACGGCACCGAGGATCGTCGAGAAGCCGGTCAGGCCCAGGCCGAAGACCCACAACGTCCCGCCGAGACCTGGTGTGAACGTGGTGTCCGACAACGGCGCGTAGGCGAACCATCCGAACGAGGCGGCACCCTGCGGCGTGAGGAACCCGCCGACCGCGATGAGGCCGCCGAAGAAGTACAGCCAGAACGCGAACCCGTTGAGGCGCGGGAAGGCGACGTCGGGCGCGCCGATCTGCAGCGGCATGATCGCGTTCGCGAACCCGGAGAACAGCGGCGTCGCGAACAGCAGCAGCATGATCGTGCCGTGCATCGTGAACAGCTGGTTGTACTGCTCCTTCGTCGCCACGACGTGCAGGCCGGGCTCGAAGAGCTGCGCACGGATCACGAGCGCCATCACTCCTGCCAGCAGGAAGTACAGGAACGAGGCGATCAGGTACATGTACCCGATCGTCTTGTGGTCCGTCGACGTGATCCAGTTGACGATGATGTTGCCCTTGCGGCCCACCCGCGAGGCCGCGAAGTCCGGCGTCGAGGTCGGGGCCGACTGGCCGACGAATGCGGAAGTGGTCATGGAGCGAGCCTTACTTCTCGGTACCGGCGGCCTGCGCGGGCGCCACGTTGTTCGGCTGGTTCGAGTCGGTGTTGTACTCGTTGCCGAGCAGACCGACCTTGCCCTGGTCGCGGAGGGACGCGAGGTACGCCTGGTACTTCGCCGGCGACACGACCTTCACCTGGAAGAGCATGAGCGAGTGGTACTCGCCGCAGAGCTCGGCACACTTGCCCTGGTAGGTGCCGGTCTTCTCCGGGATGAAGTACTCGTAGTTGGTCCGGCCGGGGATCGTGTCCTTCTTGTAGAGGAAGTCGACGACCCAGAACGAGTGGTCCACGTCGCGCGAGGACAGCTCGATCTCGACCTTCTTGCCCTTGGGCAGGTAGAGGGTCGGCAGCTGGTTGGTCTTGATGTCGCCGGTGCCGTTGTCTTCTTCCTGGGCCTGGATGCCCTGGTAGTAGACCGACTTCTTGGCGTCGTTCTGGTCGATGTAGTTGAAGTCCCACGCCCAGCGCTTGGCGTACACGTGGATGGTGGCGTCGGGGTGTGCGAACGGCTTCTCGATCGCGGCCTGGTCCTTGGCGGTGAAGGCGAAGAAGCCGAGCACCAGGATGAGCGGCACGATCGTGTAGAAGATCTCGATCGGCATGTTGTACCGGAGCTGCACCGGGAGGCCGGTCTGGCCCTTGCGGCGGCGGTAGACCACCGCGGCCCAGATGATCAGGCCCCAGGTGATGAGACCGACCGCGAGGAGGACGATCCAGCTCGTCACCCAGAGGCCGACCGTCGCACTCGTGTGGTTGGTCGTGTCCCGCGTGTGCTCGGTGCCCGGCAGCCAGCCGTTCAGCTGCTGCTGCGTGCAACCGGCCAGTGCGATGACCAGACCGACGGCCACCGGGATGGCCGCCCAACGTATACGGCGATTCGAACGCACTGTTACCTCTCGCGAAGACGGTTGTCGGGACGTGACCGCATCGAATCAGCTCGACGCAGGGCTCGTTCCCAGACTGGGTGGAACACTCCTAGCTTACTCGCAGCCAGGGTGCCGACGTGCACACGCGACACGCTCGCGGGCGGCTTCGGAAGCCCACAGGTGTCGCCCAACGCAGCACGAGGGACGCCGGTCGCCCGGTCGTCCCTCGCTCGCTGCGGTGCCGCGGCAGGGCCGGTGCCCTGCGTGCGCCGCGATCGGTGCTGGTCAGTGGAAGCTGTCGCCGCACGCGCAGCTGCCCTGCGCGTTCGGGTTGTCGATGGTGAAACCCTGCTTCTGGATGGTGTCCTCGAAGTCGATGGTCGCACCGTCGAGGTAGGGCACGCTCATCCGGTCCACCACCACCTCGACCCCGTCGAACTCGGCGGTGGCGTCACCCTCGAGCAGGCGCTCGTCGAAGTACAGCTGGTAGATGAGGCCCGAGCAGCCGCCCGGCTGGACGGCCAGACGGAGCCGGAGATCGTCGCGGCCCTCTTGCTCGAGCAGGCTCGCGACCTTCGCCGCAGCCGCGTCGGACAGCAGCACGCCGTGGGACGGTGCCGCGGCCGGCTTCTCGATCGTCGTGGTGGTGTCGGTCATCGCCGTCTCCCTCCGCGCGGTGCAGGTCACCGCGGCTCGTTCCGATTGTAGGCGCGCGCACCGACGCCGTGCACCGGGTCGGGCCTCCCGGGTCGTGCGGACCGGACGGGAGGCCCGACGGCGGGCCGCTCAGACGGAGCGAGTGCCGAGGCGGGCCAGCAGGATCGTCTCGGCGGCGATGGCGCGGTGCAGGACGCCCAGGTGCTGCGACTCGTTCGGGCTGTGCGCGCGGGTGTCCGGGTCCTCGACGCCGGTGACGAGGATCTGCGCGGCGGGGAACTCGGCGGCGAGGTCCGACACGAACGGGATCGAGCCGCCGATCCCCTGCTCGACCGGCTGCGCACCCCACCCCTCGGTCATGGCCGTCCGGGCCTCGCGCACGGCCCAGCCGCTCGTGTCGACGAGGAACCCGTCGCCGGTGTCGACGTCGGTGATGTCGACCCGCGCGCCGAACGGGGTGTTGGCGCGGATGTGCGCCTCCACGGCCGCGAAGGCGTCGGTCGCCGACTGCCCGGGGGCGACCCGGATGGAGACCCGCGCGGAGACCGTCGGCAGGAGCGTGTTCGACGCGTTCGCCACGCTCGGCACGTCCATGCCCGTGACGGTCACCGAGGGCCCGGACCACATGCGGCCGAGCAGCGGGCCCTCCCCCACGGGCCGGACGCCGTCGACGAACGCCGCCTCGGCCGCGAGTTGCTCCTCGCTCCGCTCGGGCACCGGACCGTCGTACCGCGTGAGCCCGGGCACCGCCACGGTGCCGGCGTCGTCGTGGAGCGACGCGAGGAGGCGCACCATGGGCATCATCGCGTCCGGCACGGCACCGCCGAACATCCCGCTGTGCGACGCGTGCTCGAGCGTCGTCACCGTCAAGCGGAAGGTCACGTTGCCGCGCAGGCTCACCGTGATCGCCGGGACGTCGGTGGACCAGTTGTCACTGTCCGCGACGACGATCACGTCGGCCGCGAGGTGCTCGCGCTGCTCGCGGAGGAACGTGGTGAACGAGCGCGACCCGAACTCCTCCTCGCCCTCGACGAAGAGGACGATGCCGAGGTCGAGGTCGGCGTCGTCGACGACCGCACGCAGGGCGCGCAGCGACGCGATGTGCGTCATCACGCCGGCCTTGTCGTCCGAAGCGCCCCGCCCGTGCAGACGCTCCCCGCGGAGGGTCGGCTCGAACGGCGGCGTCTCCCACAGCGCCTCGTCACCCTGCGGCTGGACGTCGTGGTGCGCGTACAGCATCACGGTCGGTCGGCCGTTCCGCGCGCGCCGCACCGCGAGCACCGCCGGCTGTCCGAGCGCCGCGCCCCCGTCGGTTCCGGCCGTCGCGTCGGCGCCCTCGCCCTCGGCGCCCGCGATCGCGGAGCGGACGACCCGGACGTCCTCGAACACGCCCGTGGAGCGCGCGAGGTCGGCGACGGCCTCAGCACTCGCCTGGACCGCGGACGGGTCGAACGCGGACCACGACACGGAGGGGATCCGGATGAGCGCCGACAGGTCGGCGATGGTGGTCGGCAGGCCGCCCTGGACCGCGTCGCGCAGCGCGGCGAGCAGGGTCGGATCGGTCTCGGGCGCGTGCTGTGCGGAGTCGGTCATGCGGGTAATCTTGTCAGTCCGAGCAACGATCGAGGACACCGTGGCCAAGGCGCAACCCAAGACGAACACGACGGTCAACCCGTCCGACGAGGAACTCCTCGCGGCGGGCGCCCCCGCCCGGGGCAAGGGGCGACCCACCCCGAGCCGTCGGGAGCGTGAGGCCGCGAACCGGCGCCCGATCGTCGGCGCGACCCCGGCGGACCGCAAGGCCGCGCGGGCACGCCTGACGGACGACCGCGAGCGTGCTCGCGTCGGCCTGGCGAACGGCGAGGAGCGCTACCTCCCGGCCAAGGACCGCGGTGAGCAGCGCCGGTACGTCCGCGACTACGTCGACGCCCGATGGAGCGTCGGCGAGGTGATGCTCCCCCTCATGGCGGTGTTCCTCATCGTCTCGCTGGCCGTGACGGCGATCGAGGGCATCGCGTTCGTCCTCATCTGGCTCTTCGTCGCGCTGTTCCTGCTCGACGCCGTCGTCACGTTCCTCGCGCTGCGCCGTCGCATCACCGCGAAGTGGGGGTCGGGGTCGCTGCAGCGTGGCACGTTCCTCTACGTGGTGACCCGACAGTTCCAGATGCGGTTCCTCCGACTGCCGAAGCCGCAGGTCAAGCGCGGTCAGTACCCCGTCTGACGACCGGACGGACGGGAGGCCCGGTGCACGCTCGCACCGGGCCTCCCGTCGTTCCTGCGGCCGATCAGGCGCGCGCCGCGGCAGCCGCGCGCCGCGCCGCACGCCGGTGGCGACGCCGACGCAGTCGGTTGATGCGCATGGCCCACGTCGGTCCCTCGTAGAGGAACGCCGTGTAGCCCTGCACGAGCGTCGCGCCGGCCTCGATGCGGGCCTCGACGTCGGCCTCGGTCGTCACCCCGCCGACCGCGATCACGCAGAAGTCGTCCGGTACCGCAGCGCGCACACGACGCAGGACCGCGAGGGACCGCTCCGCGAGCGGCGCGCCGGAGAGACCACCCACGCCGAGGGCGGCGACGACGTCCTCGGCGGCGCGCAGCCCCGTGCGTTCGACCGTCGTGTTGGTCGCGATGACACCCGCGAGCCCGAGCTCCACCGCGAGTGCCGCGATCGCGTCGATCTGCTCGTCAGTCAGGTCCGGTGCGATCTTCACGAGCGTCGGCACGCCCCGGGCAGCGCCGTGCACGGCCGCGAGCAGCGGCCGGAGCTGGTCGATCTCCTGCAGACCGCGGAGCCCCGGGGTGTTCGGCGAGCTGACGTTCACGGCGAGGTAGTCGGCGAACGGCGCGAGCATGCGGGTCGACTCGAGGTAGTCGTCGACGGCTTCGGCCACCGGGACGACCCTGCTCTTGCCGATGTTGACACCGATGACGGGGCGGCCCGGGAAGCGACGCGCGCGTTCGAGGCGCCGGGCGGCCCGCGCGGCACCGCCGTTGTTGAACCCCATCCGGTTCACGAGCGCTCGGTCGGCGACGAGCCGGAACAACCGGGGCCGTTCGTTCCCGGGCTGCGGTCGGGCGGTGAGCGTGCCGACCTCGACGTGCCCGAACCCCAGGAGCCCGAGCCCGATGACGCCCTTGGCGTCCTTGTCGAACCCCGCCGCCATCCCGAAGCGCGACGGGAAGTGGATGCCCATCGTCGTGACGCCGTCTGCGGCACCGGGCCGTCCGTAGCGCTCGGCCAGTCCGGCGAGCACGGGGAGCCGGGGCAGGACACGGATCACGCCGAAGGCCAGGTGGTGCGCGCGTTCTGGGTCCATCCGGGCGAACACCACCCGGAACACGACCTTGTACCCGGCCCGGAGGAGGACTTCGGCGACGCCGCTCATCCGGCGCTCGTCGCGCTGCGGCCCGCCACCGCGTCGGCGTCGGCGTCGGCGTGGTGGTCGATGCGCAGTTGCTTGATGGCGTCGTCGAAGTCGTCGAGCGACTCGAACGCCTGGTAGACGCTGGCGAAGCGCAGGTACGCGACCTCGTCGAGCTCGCGGAGCGGATCGAGGATCGCGAGCCCGATGTCGTTCGCGTCGATCTGGCTCGCACCGGACGAACGGACGATCTCCTCGACGCGCTGGGCGAGCACGGCGAGGTCGGCGTCGGTGACGGGGCGACCTTGGCACGCCTTGCGGACGCCCGAGATGATCTTCTCGCGGCTGAACGGCTCGAGCACCCCGTTGCGCTTGACCACGTTGAGGCTCGCGGTCTCGGTGGTCGAGAACCGGCGCCCGCAGTTCGGGCACTGGCGACGACGACGGATCGACGTGCCGTCGTCACTGGTCCGGGAGTCGACGACGCGCGAGTCCGGGTGGCGGCAGAAGGGGCAGAACATGTCGCAGACGATCGTACCGGGTGGTCAGGAGCGGGCGAGGCGTGCGGCCACGGCGGCCCCGTGCGCCGGCAGCTGCTCCGCCTCGGCCAACGCCACGATGCGCGGACCGACCTCGGCGAGGGCCTCCGCGTCGTAGCGCACGATCTGCTGCGGGCGCAGGAACGTCGCCGCCGAGAGGCCGGCGCCGAACCGGGCCTGCCCGCCCGTCGGGAGCACGTGGTTCGACCCCGCGAGGTAGTCGCCGAGACTGACCGGAGCGGACGGCCCGACGAACACCGCACCGGCGCTGTCGATCTCCGCGAGCACGGCGTCGTCGTCCTCCGTCTGGATCTCGAGGTGTTCCGGTCCGTACGCGTTGCTGACCGTGGCGGCGTCCGTCAGCGAGCCGACGAGCACGACGGCCGACTGCGGGCCGCCGAGCGCCACGCGCACGCGATCCGCGGTGGCCAGCCGGGCGAGCTGGGCCGGGATCGCGGCGTCGACCGCGTCGCCCAGGGCCTCGGACGTCGTCACGAGGACGCTGCCCGCCTGCTCGTCGTGCTCGGCCTGGCTCACCAGGTCGGCGGCGACGTACTCGGCGTCGGCGGAGGCGTCGGCGATGACGAGGATCTCGGTCGCGCCGGCCTCGGCGTCGATGCCGACGAGGCCGCGGACGAGCCGCTTCGCCGCCGCGACGTAGTTGTTGCCGGGTCCGGTCACGAGGTCGACCGGCTCGAGCCCGATCTCCGGCACACCGTGCGCCAGTGCCCCGATCGCACCCGCACCGCCCATCGCGTAGACCTCGTCGATGCCCAGGAGGCCCGCGGCCCCCAGGATCGTCGGGTGCACGCCGTGTCCGTGGTCGCGTTGGGGCGGGGACACGAGGGCGATCGACCGCACCCCGGCCACCTGGGCCGGCACGACGTTCATGACCACGCTCGACGGGTACACGGCCTTGCCGCCCGGTACGTAGAGGCCGACCCGACGCACGGGGCGCCACCGCTGGTGGACCTCGGCTCCGTCGGCGAGCGTGGTGATCGCGGCCTGGGGCACCTGGGCGGTGCTCGCCGCACGGACGCGCCGGATGGCCTCGTCGAGCGCGTTCCGGACCACCGGGTCGAGTCCGGCCACTGCTGCGCCGATCGCTGCCGCTCCCACGCGGACGGCGCCGGGCGCGCCCCCGTCGAACCGCTCCGCCTGCTCGCGGAGCGCGGCGGCACCGCGGTCACGGACGTCGTCCACCAGGTCACGCGCCGCGGTCGTCGCACTCGCGACGTCACCCGCGGCCCGCGGCATCAGTCGGAGGAGTTCGGCGCGGTTCGGCAGACCGCCGCGGAGGTCGATTCGTCGCATCATGGCCAGCCCAGCCTACCGAGGCCGACCCGGTCACCGACGGCGCAGGTCACACGAGACAGGACGGTCCGAGCAGGCTCTTCAGCTCGCCGAAGAGATCCGGCGTCAACGCGACCGGGAACGGGATCTCGAAGGTGCGCGCGGCGTCCTCCTTGAGGAGCCGGAGTCGCACCTCGGTGTCCCCGTGATGACGGCCGAGCACCTTCGCCAGCTCGGAGACGGTCTCGGTCGTCGCACGCCGTTCCGGCAACGACAGCGTGAGCGGCCCCGAGCCCATGGCGTCGCCGACGTTCGGCGCGAACATGCTCACCGCGTGCAGGCTCTTGCCGTCGTCGCGCACGCTCACCCGACCCCGCAGGACGACGATGGCGTCCGCCTGGAGCATCGGGCCGAACTCCTGGTAGGTCTTGCCGAGGAACATGACGCCGATCTCGCCGGCGAAGTCCTCGATCTGGACGATGCCGTACGGGTTGCCCGAGTTCTTCGACACCCGGTGCTGCACGCTCGTCAGGAGCCCGGCGACCGTCACGGTCTCGCCGTCGATGTGGTCCTCGGCCGCGACGATGTCGGCGATCGACATCGACGCGTGCTTGGCCAGCTCGACCTCGAGGCCGGCGAGCGGGTGGTCGGACACGTAGAGACCGAGCATGTCGCGCTCGAAGGCGAGCTTGTCACGCTTCGACCACTCCGGCCGCTCGGGCACCTGTGACACGGGCGCGGCGGTCTCGGCGACCTCCGCGAACAAGCTGTCGAAGTCGAACCCGACGTTGCCGTTCGCCTCGTCGCGCTTGATCTTGACCGCGGCCTCGACCGCACCCTCGTGGATCTCGACGAGCGCACGCCGGGTGTCACCGAGCGAGTCGAACGCACCGGCCTTGATCAGGGACTCCACGGTGCGCTTGTTCGCGGCGGTGATCGGGATCTTGCGGAGGAAGTCGTGGAAGGACTCGAAGCGCCCCTTCTGCCCACGGGCCTCCACGATCGCGTCGACGACGTTGAAGCCGACGTTGCGCACGGCGCCCATGCCGAACCGGATGTCCTCGCCGACGGCGGCGAAGAACCCGATCGACTCGTTGACGTCGGGCGGCATGACCTTGATGCCCATGCGCCGACACTCGTTGAGGTACAGCGCGAGCTTGTCGCGGGCGTCGCCGACGCTGGTCAGCAGCGCCGCCATGTACTCCGCCGGGTAGTGCGCCTTGAGGTACGCCGTCCAGTAGGACACCACCCCGTACGCCGCCGAGTGCGCCTTGTTGAACGCGTAGTCGGAGAAGGGCAACAGGATGTCCCACAGCGTCTTGATGGCCGCGTCGGAGTAGCCGTTGTCCTTCATGCCCTGCTCGAAGCCCGCGTACTGCTTGTCGAGCTCGGACTTCTTCTTCTTGCCCATCGCCCGCCGCAGGATGTCGGCCTGACCGAGCGAGAACCCGGCCACCCGCTGCGCGATGGCCATGACCTGCTCCTGGTAGATGATCAGGCCGTAGGTCGTGTCGAGGATGTCGGCGAGCGGTTCGGCGAGCTCCGGGTGGATGGGCGTGATCTCCTGCTCGCCGTTCTTGCGCAGGGCGTAGTTCGTGTGCGAGTTCGCACCCATCGGCCCCGGCCGGTACAGCGCGATGAGCGCGGAGATGTCCTCGAAGTTGTCGGGGCGCATGAGCCGGAGGAGCCCGCGCATCGGACCGCCGTCGAGCTGGAACACGCCGAGCGTGTCGCCCCGCTGCAGCAGCGCGTAGGCCTCGGGGTCGTCGAGGGTGAGCGACTCGAGGTCGAGGTCGGTCCCCCGGTTCATCTTGATGTTGTCGATGGCGTCGCTGATGATCGTGAGGTTGCGGAGCCCGAGGAAGTCCATCTTGATCAGCCCGAGCGACTCCGCGGCCGGGTAGTCGAACTGCGTGACGATCTGGCCGTCCTGCTCGCGCTTCATGATCGGGATGATGTCGATGAGCGGATCGCTCGACATGATCACGCCGGCCGCGTGCACACCCCACTGTCGCTTCAGGCCCTCGAGCCCAAGGGCGGTGTCGAAGACCGTCCGCGCCTCGGGGTCCGACTCGACGACGGCGCGGACGTCCGCGGCCTCCTTGTAGCGCGGGTGGTCGCGGTCGAAGATGCCCGTGAGCGGGATGTCCTTGCCCATCACGGGCGGCGGCATCGCCTTCGTGAGCTTCTCGCCCATGCCGAACGGGAACCCCAGGACGCGCGAGGAGTCCTTGAGGGCCTGCTTCGCCTTGATCGTGCCGTACGTGACGATCTGCGCGACGCGTTCGTCGCCGTACTTCTCGGTGACGTACTTGATCGCCTCACCGCGGCGACGGTCGTCGAAGTCGACGTCGAAGTCGGGCATCGAGACGCGGTCCGGGTTGAGGAACCGCTCGAAGATCAGACCGTGCGCCAGTGGGTCGAGGTCGGTGATGCGCATGGCGTAGGCGGCCATGGACCCGGCACCGGAACCGCGGCCCGGCCCGACGCGGATGCCGTTGTCCTTCGACCAGTTGATGAAGTCCGCGACGACGAGGAAGTACCCCGGGAACCCCATCTGCGTGATGATGCCGACCTCGTAGTCCGCCCGCTTCCGCACGGCGTCCGGGATGCCGTCCGGGTAGCGGTAGTGCAGCCCCTTCTCGACCTCCTTGACGAACCAGGACTCCTCGTTCTCGCCCTCGGGCGTCGGGAACCGCGGCATGTAGTTCGCCGAGGTGTCGAACTCGACGTCGCACCGCTCGGCGATCGCCAGGGTGTTGTCGCAGGCGTCCGGGTGGTCGCGGAACAGGTGCCGCATCTGTGCCGGGGTCTTGAGGTAGAACTCGTCCGCGTCGAACTTGAACCGGTTCGGGTCGTTCAGCGTCGACCCGGACTGCACGCAGAGCAGCGCCGCGTGCGAGGTGGCGTCGCCCGCGTGCGTGTAGTGCAGGTCGTTCGTGGCGACGAGCGGGAGGCCGAGGTCCTTCGCGAGGCGGATCAGGTCCGTCATGATCCGACGCTCGATGCCGAGCCCGTGGTCCATGATCTCGCAGAAGTAGTTGTCGGCGCCGAAGATGTCGCGGTAGTCGGCCGCGGCCCGGACGGCCTCGTCGTACTGCCCCAGGCGCAGCCGCGTCTGGACCTCGCCCGAGGGGCACCCGGTGGTCGCGATGAGGCCCTTGGCGTACGTCGACAGGAGCTCGCGGTCCATGCGCGGCTTGAAGTAGTAGCCCTCGATCGAGGCGCGGGAGGACAACCGGAAGAGGTTGTGCATGCCCTCGGTGGTCTCGGCGAGCAGCGTCATGTGCGTGTACGCGCCGGCACCGGAGACGTCGTCGCCGCCGCCGTCGCCCCATCGGATCCGGGTCTTGTCGCTCCGGTGGGTGCCGGGCGTGATGTAGGCCTCGGTCCCGATGATGGGCTTGACCCCGGCACCACGAGCCGTCTTCCAGAAGTCGAACGCGCCGAACATGTTGCCGTGGTCGGTCACGGCGACCGCCGGCATGCCCTGCGCGGCGGTCTCGCCGACGAGCTGTCCGATCCGCGCCGCGCCGTCGAGCATGGAGTACTCGCTGTGCACGTGCAGGTGGACGAAGGAGTCGCTGTCCGCCACGGAACCTCCGGCGATCGATGCTCTGACCTGGTGCGGGAATCGTAACGGGCACGGACGACATCGCGTGGTCGGGCCGCGCGGGTTCAGCCCTCGCGGACGAGTTCCAGGGCGTGTCGCAGGTCGTCCGGGTACGCCGCCTCGAACTCGACCCAGACGCCCGTGCGGGGATGCTCGAAGCCGAGCCGGACGGCGTCGAGCCACTGCCGCGTCAGCCCGAGTTCCGCGCTGAGCACCGGATCGGCGCCGTACGTCGTGTCCCCGACGCACGGGTGCCGGGTGGCCGCCATGTGGACGCGGATCTGGTGGGTCCGGCCGGTCTCCAGGTGGACCTCGAGCAGTGTCGCCGCACGGAACGCCTCGAGGGTCTCGTAGTGCGTCACGCTGGGCTTGCCGTCCGCGACGACCGCGAACTTCCAGTCGCTCGAGGGGTGGCGGCCGATGGGGGCGTCGATGGTGCCGGAGGTGGGATCGGGATGCCCCTGCACGAGCGCGTGGTAGACCTTGTCGACCGTCCGCTCCTTGAACGCGCGCTTGAGCGCCGTGTACGCCAGCTCCGTCTTGGCCACGACCATGAGGCCGCTCGTCCCGACGTCGAGCCGGTGCACGATGCCCGCGCGTTCCGCCGCACCCGAGGTCGCGATCGTGAACCCCGCCGCCGCGAGGCCGCCGGGCACCGTCGGCCCGTCCCAGCCCGGCGACGGGTGCGCCGCGACACCGACCGGCTTGTCCACGACCACGATGTCCTCGTCGTCGTACACGATCGTCATGCCGGGCACCGCCATCGGGACGACCCGCGGCGACTCCTTCGGCGACCACTCGACCTCGAGCCAGCTGTCGGCGTGCAGGCGGTCCGACTTGTCGACGACGACCCCGTCGACCCGGACGCCGCCGGCGGCGACCACGTCCGCGGCGAACGACCGGCTGAACCCCAGCAGTTTGGCGATCGCCGCGTCGACACGCTCGCCCGCGAGCCCGTCGGGCACGGACAGGCTGCGCGACTCGCTCACGTCGCGTCGTGCCCGAGCGACGGCCTGGAGGCCCGGTCCCCGTCCGCCGGTCCGCCCGCGCTCGCGTCGGGTGCGGCCCCCACGGCGGACGTCGCCTCGCTCGTGACCGCGGTGGCTCCCCCGTCCGTGGCCGGCGCCGCCCCGGGGACGCGCCCCTGGGCCTCCCGGTCGTCCGTGCCGGCACGGTCGTCGGCGCCGGCGCGGGCGGCCTGGGTCCGCTTGGACGGCGTCCGCGTGCCGTCGAGGTTCACGCCGAGCAGCGTGAGCACGACGAAGATCGCCATGCTGATGCAGATGAACGAATCGGCGATGTTGTAGATCGCCGGCATCATCCACGGGGTGTAGATGAAGTCGACCACCTGGCCGCGCCCGAAGCCCGGCGGCCGCGTCAGGCGGTCCGTCAGGTTCCCGAGGGCACCGCCGAGCAACATGCCGAAGAGCACGGCCCACCAGAGGGAGCGGATGCGCCGCGCCGTGATCACGATCGCGACGACCACCGCGGCGGCGACGATCGAGAAGATCCAGGTCTGACCCGTGGCGAACGAGAACGCGGCGCCGGGGTTCGTGACGTAGTGCAGCTGCAGGAGCCCGCCGAGCACCGGCACGGTCGCGCCGTAGGTCAGGTGGGCGACGACGAGGGCCTTGACGACCTGGTCGAGTGCGTAGACGCAGACAGCGGCGAAGGCCAGTGCCGCGATCGCGCGGACACTGACCTTCGCCGGACGTTCGGCTGGTGCAGCCGGGTGGGGCTGGGGCAACGTCAGTTGGACCCGAAGCCCTGCGCCGACGCCGGCGCGGGCTGGAACCCGCTGGGCTGCTCGTTGCTCGCGCTGTCGAGTTCCTGCAGCTGGCCCTGGATGTAGTTCTTGAGCTGCGCGCGGTACTCACGCTCGAACGTGCGGAGCTCCTCGATGCGACCCTCGAGCTGCTTGCGCTCCTGCTCGTAGGTCGACACACGCTGCCGCTGCTGCTGCTCCGCGTCGGCGAGGATCTGGCGCTGCTGCGCCTCGGCCTCGGAGACGAGACGCGCGGCGGTGGCGTGACCCTCGGCGATGAGGGCGTCACGCTTCTCGACGCCCTCGCGGACGTGCTCCTCGTGCAGGCGACGGGCGAGCTGCAGGAGGCTCGAGGTGCCTTCGGTCTCGTCGTCGGTCGTGGTCGTCGTGGGGGCGGCGGCGGCGACGGGCGCCGGAGCGGGGGTCGGCTCCGGTGCGGCGGCGACGGGCGCCGGCTCCGGGGTCGGCTCGGGCTGCGGGGCCGGCGCGGGCGTCTCGGCGGCGCGGGCCTCGGCGGCGCTGAGGCGCTGGCGCAGCTCCTCGTTCTCCTGCCCGAGACGACGCAGTTCCACGACGACCTCGTCGAGGAAGTCGTCGACCTCGTCCTGGTCGTAGCCCTCGCGGAACTTCGTCGGCTGGAACCGCTTGTTGACTACGTCTTCCGGCGTCAAAGCCATTGCCGTCACCTCAATAGAACTGCTGATCGTGTGGAACCGAACGGTCACGACCGAACCTACCAGCCGTGACCTCCGGTGCGGATGCGCGCGTGACGCGCATCGGGTCCCGACCACCGTACACCGCCGGTCGGCCGCACCCCCCGCGTCGCCCGGTGTGGCGCGGGGTCGGACGCGCGGTCAGGCGATGGCGAAGCGCTCCGTGACGCCCATCAGGATGATCACGAGGAGCATCACGATGCTCCACCCGAAGTCGAGCGCGACCGCACCCATGCGCATCGGCGGGAGCACCCGTCGGACGGCGCGGACCGGCGGGTCGGTGGCCCCGAACACGACCTCGGCGATGACGAGCACGGCACCCCGGGGCCGCCAGGACCGGTTGAAGGTCCGGAGCAGGTCGAGCACGAACCGCGCCCACATCATGAAGAAGTAGATCAGGAGCAGCAGATGCAGGATGCTCGCGACGAGGGACACCATCGGGGCTGATCAACTCGTTCGGTCGGGGCGGGCACCGGGGCCGGTGTGGACCCGGCGGAGGACGCGCGGGGAGCGGTCCTCAGGACTGGGCGAAGAAGGACGCCTCGATGTCGGACTCTACCTCAGCGGGCTCGCCGCTCACCGCGACGTGCGCCGGCGACAGGAGGAACACCTTGCTCGTGACGCGCTCGATCTTGCCGTAGAGGCCGAGCGACAGGCCACTCGCGAAGTCGATCATGCGACGCGCGTCGCCCTCGGTCATCTGGGTGAGGTTGATGATCACGGGGATGCCGTCGCGGAAGCTCTCGGCGATGGACTGCGCGTCCTTGTACTCGCGGGGGTGGACGGTGAGGATCTCGTTCATTTCCTGGACCGGGGTCGCCTTCTGTGCGTGGGCGCGTCGGAGCGGGGTCACCTGCGCGCGCTGCTGGTTCTGGGTCGCGACGGACGCGACGGGTGACTGGGTGGGCGCGGGCGGAGCCGCCTGGACGGCGGGCTGGGTCGCGACCGCGGTCGGCTGGGAGGGCGCGGCCTGGGCGGCCGGCTCGTCGTACTCGACGTCCTCGTCGGCGAGGCCGAGGTACACCATCGTCTTGCGCAGCGGGTGGGCCATGGTTCCTCCGGGTGGTGGGTGCTCGTGCGTGTCCAGTGCGAGATTAACGAGGAGCCGGGCGGTTTCCGGTGATTGCCGTCCCGATCCGAAGGTGTGTCGCGCCCTCGAGCACGGCGTCGGGGTAGTCGCCGCTCATGCCGGCGGAGATCGCGGTCGCCGACGGCGCCACCGCACGCACGCGCTCGGAGATCGCGCGGAGCCGGGCGAACGCCCGACGGGGCTCCTCGTCGAGCGGAGCGACGGCCATGACGCCGCGCAGGCGGACGCCGCCGGATGCCAGCACCTGCTCGACGAGTGCGTCGACCTCGGACGGCTGAGCGCCACCGCGTGCGGGATCGGTCGTCAGGTTCACCTGGACGAAGCCGTCGATCACCCGCGGGTGCGGCTCACCCTCCGTCGGTGCGAGCGCGTCGACGACACTGGCCCGGTCGAGCGACTGCACGACGTCCGCGTAGCGACGGACCTGCCGCGCCTTCTTGCTCTGGAGCTGGCCCACGAAGTGCCAGCGCAGCGACAGGTCGGCGAGCTCGGCCGCCTTGGCCTGCGCCTCCTGGTGCCGGTTCTCCCCCACGTCGGTGACGCCGAGTGCGGCCAGGGACCGGACGAGTGCAGCCGGGTGGTACTTCGTGACGACGACGAGCGTCAGCTCGTCGACGCCGCGCCCCGCGGCTCGCGCGGCGTCGGCGATGCCGCTGCGGACGGAGCCGAGCCGTTCCTCCAGACCGGGTTCCCCGGACGGGAGGGGCGGCTCGGCCCCGTCCACCCGACTCACTTCAGGAAGTCGGGGACGTCGAGCTCGTCGTCGTCATCGTCGAACGCCGGGTCGGCTGCGCGCTGCACGGGCGGCTCGTGCTCCTGCGTCGCCCAGGAGGCGACCGGAGCGGTCTCGTCGTGCGCGTGGCTCGCCGCGACCGGGGCGGTCGTGTCCGGGTCGACGTAGCTCGACCGGCGGTCCTTCTGCTGCTGTCCGGACGGCTCGCCGCCATCGAAGCCCGCGGCGATGACCGTGACCCGGACCTCGTCGCCGAGGGTGTCGTCGATGACCGCACCGAAGATGATGTTCGCCTCGGGATGGACGGCCTCCTGCACCAGGCGGGCGGCGTCGTTGATCTCGAAGATGCCGAGGTTCGACCCACCCTGGATCGAGAGCAGCACGCCGTGCGCGCCGTCGATCGAGGCCTCGAGGAGGGGCGACGCGACCGCGAGCTCGGCGGCCTTGATCGCACGGTCCGCGCCGCGTGAGGAACCGATGCCCATGAGTGCCGACCCGGCCCCCTGCATGACGCTCTTGACGTCGGCGAAGTCGAGGTTGATGAGCCCCGGGGTCGTGATGAGGTCGGTGATGCCCTGGACACCGGCCAGGAGCACCTGGTCGGCGGTCGCGAACGCCTCGACCATGCTGATACCGCGGTCGCTGATCTCGAGCAGGCGGTCGTTCGGCACGACGATGAGCGTGTCGACCTCGTCCTTGAGCGTGGCGACGCCGTTCTCGGCCTGCGCCTGACGGCGCTTGCCCTCGAACCCGAACGGCTTCGTGACGACACCGATGGTGAGCGCACCGATCGACTTCGCGATGCGCGCGACGACCGGCGCGCCGCCCGTCCCGGTGCCACCGCCCTCACCCGCGGTGACGAACACCATGTCGGCGCCGGCGAGGGCCTCCTCGATCTCCTCCGCGTGGTCCTCGGCGGCACGACGGCCGACCTCCGGGTCGGCACCAGCACCGAGCCCACGGGTGATCTCGCGGCCGACGTCGAGCTTGACGTCGGCGTCGCTGAGCAGGAGCGCCTGGGCGTCCGTGTTGATCGCGATGAACTCGACACCGCGGAGACCCAGTTCGATCATGCGGTTGACGGCGTTCACGCCGCCGCCGCCGACGCCGACCACCTTGATGACGGCGAGGTAGTTGTGGTTCGTGGTCACGTTGGTCCGGCCTCCGGTAGTGCTCTCCGAGAGCAAGCCTCAACCTCTGGTTGAAGTTCAGGGATTTTGCTGGTATGGGTACTGCTGACGACGCTAGGGGTGCCCCTCCGAACGAGGGACGACGCCACGCCGCGTGTCGCAGGAGCGACCCGCGAATCGGCGTGTGCGCCCATCATCCCGCGGATCGCTGCTGCCGCACGATCCCGTTGTCGGGCGCCGAGACGTCGTACTCAACCTTGCCCGAGGGCGCCTGCGACGTCATCAACGCCGCGAGGAGCCGCGCCTTCGCGGCGGAGTCGTCGGGACTCCCCCAGACGACCTTCGCACCGGAGTGCAGGGTGAGCGTCACGTCGTCCGAGGTGCTCGCGGTCACCTGCGTCACCGTCGAGCGCACCGAGGTGGGCAGCGCCAGCACGACCTCGGTCATCGACCGGAAGGCCGTGCTGCCGAGCTGGGACGGCTGCACCGCCGCGAGCGGCATCCCGGCGGGCTGTTTCGGGTCGGACTCGACGACGATGCCCGCGGGGTCGACGAGGTCGTACCCGGACCCGGTCTTCACCGCCACGATCGGCTCGCGTTCGGTCACCGTGATGACGAGCGTGTGCGGCGGAGCCTCCTCGGTCACGTAGCTCGCGATGAGCGGGAACCCGGCGAGCTGCCGCTTGATGGCACCGAAGTCGATCCGGGCGAGCGGCGTGCCGAGCTGGCCGTCCACCGCGTGGAGCACCTGCTGCCGGTCGACCCGGTCGGTGCCCCGCACCTCGATCGTCCGGAGCGCCATGAGCGGCGAGTACACGGCCACGACGACCGACAGCACGAGCACGAGCAGCACCGCGCCGGATGTGAGCCACGCTGCACGCCGGTGGCGGCTCCGCCGCGTGAACCGACGGACCTCCTGGCGCTCCACCAGACGACGACGGCGGCGGGCCGCGCGGGCCTCGTGAGCGGTCTCGGCGGCGCGGACGCCCGCGCCCAGCGGCCGCTCGTGGTCGACGTCGGGATCCTCGGCGGCCTCGGCGGCCCGTGCGGCACGCGCGGCGGCGCGCTCCTGCGCCACGGGGTCGACGAAGTCCTCGTCCGGGCTCAGAGCACGGAACCGGCCGGCCAGTGCGGTGATGCCCGCGCCGAGCCGCTGACCCGTCGCACCGGTCAGGAGGCTCCGCGCACCATCCGACGGCGCACGGCCCGGCGTCGCACCACCCGGCGTCGCACCACCCGACGTCGCACCACCCGGTGTCGCACCACCGCGAGCGCTCGCGTCCGTGTCCGACGCGGCACGGTCCTCACGCGGCGGCGCCGGACGCTCCGGGACGGGCAGCGAGCCCGGGTCGAACCCCTCGGGACGCTTCACCGTGCCGGGGCCTCCGCCGCGACTCGGCCGCCGTGCAGGTCGGCGAGCACCTGCGGGATGATCCGGTAGACGTCGCCACAGCTCAGCGTCATGACGATGTCGCCGTCCTCGGCGAGGTCGGCGGCACGGGCTGCCGCCTCGGACCAGTCCGGCAGGTAGTCGACGCGCGACTGGTCGGTGAACCGCTCCTGCACGAGCGCTCCGGTCACCCCGGGCTCCGGGTCCTCACGGGCGCCGTACACGTCGAGCACGACCGTGTGGTCCGCGAGCTCCTCGTAGACGCGGGCGAAGTCCCCGGCCATGAGCCGGGTGCGGGAGTACAGGTGCGGCTGGTGGATCGCGATGACGCGGCCCTCGCCGACGACGCTCCTCGCGGCGCGCAGTGCCACCGCCACCTCGGTCGGGTGGTGCGCGTAGTCGTCGTAGACGCGGACGCCGCGCTCGGTGCCGTGCAGTTCGAACCGCCGCTCCGTCCCCCCGAAGGCCTCGACGCCACGGACGGCGTCGGCCGCGTCGACCCCGAGGCCGACGAGCACGGCCACGGCCCCCGCCGCGTTGATCGCGTTGTGCCGCCCGGGTACCCGCAGCACCAGGGGGTGTGCGACGCCCGCGACGTGGACCACGGCCTGCACGCCCGCGGTCTCGACGACATCGGTCACGCGGACGTCGGCGTCGTCGGCCTCACCGAACGTGACGATGGACGGTGCGTGCGCGGTCGCCCGGACACCAGCCGTGACGCGTCGCGCTCCGGCGTCGTCGCTCGAGATCACCACCCGCTCGGACGCGCGCGAGGCGAACGTCACGAACGCGTCGATGAACGCGTCCTCACTGCCATAGTGGTCGAGGTGGTCGGCGTCGACGTTGGTGACGAGGGCGATCGCGGTGTCGTAGAGCAGGAACGAGCCGTCGGACTCGTCCGCCTCGACGACGAAGGTGTCACTCGCACCGCTGCCCGAGCTGACACCGAGGGACTGGATGACGCCGCCGTTGACGAAGTTCGGGTCGAGGCCGAGCTCCACCAGGGCCGTGACGATCATGCCGGTCGACGTCGTCTTGCCGTGCGCGCCCGCGACCGCGACGAGCCGCCGGCCCGCGATGAGCGCTGCGAGGGCCTGCGAGCGGTGCATGACCGGCAGACCGCGACGCCGGGCCTCCAGGAGTTCCGGGTTGTCGGGCCACAACGCACTCGTGACGACGACCGTGTCGGCGTCACCGACGTTCGCGGCGTCGTGGCCGATGCGGACGTCGGCACCGAGTTCGCGCATGCGTCCCGTCGTCGCGGACTCCCGGGAGTCCGACCCGGTGACCCGGTGCCCGGCGGCGAGGAACATCCGTGCGATGCCGCTCATGCCGGAACCGCCGATGCCGATGAAGTGCACGGTGCCGAAGTCGTCGGGGATCGGTTGCGACAGGTCGGGCTTGATGGTCATGGTTCCTCCGTCCGTCCCGCGTCGCGCCCGCGGAGCGCGTCGATCACGAGGTCCGTCATGCGATCGGCGCCGTCGCGGTGTCCGACGCTGCCCGCGCGCACCGCCATGTCCGCGATCCGCGCCCGGTCCTGGAGGATCCCGAGCAGGTCGAACGTCACCCACTCGGGCAGGAACGCCTCGTCCGCCACCAGGACCGCGCCGCCGGCCTCGACGACGTCGCGGGCGTTCAGCCGCTGCTCGCCGTTGCCGACAGGATACGGCACGAGCACGCTCGGCAGGCCGACGGCGGTGAGCTCGCAGACCATCCCCGCGCCCGATCGGGAGACCACGAAGTCCGCGGCGGCCATGGCGAGGTCCATGCGGTCGCAGTACGGCAGGACGTGGTACCCCTCGAGCGACGAGGGGCCGATGTCGGACTTCGCGCCCACGATGTGCAGGATCTGCCACCCCACCCCGAGCACGGCGGCCGCGGCGCGGTGGACGGTCTCGTTGATCCGTCGCGCGCCGGAAGAGCCTCCGGTCACGAGCAGCACCGGGCGCGCGGGGTCGAGACCGAACGCGGCCAGCCCCTCGGCGCGGGCGGCGCGTCGGTCGAGCGTCTCGATCTCGCGCCGGAGTGGCATGCCGACGAGGCGGGCGTGCGGGAGGCGCGTGTTCGAGAACGTGGTGCCGACGTGGTCGGTGAAGCGCGCGGCGAGGCGGTTGGCGAGCCCCGCACGGGCGTTCGCCTCGTGCACCACGAGCGGGACGCCCGTCCGCCGTGCGGCGATGTAGGCCGGCGCGGCCGCGTACCCGCCGACGCCGAACACGACGTCGATGCCGCGATCCCGGATCAGGGCCTCGGTGTGGGCCACGGTGCGCCGGAAGGCGCCGGGGAACCGGACAGCCGCCGCGTTCGGACGGCGCGGGAACGGCAGGCGCGGGATGGTCGCCAACTCGTAGCCGCGCAGGGGGACGAGCCGCGCCTCCAGGCCCTCGGCTGTGCCGAGCACGAGCACGTCGTCGTCCGGACGACGCTCGCGCAGCCGGTCGGCGACGGCGAGGAGCGGGTTGACGTGCCCCGCCGTGCCTCCGCCCGCGAAGAGGAAGCGGCTCACCGAGCACCCCGTCCGGGGTTCGCGGCCCGGCCGGCACGCGCCGCCGCGGCCGCCGCGGATCGCTGCGCCGCGACGAGGTGCCCGTCCACGGGTACTGCGGTGTCGGCGTCCGGAGCGACGCGGGCGAAGGACAGGACGACGCCGATCGCGACGAGCGTCATGATGAGCGCCGAGCCACCCGCGGATATCAACGGCAACGGCACGCCGAGCACGGGTAGGAGGCCGAGCACCACGGCGATGTTGACGAGTGCCTGCCCGACGATCCACACCATCACCGCGCCGGTCACCGTCCGCACGAACGGGTCGCGGGAGGTCCGGATCACCTTGACGAACCCGATCGCGAGGACCACGAAGAGGACGAGCACGACGATCGCGCCGATGAGCCCGAGCTCCTCGCCGATGATCGCGAAGATGAAGTCGTTGTCCGCCTCGGGCAGCCACGACCACTTGAGCTTCGAGTTGCCGAGGCCGACACCGAACACCCCGCCGGACGCGAGCGCCCACATGCCGTGCACGGGCTGCCAGCAGAGGTCCTGGTACTGGTTCGAGTTCGTGCAGCCCGACAACCAGGCGCTGATCCGGGACGACCGCGAACTCGACGACATCGTGAGGAACGGGACGACCACCGCGATCGCGAGCACGCCCACCCCGAGGTGCCGCAGGCGGGCGCCGCCGATGAACAGCGCACCGAACACGAGCAGCATCATGATGATCGCGGTCCCGAGGTCCTTGCCGACGAGGACGAGCCCGATCGAGCCGAGCGCCGCGAGCCCCACGGGGATGAAGACCTCGCGCCAGTCGTCGAGCTTGTCCCGCTTGGCGTAGATGATCGCACCGATGCCGAGCGCGAGGGCGAGCTTGAGGATCTCGGACGGCTGCGCGGTGAAGGAGCCGATCCGGATCCAGTTCCGGTTGCCCTGGATCGAGTACCCGAGCGGTGTGAGCACGACGAGCGCCTGCACGACCAGGCCCGCGACGACGATCCGCATCGCCCACTTCCGCCAGAAGCGCACCGACAGCCGCGATGCGACGAGCATGAGCGGGACGCCGATCACGGCGTACATGCCCTGTCGCGTGAAGGCCCCGAAGAAGTCCTTCGTGGCCGCGTACTGCTCGACGCTCGACGAGGACAGGACCATGACCACGCCGAACACGACGAGGAACAGGGTCACCCCGAGGATCGTGTAGAACGCGCCCGTCTCGGCGACAAACAGCTGGCGGACCGCGACCACGGCCCCGTTCGCGCGTCGAGCGGCCGCACCGGCAGACCGGTCACCGCCCCCGGTCCGGGTCGTCCCCGTGCGGACGGTCGTCGGCGGGTTCGCCATCGGCGTCTCCTCCCAGGTGCTCGTGGACGGCCGCCGCGAACCGGCGCCCCCGGTCCGCGTAGGAGCCGAACTGGTCGAACGACGCGGCAGCCGGGGCGAGGAGGACCGTGTCGCCGGGTCGTGCGACCGCGGCGGCATGCCGGACCGCCTCGGGCATGACCTGCTCAGTGTCCGATGCGAGGACCTCGACGAGGGGCACATCGGGCGCGTGTCGTGCGAATGCCGCGAGCACCGGTGCGCGGTCCGTCCCGATCACGACGGCCGCACGCACCTCGGGTCCGAACCGGGCCACGAGGTCGTCGACGTCGACGCCCTTGAACAGGCCGCCGACGATCCACACCACGTCCTCGAAGGCCGCGAGGGACGCCGTTGCAGCGTGGGGGTTCGTCGCCTTGGAGTCGTCGACCCAGCGCACGCCGTCGGCGACCGCCACGAGCTCCGTGCGGTGGTGGTCGGGACGGAACCCCCGGACCGCCTGACGGATGTCGGCGGGCGTCACATCACCGGCGCGGGCGAGCGCCGCCGCCGCGAGCACGTTCATCGTCATGTGCGGCGACGCGAGGCCGGCGAGCTCGAGGTCCGCCTGCGCGGCCAGTTCGAGCGCGGCGTTCCGCCGGTCGTCGAGGAACGCACGGTCGCACAGCACGTCCTCGACCACCCCGACGTCGCCCGGCGCCGGGACGCCCGGGGTGAACCCGACGGCACGGCACCCCTCGACGACGTCGGCGTCCTCGACCATGCGCCGCGTGGCCTCGTCGACGACGTTGTAGACGCACGCGACGACGGTGTTCGCGTAGACCTTCGCCTTGGCGTCCCGGTAGGCCGCGGCGGATCCGTGCCACTCGAGGTGGTCGTCGGCGAGGTTGAGGCACGTGGACGCGAGGGGCACGACGGCGCCCGGTCCGGTCGTCGGCATGCTGTGCAGCTGGTGGCTCGAGAGCTCGACGACGAGCACGTCGTACCCGTCCGGGTCGCGGACGACGTCGAGCACGGGGACGCCGATGTTGCCGCAGGCCGCGGCACGCCAGCCGCCGGCCGCGTACATCGCCTGGGTGAGCTGCGTCGTGGTCGTCTTGCCGTTCGTCCCGGTGATGAGCACCCACGGCGCGGGTCCGCTCGGACGCACCACCTTGTCGCGGACGCGCCAGGCGAGTTCGATGTCGCCCCAGACCGTGCTGTGCTCGACGGCCCAGGCGAGCGTCGGGTTGGACGGCGGCAACCCGGGTGACGCGACGACGAGGTCCGGGGCGGCGACGACGAGCTCGTCCGGCACGGTCGCCAGGGAGGTCCGCACGAACCGCGCGCCGATCACGCCGAGGAGCTCGACGCGGTCCTCCGGGGCGTCCTCGGACCACACGGTGACCTCGCTGCCGAGTTCGACGAGGGTGTCGGCGACCGAGAACCCGGTGGCGCCGAGCCCGAGCACCGCCACGCGGAGCCCACGCCATCCGGTGGCGTGCCAGCTGGTCAGACCGTCGAGCCGGGAGGCCCGGGTGGGTCGTGTCATGCGTTGGCTCTCGTGATCCACTCGAGGTAGAACAGCCCGACGCCGGCGGCGACACAGAGTCCGGCGATGATCCAGAACCGCACCACGACCGTGACCTCGGCCCAGCCCTTGAGCTCGAAGTGGTGGTGCAGCGGACTCATCAGGAAGATGCGCTTGCCGTGGGTGATCTTGAAGTAGGCCCGCTGCAGGATGACCGAGCCGGTGACGATGAAGAACAGGCCGCCGATGAGGACGAGCAGCAGCTCCGTCCGGCTGAGGATCGCGAGCGCGGCGAGGGCGCCCCCGAGGCCGAGCGAGCCGGTGTCACCGAGGAAGATCTGCGCCGGCGACGTGTTGTACCAGAGGAACCCGATGAGCCCGCCGCAGATCGACGCGGCCACGACCGCCAGGTCGAGCGGGTTCGTCACCCGGTAACACGCATGCACGACGCTGTCGTCGAGTCGCGCTCCGCCGCACTCCTGGTTGTACTGCCAGAAGCCGATGAAGATGTAGGACGCGATCGCGAGGATGCTCGACCCGGTCGCCAGCCCGTCCAGCCCGTCGGCGACGTTGACACCGTTGGACGTGGACACCGTGAGGAACACGATCCACGCGAGGTAGAGCACGGTCCCGATGACGGTGCCGAGGGCCATGAAGTCGAGCCACGGGATGTCCCGTACGGCCGAGATCATCTTGGACGCCGGGTACTGCCCGTGCGCGTTCGGCACGACGAGGGCGACCGTCGCGAAGATCACGCCCACGATGACCTGCCCCAGCACCTTCGCCCAGCCGCCGAGCCCGAGGCTCCGCTGCCGACGCACCTTGAGGAAGTCGTCCACGAACCCGACCACGCCGAGCCCCACCATGAGGAACAGCACGAGCATCCCGGACAGGGTCACGGTGTCGCGGCCGGCGAGGTGCCCCACGAAGTACCCGATGACGGACCCGAGGATCAGGACGATCCCGCCCATGGTGGCCGTCCCGCGCTTGGTGTGGTGGGACTGCGGACCGTCGTCGCGGATGAACTGCCCCCACCCGAGTCGGTGGAAGAGCTTGATGAACAGCGGGGTGAGCAGCAACGTGAACACGAGCGACACCGCCGCGGCGATGAGCAGTGCGATCATGCCGGAACACCTCCGATGCGGTCACCGAGGTGTCGGAGACCGGCGGACTTCGAGGACTTGACCAGGACGACGTCGCCGGGGCGGAGCATGTCCTGCAGGGTACGGACGGCGTCCTCGGCGTCCTCGACGTAGACCGACTCGCCGTCCCACGATCCCTCGAGGGAGGCGGCCTGGTGGATGGGGAGCGCTCCGGGCCCGACGACCAGGAGCTGCCCGATGCCGAGGCGGACGACGAGCCGTCCGACGCGGTCGTGCTCCTCGACGGAGTACTCGCCGAGCTCGGCCATCTCGCCGAGCACCGCGACGGTGCGCTCGCCCGGACGGGCGATCTGCGCGAGCGTCCGGAGCGCGGCGGCCATCGAGTCCGGCGAGGCGTTGTACGCGTCGTTCACGACCGTGACGCCCTCCGGGCCGCCGTGGAGGAGCTCCATCCGCCACCGCTCGGCGCGCGTCATCGTGGCGAGCGCCTCGGCACCGTCGGCGAGCGGGACACCCCACTCGGCGGCGACCGCGAGCGCGGCCGTGGCGTTCATGGCGTGGTGCTCGCCGAGGATGGCGAGGCGGACGGTGACGGTCTCCTCGGCCTGGGTCGGGCCTCCCGGCACCGCCGACGCGTCCGTGCTCCGACAGGTCAGCGTGAACGCGGTGCCGTGCCGGTCGCTCGTCAGGTCCCCGATGCGGTACGCGGCGTCCGGGGAGGTGCCGAAGCCGACGACCCGTGCGGCTGTCAGCGCGCGCATCGAAGCAACGCGGTCGTCGTCGATGTTGAGCACGGCGGTCGCGGTCGACGGCAGGTCGGTCACCATCTCGGACTTCGCGCGCTGGGTCGCCTCGATCCCGCCGAACTCGCCCGCGTGCGCGAGTCCGACCTTGAGGACGACCCCGACGTCCGGCTCGGCGATGCGGACGAGCTTCGCGATGTGCCCGACACCGCTCGCGCCCATCTCGACGACGAGGAACCGCGTGTCGTGCGTGAGTCGCAGCATCGAGATCGGCGCGCCGACGTGGTTGTTGAACGAGCCCTCGGGTGCGACGGTCTCGCCGTGCCGGGACAGGATCGTGCGCAGCATGTTCTTGGTGCTCGTCTTGCCGTTCGAGCCGGTGATGCCCACCACCCGCAGGCGGCCGCCGGCGCGGACCCGGGCGACGACCTCGTGCGCGAGCGCGGCCAACGCGGCGTAGCCGTCCGCGACGACGATCTGGGCGACGTCGGCGTCCGGCCGGCCCGCCACCTCGGTCGCCGTGACGCGCTCGGTGATCACGAGCGCCGCCCCCGCCGACACCGCTGCGGGGACGAACAGGTGGCCGTCGGTCGTCTCGCCGGCGAGGGCGAAGAACACCGACCCGGGCCCGACGAGCCGGGAGTCCGTCTCGACGGAGCCCTCGATGACCCGCTCGGGCGCGCCGGCGACGAGTTCGCCGTCCACCGCCGCGGCGACCTCGGCGAGGGTGAGCGCGATCACCGGCGGGCCTCCCCCGGGGTCCAGCCGGCCTCACGGAGGGCGGCGCGTGCTTCGTCACGGGCGGAGTACTCCGTCCGGACCCCGCGGATGTCGCGGTAGTCCTGGTGTCCCGGTCCCGCCCAGAGGATCGAGTCGCCCTCGCCGGCGAGCGACACGGCGTGCCGGATGGCGGCCTCGGGCGGCGTGACCTCGTACAGCTCGTGGTCCGGGTAGGCCTCGCGTGCGGCGTCGACGAGCGTCTTGCGGATCGACGCCGGGTCCTCGAATCGCGGGTGGTGGTCGGTGACGACGAGCACGTCGCTGCCCGCCGCGGCCACACGGGCCATGTCCGCCCGCTTCGTCGTGTCCCGGTCGCCGTCCGCGCCGAAGAGCATGATCACCTTGCCGGGCGTGAACTGCCGGACCGCGGCGAGGGTGTTGAGGAAGGCGTCGGGGCTGTGCCCGAAGTCGACGTAGACGCTGGGTCCCTCGTCGCCGGAGACCCGCTCGGTGCGGCCGGGGAGGTACGCGTCGATACCGCTCGTGCCGTCCTCGTGGCGGAGGGCCTGCTCGATGGCGCCGAGCTCGAACCCGCCTTCGACCAGCATGACGATCGCGAGTGCTGCGTTCGCGGCCATGTGCCACCCGATGAGCGGGACGCGGGTGGTCAACGACCGGCCCTCGGGGCCGGTGAGCCGGAACTCGGTGTACGCGGCAGCGGCCTCGGTGATCTCCACGCGCCACTCGGCCTCGACCTCGGGTCGGACCGTGATCGTCGTGACCGGGATCCGGGACTCGGCGACCACGCGCGCCCCCCACTCCGAGTCGAGCGAGACGACGCCCCGACGCCCGTGTTCGGGTTGGAACAGGGGCAGCTTCGCCTGGAAGTACTCCTCCATGTCGGCGTAGTCGTCGAGGTGGTCGTGGCTGAGGTTCGTGAACGCGACGACGTCGAACACGATGCCGTCGACCCGGTGTCGGCTGAGGGCCTGGGCGCTCACCTCGACGGCGACCGCGCGCACCTCGCTCTCACGCATCCGGGCGAGGAGCGCGTGCATCTCGCTCGCCTCCGGCGTCGTGAGGCGGCTCGTCACGCTGAGCTGCCCGATGTGCCGCTCCGCGGTCGAGCTGAGTCCCGTGACGAGCCCGAGCTGCCCGAGGACCGCCTCGAGCAGGTAGGCGGTGCTCGTCTTGCCGTTCGTGCCGGTCACGGCGAAGAGCTGCGGCAGGTCCTCGGCGTCCTGGGTCGTGCGGTACACCCACGCGGACACGTCTCCGAGCGCCGCGCGCGGGTCCTCGACGACGATCACGGGGAGACCGCTCGGTGCCGCCAGGGCCACCCCGGCGTCGTCCGTCATCACCGCGACGGCACCACGCTCGGCAGCGTCAGCCGCGAACTCGGCCCCGTGACGGTGCGCTCCGTGGACGCCGACGAAGACGTCCCCCGGCTGCACCTCGGCGGCGCTGAGGGTCACGCCGGTGACCTCGATGCCGTCCGACGAACCGACGACGCGCAGGCCGAACGCGTTGACGAGTTCGGCGAGCGGGCGTGCGGCCGGGTGTTCGGGACGGAGGACCGGAGGGATCCGAGCGGACACGTGCTCCTTCTTCCTCACCACGTGGACGGGTAGGTCTTCTCCGCCGTCGTGGAGGGGGTGACGCGGTACTTCTCGAGCACCTGGGACATGAGGGTGTGGAACGCCGGAGCGGCGGAGCTGGAGAACCGATGTCCCGGCCCCGGCTTCGTGAACGTCACCGTGACAACATACTGGGGGTCCTCGGCAGGTGCCATTCCGGCCACCGAGATGATGCGGTCGCTGCCGTACCCGCCACCGTTCGCCACGGCGACCTCGGCGGTCCCGGTCTTGGCGGCCACGTTGTAGCCCGAGATGGGCTGCATGCCGGCGAGCGTGCCCGCGTGGTCGGTCAGGGTGCTCTGCAGCATCTGCACGATCTGGTCGGCCGCGGACGTGGACACCACGCGCGTCGGCGTGACGTCGGGCTTGTCGGTGACGGTGCCGTCGGCCTGCTCGCACCCCGAGACGAAGTGCAGCGGGATCCGCTCCCCGCCGTTCGCGAGCGTCTGGTAGATGCTCGCGACCTGCAGCGCGGTGGTTGAGATCCCCTGGCCGAACATCGAGTTCATGTTCGTCTGCGGGTCCCACGAGGGCGACGCGGCGTCGGGCCAGGTCGGCTGCCCCGGGAAGGCGATCCCGGACTGCGACTCGAACAGGCCGAACTTGCGCATGTAGTCGTACCGCTGCTGGGCGCTGAGCACCTGCCCCGCCTCCGTGATGCCGACGTTCGACGACTGGGCGAGGATCCCGGTCAGGGTCAGGTTCTCGGTGCCGTGGTACTCGGCGTCCGAGATCCTGCCGCCCCACGGGAAGGTCCGCGAGTACGGGACCGACTCCGGGGTGAGCGGCGTCGCCTTGCCGGTGTCGAGGAGGGCCGCCGCGATCGCCGCCTTGATCGTCGACCCCGGCTCGTAGGTCGCGGTGAGCGCCCGCGAGCCGAACGACCCGGTGTCCTTCGTCGCGTCCACGTCGTTCGGGTCGACGCTCGGCCAGTCCGCGATCGCGCGGATCTCCCCGGTCCCGACCTGGACGACCGTCGCGGTGGCCGACTGCGCTCCGAGGGCCTGCGCCTGCTGGGCGATGTCCTGCTGCGCCATGTACTGCAGGTCCTCGTCGATGGTCGTCTCGACGGTCCCGCCGTTCTTCGCCTGCTTCGTCGTGACCGTGCTGCCCGGCAACTGGACGCCGTCCTCGCCGCGCTCGTAGGTCTCGGACCCGTTCGTCGCCGCGAGGCACTTGTCGTACGCCAGCTCGAGCCCCGCCTGCGCCCCGTCCGTGCCCATGAACCCCGTGAGGTTGCCGGCGGCGGCCCCGTTCGGGTAGGTCCGCGATGCTTGCTTCTCCGGGTAGACCCAGGGGATCCCGAGCGCTTCGACCGCGCGGTAGTGCCCGACGTCCAACCCCTTGACGAGGTAGGCGAAGTCGGAGTTCGGGGCGGCCGCGATGGCGCGCTTCATGGTGGGGACGTCGCCACCGGACGCCGTCGCGAGCGCCTGGAGCGCCTGCGCGATCGAGACGTGCTTGATCCGGGTCCCGCCGAGCTTGCCCTGGAACGCGTCGACGATGCGGGGCGCCGTCGTGATGTTGTAGCGCGTGACGCTGTCCGCCAGGGGCGTGCCGTCGCGGTCGACGATCGACCCGCGGGTGCCGTACAGCGTCACCGGGATGCTCCGCTTGGCGACGGAGGCCTTGTCGAGCTCGGCCGCCTGCACGACCTGGATGTCGACGAGGCGGACGACGAACACCGCGACGAGTGCCATGATCGCCACCATCGCGACGCTGTAGCGGATGCGTCGGTTCTGGAGGGTCTTCCTCACACTGCGTCCTTCCGGACCGAGGGCGACGGTCAGCGCGTCTGGGGCGCCTGGAGCTCGGCCGCGTCCGACGATACGGACGAGTCCGAGGAACCCTGGCCCGACGCGCTGGCGCCGCTGCTCTTCCCAGCATCGGAGCCCGACGCGCCGGTCGCCGAGCCGGTCGTGGTGGTGTGGGTCGTCGGCTGCTCCGCGCTCGTGGCCGTGTCCCCGTGCTTCGCGACGACCGCGGTGCCGTCGAGCAACGCGTTCGGCACCTGGTTCGTCGTGGTGGCCGCGGTCGAGTCGGTCGCCGCTGCCGGCGTCGGCGTGCCGTACACCACGCCCGTCTTCGGGTCGAGGTACACGGGCGACGAGTTCGCGATCATCCCGAGCGCCTGGGCGTTCCGAGCGAGGTTCTGCGGCGAACGGAGGACGGACAGCTGCTCGTCGAGCTGCTGCTGCGACCGGCTCAGGTCCGTCTGCGTCGACTGCAACGCGTCGAGCTGGTAGGCGCCCTTGCTCAGGACCATGCTGATGCCGAGCTGCGCGAGCAGGAGCGCCGCGAGTGCGGCGACCGCCACGAAGGCGGCGACGATCCGCGGTCGTGCCCGACGCTGCGCGCTGGTCGCCGTGACCTCGACGAGTTCCGGGCGGGCACGGCGGTGGTCGGGGCGGGGCTCGGCCGCGATGCCGGCCGCGAGGGCGAGGTTCGTGGTCATGTCACTTCCGGATTCGCTCGGCCGCGCGGAGTCGCACGGGGGTGGCTCGGGGGTTGGCGGCGCGTTCGGCCTCGTCGGCCAGCTCGGCGCCCTTGACGACGGCGGTGAAGGTCGGGCGGTGCTCGGGCAGCTCGACCGGGAGGCCCGCGGGTGCGCTCGACCGCGTCCGCTCGGCGAGCGCGCGCTTGACGATGCGGTCCTCGAGCGACTGGTAGGCCTCGACGACGATCCGACCGCCGACGCGCAGGGCGTCGAGCGCGGCGGGGATCGCGCGCTCGAGCACCGCGAGTTCCTGGTTGACCTCGATCCGGAGGGCCTGGAACACCCGTTTCGCGGGGTGGCCCTGCCGCTGCACCGCGACCGGGGTGGCGGCGGTGAGCACCTCGACCAGGTCCGCCGACCGCTCGAACGGGCGCTCGGTCCGGCGCGCGACGATGGCCCGGGCGTACCGCGCCGCCAGTTTCTCCTCGCCGTACACCGTGAAGATCCGGCGGAGCGCGCGCTCGTCGTACTCGGCCAGGACGTCGGCGGCGGTGGGGCCGGCGGTGCGGTCCATGCGCATGTCGAGCGGCGCGTCCTTGCTGTAGGCGAAGCCGCGCTCGGCGCGGTCGAGCTGCAGGGACGAGACGCCGAGGTCGAACAGCACGCCGTCGACGGCGTCGATCCCGACGGACGCGACGGCCGCGGGCAGCTCGTCGTACACGGTGTGCACGAGGTGGATACGGTCACCGAAGGGCGCGAGGCGCTCCCCCGCGATCCCGAGGGCGTCCGTGTCGCGGTCGAGGCCGACGAGGGTGAGCTCCGGGAAGCGCGCGAGCAGTGCGGCCGAGTGACCGCCCATGCCGAGCGTGGCGTCCACGAGGACCTTGCCGGACCCCTCGAGCGTCGGCGTGAAGAGCTCGACGATGCGCTCGAGGAGGACCGGTGTGTGCGGGAAGGTCCCGCCGTCGGATGCTGTCATGTCGCCCCCGCTTCCTGGACCGTGGATCCGGATCCCCATCCATCCCGACCTGACACCGGGGAAGGTGTGTCAGGGCGCATGGCTGGGAGTCCGGGTCCGCGGGTCAGAAGACGCCCGGGATCACCTCCTCGTCGTTCTCGGCGAAGTCGGCCTCGCTCGCGGCGTAGTAGGCCTCCCACGCGGGGGTGGACCAGATCTCGGCTCGGTCACCCGCGCCGATCACGGTCAGGTCGCGCTCGAGGCCCGCGTACTCGCGGAGGTTCTGGGGGATGGTCACGCGGTTCTGCTTGTCGGGCTGTTCCGCGCTCGCCCCGGAGAGGAACAGGCGCATGTAGTCGCGAGTGCGCTTGTTCGTCATCGGTGCCTGCCGGATGCGGTCGTGCAGCGCGGCGAACTCCTGCTGGCTGAAGACCACGACGCACCGTTCTTGTCCGCGCGTCATGACGATCCCGTCGGACAGCTCGTCACGGAACTTGGCGGGGAGGATGACGCGCCCTTTCTCGTCGAGCTTCGGAGCGTACGTACCGAGCAGCACGGCCGACCCCCTCTGCTCCAACGACCACCTCGTTCCTCCACTTTACTCCACCGCCCACCACCGAGCAACGGAACGGCGCCCCGGGAAGGCCCCCGAGCCCCCGTTCTGGGGGCGAGTGGGCGGCGTCGCGGCGGGCTGGAGCGCTGCCGAACGCCCGCGCGCATGCGGATCCGGCGCCGTTCCTCCCGGTCGGAGTGGGGGTGGAGGGAAGTGGGGGGATCGTGTGGAGCGGAGTGGAGGAGGGGGTGGAGGGCCGCGGTGTGTCGTCGGAGCATCGAGGGCTGTCGCCCGGGAACGCGACAGCGGGGCCGACCCGAAGGTCGACCCCGCTGTGGTGGTGCAGGTGGACGGGAGCGGCTACTGCTCCTGGTTGCGCTTGTCCCAGCGCTCGTTCATGCGGTCCATGAACGAGCCGCCGGCGCCGCCCTTGGCGGTCGGACGAGCGGCCGGCCGGCCGGCACGCGAGCCGACACCGGGACGCAGTGCGAAGAGGACGCCCGCGAGCATGAGCACGAAGCCGACCACGCCGATCACGGGCTGCCGGAGCGCGAGGCCCAGCACGACGACGCCGACCCCGACGAGTGCCCCGAGGACACCGAGCGTGATCGAGGTGTAGGTCGGCCGCCCCTGCCGCTTGGTGACGCGGGCCACGAAGTCGGAGTCGTTCTGGTAGAGGCTGCGCTCCATCTCCTCGAGGAGTCGCTGCTCTTGCTCCGAGAGTGGCATCTCAAGTCCCTCATCCCTGGGATCGACGCTGGTTCAGTGGGCCGATTCTATGCCTCGGCCACCCACTAAGGTAAGGAGGGTGGCTGAGAGTACGCGGTTAGTGGATCTCGTCTCGGATCGCATCGAACGCGCGCTCACGGGGCAGCGCACGCGGCTCGCGGCGATCAGTCCCGACCTCGCGCCGTTCAGCGACTTCTCGCGCGATCTGCTCGCCGGCGGCAAGCGGTTCCGTGCCCTCTTCTGCTACTGGGGCTGGCAGTCCGTCGCCGGCCGGTCGGGCTCGTTCGACCCGCTCGCCGCGGGATCCCGTCAGACCACCGCGGAGGCCGTCGTCACCGCGGCCGCGGCCCTCGAGGTGTTCCACGTGGCGGCCCTCGTGCACGACGACATCATGGACCGCTCGGACACGCGGCGCGGCCGCCCCGCAGCCCACCGTCGCTTCGAGCGCCTGCACGCAGAGCACGGATGGATCGGCGACAGCGCCGCGTACGGCACGAACAGCGCGCTGCTCATGGGCGACCTCCTGCTCTCGCTGTCCGACAGCGTGTTCGACGAAGCCCTGGCCCTGCTCGAGCCCGGCCGTGCGCGCCTGGTCCGTCAGGAGTTCCACGCGATGCGACTCGACGTCACCGCGGGGCAGTACCTCGACATCCACGAGGAGACCGCGTGGCCGACCGTCGACGAGGCCGACCTGCTCGTCCGCGCCCAGCGGGTCATCGTGTTCAAGTCGGCGAAGTACTCGGTCGAGGCGCCGCTCGCCATCGGCGGACTCATCGCCGGCGCGGACGACCGCCAGCTCGAGGGGTTGCGGGCCTTCGGCCTCCCCCTGGGCGTCGCGTACCAGCTGCGCGACGACCTGCTCGGCGTGTTCGGCGACCCCGAGGTCACGGGCAAGCCCGCCGGTGACGACCTGCGCGAGGGCAAGCGGACGGTGCTCATCGCGACCGCACGGAAGGCCCTGCCCACGGGCGCCCGGCAGCTCGTCGACGAGTTGCTCGGCGATCCCGAGCTCGACGAGGACCAGATCACGATGCTCCGGGCGACCCTCACCGAGTCCGGCGCCGTCGCCGCCGTCGAGCGGTCGATCGAGCGGCACGTCGCCCGGGCGAAGGCCGCGCTCGCGGCGGCGCCGCTCACGCCGTCGGCGCGGGAGCAGCTCGTCGCCCTGGCGGACACGGTCGCCCAGCGCGTCGCCTGAGGACCACCCCGACTCGGCGACCGGTCGCGGCTCGACGACCCGCTACGCCTCGACGACCCGCTGCGCCGCGACGACCCGCCTCGCCGCGCCTCGCCGACCGTCGCGGCCGGTCAGAGCAGGGACTGCGCGACCCGGCGCACCTCGGCCTTGCGTCCGGCCCGGAGCGCTGCGATGGGCGGGACGCCGATCGACTCCTCGGTCGTGAGCATCCAGCGCACGGCCTCGTCGTCGCTGAAGCCGTTGTCGCCGAGCACGATGAGCGTGCCGCGGAGCTCCGGCAACGGCTCCGCACCGTCGAGGAACTCGACCGGGACACGGAGCACACCGTCGACCCGCGCGGGGAGCAGGGTGCGCTGCTCGAACAGCCGGTGGACCCGGCCCGGGCTCACACCGAGCAGCTCCACGAGGTCGGGCACGGTCAGCCAGCGCTCGGACAGGGCGTCGTCCGTCAGTGCGTCAGTCACGCTGCCATGGTGCCAGAATCCCCCGCGGTCCTCGAACGGGGGCGAGGGGCACTTGAGTCACACCAGTCACATCCGTCTCGTTGATTGACTCACGTGACGATCCGTGCCACGGTGGTGCGGACCTTGCCGCGGCGCGACGGAGCACCCGCGGCGCGGCACCCGGCCGAAGCAGCACGGCACCCCCGCCGCGGCCCCCGAGGAGAGTGATCACCGTGGACACCGACGACGCCGCCGCACGGCGCCCGCGCGCAGCCCGATTCGCGACGATGCCGATCGTCCTCGCCGGCACGATCGCCGTCGCCGCCGGCCTGACCGGACCGGTGGCCGCCGGACACCTGGACCAGCGCCACCGCCCCGAGGAGAAGCACGAGGGCGACCACACGCGACGAGCCGCGCCCGACCGCGTCGAGACCGACCACCCGGTGTTCGGCACCGCGGTCGCCACCTCGACCCCGACGGTCACGACCGTCGCCGCCATCACCGAGGCGCCGGCCTCGTACACCGTGGTCCAGGGCGACACGGTCAGCGCGATCGCGGCCCGGTACGGGCTCTCGCCGCGCGACGTCCTCAGCGCGAACGGCCTGAGCTGGAACGCGATCATCCACCCGGGGCAGACCCTGACGCTGCGGTCGGGGTCGACCGCGACCGGCCGGACCGGTGGGACCTCGACCTACCACGTGGTGTCGGGCGACACGGCGACCGGCATCGCGGCGCGGCTCGGTGTCTCCACGAACGCGCTGCTCGCCGCCAACCAGTTGTCGGCCACGAGTGTCATCTACCCGGGGCAGACGCTCCGGGTGCCGTCGGCGACGACCACCTCGACGGTCGCGGTGACGACGAACGCCGGGACCAGCACCGCGGCTCCGGCGGTCAGCAGCGCGACGACCGTGCACATCCTCGCCGGCGACACCCTGGCCACGATCGCGTCGGCGCACGCCGTCTCGGTCGCCGACCTGCTCGCCGCGAACGGCCTGACCTACACGAGCACGATCTACGCCGGGAGCACCCTCGTCGTCCCGGCGTCGAGCGGTGTCGGCCTGACGAACGAGATGCGGGCCAACGCCGAGACCATCGTCCGCGTCGGCCGCGCCCTGGGGGTTCCCGAGCGGGGCCTCGTCGTCGCGCTCGCGGCCGCGATGCAGGAGTCCGGGCTCCGCGACCTCGACCACGGGGACCGCGATTCGATCGGACTGTTCCAGCAGCGGCCGAGCCAGGGCTGGGGATCCGCGTCCGAGCTCATGGACCCGACGTACGCGGCGAGGCTGTTCTTCGGCGGCCCGCACAACCCGAACGCCGGCACGACGGCCGGTCTCCTCGACGTCCCCGGCTGGCAGTCGATGTCGGTCACGGACGCGGCCCAGGCCGTGCAGAACTCGGCGTACCCGAAGGCGTACGGCCAGTGGGAGAAGCCCGCGACCGCGTGGCTCGCCACCCTCTGACGCCGGATCCGGCCGCCAGGTCGGAGGCGGGACCGGTCGTCCGTGAGCACCGCCTCCTCCTCCAGATCGAGATTGCATCACGGTCGGTGCGTCAGCGGCGGTGGTCCGACGCCCGATTCGTAGAATGCCGACCGTGACCATGAACGCCGCGACGGATCCGATGATCGGTCGGATGATCGACCAGCGGTACCGCGTCCGGTCGCGCATTGCCCGCGGTGGCATGGCCACCGTGTACCTCGCCACGGACGTCCGTCTGGAGCGCCGCGTCGCGATCAAGATCATGCACGGTCACCTGGCGGACGACGCCGCGTTCCGCGGACGCTTCATCCAGGAGGCCCGGTCCGCCGCCCGTCTGTCCCACCCGAACGTCGTGGGGGTGTTCGACCAGGGGCAGGAGACCGACTGCACCTACATCGTCATGGAGTACATCCCGGGCATCACGCTCCGTGACCTCCTGCAGGAGCACCGGGCACTCACGAGCGACCAGGCGCTCGACATCCTCCGCGCCGTCCTCGCCGGGCTCGCGTCCGCGCACCGGGCGGGCATCGTGCACCGTGACCTCAAGCCCGAGAACGTCCTCCTCGCGGACGACGGCCGGATCAAGCTCGGCGACTTCGGCCTCGCGCGCGCCGCGACGGCGAACACCGCCACCGGCGCTGCCCTGCTCGGGACCATCGCGTACCTCTCCCCCGAACTCGTCACGCGCGGAGTGGCGGACACCCGGAGCGACATCTACGCCGTCGGCATCATGCTGTACGAGATGCTCACGGGCGAGCAGCCGTACAAGGGCGACCAGCCGATGCAGATCGCGTACCAGCACGCGAACGACACGGTCCCGGCGCCGAGCGCGAGCAACCCGGCGGTGCCGCCCGAACTCGACGACGTCGTCCGCTGGGCCACCGCCCGCGACCCCGATGAGCGGCCGCGCGACGCCCGCGCGATGCTCGACGGCCTCGCGGGCATCGACGAGCGGATGAGCGGTCCTCGCGCGACGTCCGTGCTCCACCCCGCCGGCACCACCACCGTCCTGCCGCTCGACGCCGCGCCCGCGGACACCACGATGCTCGGTCCGCGTGGTCCGCTCGCTCCGCCCCGGAGCCCGATCGGTCCGCAGCGCTCGACGACGTCGGCGCCCCGGTTCCCACCGACGGCGAGCGACTCGCTCGAGACCGCTCTCGCTCCCGCCGCGGGACGCCTCGCGCACACGACCGCCCGGCGCCGTCGCCGCGGGTGGGTCCTCCTCGCCGTCGTGGTCGTGGTGGCACTCGTCGTCGGGGTCGTCGCGTGGTGGTTCGGACCCGGGCCCGGCGGCAACGTGCGCGTGCCGGAGGTCGCCGGCAAGAGCGTCTCCCAGGCACGCCGCCTGATCGAGGAGCGGGGACTGCACGCCGCGTCGAGCACCGGTGCGCGCCCCGACGCGGTCGTCCACGCGGGCGCCGTCTCGGCGACCGCGCCGGACGCCCGGCGCATCGTGACCCGCGGGACGACGATCCGGATCCTCGTCTCGTCCGGGCCCCGTCCCATCGTGCTCCCCGCGATCGTCGGACAGCCGGTCGCGACCGTGCGGAGCGAACTCGCCCCGCACTTCACACTCGAGCAGCTGCGCTACCGGTTCGACGGATCCGCTGCCGCGGGCACCGTCCTCACCGCGACCGGCACGACCGAGGCCGGCGACGACGTCGACCTGACCACCGTGCACCAGTACGGCGAGCGGATGCCCGTCCGCCTCACGGTGTCGCTCGGCGCCGTGCCGGACGTCGTCGGCAAGTCGAGCGACGCGGCCACCGCCGCGCTCGAGGCGGTGGGGCTCGACGCCGGCCAGGCGCCCGGCCAGTACAGCGACGACGTCCCAACCGGCGACGTCATCAAGGCGATCCTCCCGGCCGACCCCGTGGTCAAGGGTTCCACGGTGCAGCTCGTGGTGTCGAAGGGCCCCGTCCCGATCACGCTCCCCGACGTCCGGAAGAAGCCGATCGACCAGGCCGCGTCGACCCTCCAGGCCCTCGGCCTGCACGTGTCCTACCCGGACTGCACGAACGTGCTGTGCTCGTTCTACGACTGGAAGTCGTCGCTGCCGGTGTCCGCGACCGACCCGGCCCCCGGCTCCACCGTGCACAAGGGCGACACGATCACGCTCGACTACGAGCAGTGACCGGTGCGCGCCGTCCCGCCCTCGGCTGACGCGACCGGGGGCCGGACGGACGGGAGGCACGACACCGGTCCGGTGCCGTGCCTCCCGTCCGTCCCGGGGACCGTCAGGACCGCGGTGCCGCGCTCAGCTCCTCGGCCACGAGGAACGCGAGCTCGAGCGACTGCATGTGGTTGAGGCGCGGGTCACAGAGCGACTCGTACCGGGTGGCGAGGGTCTCCTCGTCGATGTGCTCGGACCCACCGAGGCACTCGGTGACGTCGTCGCCCGTGAGTTCGACGTGGATGCCGCCCGGGTAGGTCCCGACCGCGCGGTGGGCCTCGAAGAAGCCGCGGACCTCGTCCACGACGTCGTCGAAACGCCGCGTCTTGTAGCCGGTCGGCGTCGTCAGGCCGTTGCCGTGCATCGGGTCGGAGACCCAGAGCGGGTTGGCGTCCATGCCCTTGATCGCCTCGAGCAGGGGCGGGAGCTTCTCGCGGACGAGGCCCGCCCCCATGCGCGTGATGAACGTCAGGCGGCCCGGCTCGCGCTCGGGGTCGAGCTTGTCGATGAGCGCCTCCATGTCGGAGGCCGAGGTCGACGGCCCGAGCTTCACGCCGATCGGGTTCCGAACCCGCGACAGGAAGTCGACGTGCGCGCCGTCGATGTCGCGCGTGCGCTCCCCGATCCACACGAAGTGGCCGGAGGTGTCGTACGGCAGACCGGACCGGGAGTCGATACGCGTCATCGGGCGCTCGTAGTCCATGAGGAGGCCCTCGTGGGACGCGTAGAACTCGACGTGCTTGAGTTCGTCGAAGTCCGCGCCCGCGGCCTCCATGAACCGGATGGCGCGGTCGATCTCGCGGGCCAGGTGCTCGTACCGCGCGTTCGCCGGGTTCTCGGCGAAGCCCTTGTTCCAGCTGTGCACCTGTCGGAGGTCGGCGAACCCGCCCTGCGTGAAGGCGCGGATGAGGTTCAGGGTCGACGCCGCGGTGTGGTACCCCCGCACGAGACGCTGGGGATCCGCCTGCCGGGACTCCGGCGTGAAGTCGTAGCCGTTGATGATGTCGCCGCGGTAGGCGGGCAGGGTGACGTCACCGCGGGTCTCGAAGTCGCTCGACCGCGGCTTGGCGAACTGCCCCGCCATGCGTCCCATCTTGATGACGGGCGTGGAGGCGCCGTACGTCAGGACGACGGCCATCTGCAGGATCGTCTTCACCCGGTTGCGGATGGCGTCGGCGGTCGCACCGGCGAACGTCTCGGCGCAGTCACCGCCCTGGAGGAGGAAGGCCTGACCCCGAGCCGCCGCCGCGAGCCGGTCGCGCAGCACGTCGACCTCGCCAGCGAACACGAGCGGCGGGAAGGTCGCGATCTCGGCCGATGCGGCCTCAGCCGCGACCGGGTCGGGCCACGCCGGCTGCTGCTTGATCGGGAGCGTCCGCCAATAGTCGAGCCCCTCGATCACGTCCGGATCCTGCAGGGCGACGATGTCGGTCGACTCGAACACTTCGATTCCCTCGTGGTTGGTGGCTCGATGCCACGTCGGGCAGGGCTGTCCACACCGGTCGGGGCGTGCGGACTGACTGAGCCTAACGTGGAAGCGTGGCGCCCTGTTCCCCAGCGGTGGAACCGACGCGCTGCCCCGTGGACCGGAGGGCCGCTGCGCCGCGCTCCTTCACGCTCGACGCATACACGTCGGCGTACTCCTGGTGACTCAGGCGTCGGAGCTCGTGCATGATCTCGTCGGTCACGCTGCGGAGGATGAAGCGGTCCGACTCCAGGCCCGTGAAGCGGGAGAAGTCGAGGGGCTCGCCGAAGACGACCCCGACGCGCTTGATCTTCGGCACGTGCTGACCGATCGCCATGACCTCGCGCGTGCCGACCATGGCGACCGGGACGACCGGGACGCGCCCCTCGAGCACCATGCGGGCGACGCCCGTGCGGCCGCGGTAGAGGCGCCCGTCCGGGCTGCGCGTGCCCTCCGGGTAGATGCCGAGCTGCTCCCCGCGCGCCAGCACGCCGAGGCCCGTCCGCAGGGAGGCCTCGCTCGCCTTGCCGCCCGATCGATCGATGGGCAGCTGGCCGAGCGCGCCGAAGGCGGTCTTCGTGGCCCAGCCCTTGATCCCACGACCGGTGAAGTAGTCGCTCTTGGCGAGGAACGAGATCCGGCGGTCGAGCACGACCGGCAGGATCACGGAGTCGATGAACGACACGTGGTTGCTGGCGAAGATGACGGGACCCGTCGCCGGAACGTGCTCACGCCCGACGACCCACGGGCGGAACACCGCCGTGAGCAGTGGTCCGATGAGCAGGTTCTTGAGCACCCAGTAGAGCATCGTCGCGTCCTCGGTCCGGTCGAGCGGTCAGGCGGTCCGCGCGTGGATCCGCGCCAGGTCCGCGGCACCGACGACACCCGCGTCGTTCACGAGCTCCGCGATGACGAAGTCCGGCTCCGGATGGTAACCCCGCGCGGGCAGGTTGTTCAGGTACGCCTGACGGATCGGTTCGAGCAGGCGGTCCCCCGCGCTCGCGACCCCACCCCCGAACACGAACAGCTGCGGGTCGAGCACGGCCGACAGCGACGCGCACGCCTCGCCCAGGTGTCGTCCGAGTCGACGGAGCGCCGCGAGGGCCCCCGGGTCGTCGGCGAGGATGAGGTCGCCGACGATCTGCCCGTCCAGCGTGCCGCCGTTGGCGTCGCGGGCCTCGGCGAGGGCGACACCGATCCCACCGGCGTCCGCGACGTCGTTCGCCATCCGCTGCAGCGCCCGACCCGAGCCGTACTGCTCGATGCACCCGCGCGCGCCACAGCCGCACGGGAGGCCGTTCGGGACGATGCGGAGGTGGCCGATCTCGCCACCGGTGCCGAAGCCGCCGCGGAACAAGCGGTCCTCGGTGACGATCGCCCCGCCGACACCGGTGCCGATCGTGAGCATCGTCATGTCGCTGACGAGGCGGCCGGCACCGAAGCGGAACTCCGCCCAGCCCGCGGCGTTGGCGTCGTTGTCGACGGTGATGTGCACGTCGCCGAGGCGTTCCTGCAGCCGCTGCCGCAGCGGCTCGTTCCGCCACCGGATGTTCGGCGTGTAGTAGACGATCGACTGCGAGGCGTCGATGAACCCGGGAGCCGCGACACCGACGGCCTCGATCGCGTGCTCCGCGCGGAGGCGTTCGACCATCGAGACGACGTCGTCGAGCATGGCGGTGGGGTCCGCGGCGTTGGTGGGGACCCGGTCCTCCGCGACGATCTCGCCGAGTTCGGAGACGACCGCGCCCGCGATCTTCGTGCCCCCGATGTCGATTCCGATGGCATGCACGAACATCGACCCTACCCGGTGTGGACACTGGACTCGCGCGGGGGCGTGGGTCCTATGCTGAGCGCGTCCGGCTCGACGACGAGGCGGATCAGCATCGACGGTCGACGAGGGAGTTGCCGTGCACGATCACCGAACCTCACCGGAGGGGACCGACCAGACCCACGCGGACGCCGGGCACGGTTCCGCCGCCCGGATCCTCGTCGAACGGGCCGCGGCGACGCCCGATCGCGGACTCCTCGCCCAGCGGCACGGGGAACGGTGGGTGCCGATGAGCGCTGCGAGCGTCCTCGCCCGCGTCCGCGCCGTCGCCAAGGGGCTCGTCGCCGCGGGACTCGAGCCGGGCGCCCACATCGCCGTGCTGTCCCGCACGCGGTCGGAGTGGACCATCGTCGACTTCGCGATCTGGCACGCGGGTCTGGTGTCGGTGCCCGTCTACGAGACGAGCTCGCCCGACCAGGTCCGGTACATCCTCCAGGACTCCGAGTCCGTCGCGATCGTCGTCGAGAGCGAGGAGCACGCACGCCGTGTGGCGGGCGTCGCGCCGGACCTCCCGCGTCTCGCGCAGCACTGGACCATCGACGGCGGCGGGCTCGACGACCTGGCGCGACTCGGCGAACCGGTGACCGACGCCGAGCTGGACGCCCGCCTCGACGCGGCGTCCGCGCACGACGACGCGACCATCATCTACACCTCCGGCACGACGGGTCGGCCGAAGGGCTGCGTCCTCCGTCACGACAACTTCACGACGCTCGTCGAGGGTGCGGCGGAGGCGATGGCGGACGTCGTCGAGGACGGCGCGTCGACACTGCTGTTCATCCCCATGGCGCACGTGTTCGCGCGGTTCATCGCCGTCATGTCGATCGGGACCGGTGTGCTCGTCGGTCACGAGCCGGACACCAAGGACCTCATGCACGCGGTCGCCACGTTCCGGCCGACGTTCCTGCTCGCTGTCCCGCGCGTGTTCGAGAAGATCTACAACGCGGCCGAGCAGAAGGCGGCCGTCGGCGGACGCGGCCGGGTGTTCCGGCTGGCGGCCGACACCGCGGTCGAGCACTCCGAGGCGCTCGCCACCGGGACGGTCCCGCTCGGCCTCCGCCTGCGGTTCCGGCTGTTCGACCGGCTCGTCTACGCGAAGCTCCGCGAAGCGCTCGGCGGTCGGGTGCGGTACGCGATCAGTGGGTCGGCGCCGCTGTCGCCCCGCCTGGCCCATTTCTTCCGGTCCGTCGGGGTGCTCGTGCTCGAGGGCTACGGCCTGACCGAGACGACCGCACCCGCGACCGTCAACCGGGCGGCGGAGATCCGCATCGGGTCCGTCGGCCGCGCCCTCCCCGGCGTCGAGGTGCGGATCGCCGACGACGGCGAGATCCTCGTCCGTGGCGTCGACGTGTTCGACCGGTACTGGAACCGCCCCGACGCCACCGAGCAGGCGTTCGTCGACGGCTGGTTCCGCACCGGTGACCTCGGGACGCTCGACGAGCACGGCGTCCTGACCGTCACCGGGCGCGCGAAGGAGCTCATCGTCACCGCGAGCGGCAAGAACGTCGCACCCGCCCCGCTCGAGGACGCCGTGCGCGAGCACCCGCTCGTCGCGCAGGTCGTCGTCGTCGGCGAGGGCAAGCCGTTCGTCGCGGCGCTCGTCACCCTGGACTCCGAGATGCTGGCCGGCTGGTGCGCGGCCAACGGGATCGTCCCCGCGCTCACCCCCCGGAGCGCCGCCCACGACGCACGCGTCCACACGGCCGTGCAGCACGCGATCGACGCCGCGAACCAGCGCGTGTCCCGCGCCGAGTCGATCCGCTCGTTCACGATCCTGGACGCCGAGTTCACGGAGGCGTCCGGGCACCTCACGCCGAAGCTCACCGTCAAGCGGGACCGGGTGCTCTTCGACCACGCCGCCGACGTCGAGCACATCTACTCGGGCTCCGAGGTGCAGACCACCGCGGTGCCGGTCGTCGAGCACCGGCACCGCGGGTACTGACCCGACCCGACGACGAACGCCCCGCCGGAGCACCGGCGGGGCGTTCGTGTGTGGCCGCGGTTCAGCCGACCGTCACGGACTTGCATCCGAGCGTCGGGTTCGACCCACCGCCCTGGTTGATCGCGTACGCGCACACCTTGTGGGTGCCCTTCGCCAGCGAGACCGTCGTGCTCCACCCGGTGTTCGCCGGGGCTCCCGCCACCGCACGCGCCACGTCGGACCGGGCGATGGAGGTCGTCACGCTTCCCAGGTACTTCGACCCGGAGGTTTGGTCGTACAGCCGGACCTCCGTGCTCGAGGTCTGGTCCGGGTCCCATGCCCACCCGCGTGCCGTGGCCCCGCCGCTCGTCGCCGTGAGGGTGTCGAAGCTGCCCTTCGGGGTGGCCGAGGCGGTCGAGCCCGACGCGGCGGCCTTGGACATGATGACCGGCGCGGACGAGAACGCCAGTGCGTTCCCGCTGTTCGGGTGGTGGAGCACGACCTCGACGTGGTAGGTCCCCGCGGCCATCGAGCCGAGCGAGAAGGTCGTGGCGTTCGTACCCTGCTGCACCGGGACGCCGGACGCGATCGTCGTGAAGCCGGAACCGTTCGCGCTCGTACCGACCTTGACGTCGGCCGTCGTGCCGGCGACCCAGGCCGCGTCGTGGAACTTGACCGTCGTGCTGCCGGTCGCGGCCGGCGTGTTCCGCAGGTGGATCGACTTGAGGTGCCAGACCGCGGCACCCTTGTCCTCGTTCGGGTCGAACCGGAACCCGGTGATGACCTGGCCGGCCCACCCGACCTTCGGGTTGAGGGCGGTCTCGTCGAGGGGGTTCACCGCGGTCATGTCGATCGCGACCTCACGGGCGTTCGCCCCGGAGAACGTCAGGATGTCGTTGCCGATCTGCGGCGTCGACGTGCTCGCGCCGTACCAGATGACGCGCGCCATCTTGCCGCCGCCCGCAGCGCTCGCCAGTGAGAACCCGCCGTCGTAGGTCAGGTCGAAGGTGAGGTAGTGGTACTGGTTCGCGCTGAACTTCTGGACGGGCAGGTGGACCTGCGGGTCGCCCTGGTTCGGCCCCTGGTTCTGCGCCGTCAGACCGTCGCTGCCGTAGTGGATGAGCCGCGCGTTCTGCAGCGTGACGCCCGACGCGTTCGCCGACGAGGTGAACTCCCACGGCTTGCCCCGCTGGACCGTCGCGAGGTCCTTGCCGTCCGCCGGGCTGGGGCTGTCCACCACCGGCTCGGGCATCGGCTCGACCCGGTAGGTGCCGTGGTCGCCGGGCGGCATCGCGGCCTGCGTCGTCGTGCCGCCGTGCAGGCGCACCCAGTTCAGGGTCGCCGACACCGTGGGGTGTGCCGCGTTCGTGACGATGGGCTGGACGCGGAGTGCGACCACCTTCGCGCTCGTCCACGGGATCTTGCTGCCCTGGTTCGACGTCCCGTTGAGCGGGATGTCGTACACGTGGTCGCCCGCCGTGACGTTGAAGGTGGTCCCGCCGAGGCAGCTGCTCGTCTTCTCGCGGCAGGTGTACCAGTAGACGATGCCCTTGCCCGAACCGGCCGACGACGTGTTCATCTCGAACGACAGGCGCTGGTAGCGCGACGTGTTGATCGGCGCCGCGGCACCGTCCCGCCCGTAGGCCAAGCTGCCGCTCACCGTGTCGACGAGCGAGATGAAGCCCCCGGTGCCGTAGTTCATCGACAGCTGCCCGTTGGCCACCTTGTAGGTGCCGGGCCCGCTGAGGTCGGTGTTGTAGTCGGCCGCGTCGCTGAAGTCCCACGGGTCCTGGAAGGTCTCGGACGCGTAGTCCGGGGACTCCCCCACCACCGGCTCGGTCGCGGCGTGGGCCGGTGCCGCACCACTGACCGTCACCACCGCGAGCGGCGCGGCGACGACCGTGAGGACCACCCCGAGGGCGGTCAGTCGTCCGCGGCGCGATCGCGCACGGACGAGACGTGTTCCTGATGATGACATCGCTGTCCCCTGATCCTGTCGGCGGACGCCCTCTCTGCGTCCGGGTCCACGGTGACCAGGGAACCTGATCCGCGTCCACCCCGTGAACGGGGGTGACCGCGTCGGGAGCGATGTGCGCCCCGGTCAGAACCAATCCTGCCCGCGGATGTCGCGGAGCGCACGTCGTCGTGTCTCCGGATCGAGCGTCATGACGTAGACGGTGCCGTCGAGGTGGTCCGTCTCGTGCTGCAGCGCCTCCGCCATGAGCCCCTCGCCCTCGAGCACGACCTCGGCGCCGTCGACGTCGAGGCCCCGCACCCGCGCGTACGGGAACCGTCGGGTCGGGTACGCCAGGCCGGGCACCGAGAGGCATCCCTCGTCCATGAGCTCGGGCTCGCCACGGGTCTCGACGAGCTCCGGGTTGAGCACGTAGCCGACGAAACCGTCGACGTTGACGCTGAAGGCGCGCAGTCCGACGCCGATCTGCGGCGCGGCCACGCCGGCACGGCCCGGCACCCGCACCGTGTCGAGGAGGTCCTGCACGAGGTCCGCGACGCCGTCCGCGCCGATCCGGACCGGGTCGGCCGGTGACCGCAGCACGGGGTCGCCGAACAACCGGATGGGACGGACCGTCATCAGGCGACCACCACCAGGAGGTCCCCGGCGTCGACCTGTTGGGTCACCGGGACGGCCAGCCGCGTCACCGTTCCCGCACGGGGCGTCGTGATCGCCGCCTCCATCTTCATCGCCTCGATGCTCGCCACGGCCTGACCCGCCTCGACGTGGTCGCCGGGCTGCACCTTGAGCGTCACGACACCGGAGAACGGTGCCGCGACCTGACCCGGGTCGTCGCGATCGGCCTTCTCGGCGGCCTTCGACTCCACCGCGACCGACCGGTCACGGACATACACGGGGCGAAGCTGCCCGTTCAGGGTGGTCATGACCGTGCGCATGCCGCGCTCGTCGGCGTCGCCGATGGCCTCGAGGCCGACGTGGAGCGTGACGCCCCGGGCGATGGACACGACGTGCTCCCGCCCCTGCTTGAGCCCGTACAGGTAGTCGGCGGTCCCCACGCCCGAGAGGTCGCCGTACTGGTCCCGGACACGGTGGAACTCGTCGGTCGGACCCGGGAACAGGAGCCGGTTCAGGGCCGCCTGCCGCGCCCGGCCCGGCTCGGCGAGCACCGCGGCGTCCTCGTCCGAGATCGGCGTCGTCGTGAGGTGGACCTCGCGCCCGGCGAGCACCTTGCTGCGGAACGGCTCCGGCCAGCCGCCGGGCAGGTCCCCGAGCTCGCCCGCCATGAACCCCACGACCGAGTCCGGCACGTCGTACCGCTCGGGGTGCTGCTCGAAGTCGGCGGGGTCGGCGCCGACCGCCGCGAGCTGGAGTGCGAGGTCGCCCACCACCTTGGAGGACGGGGTCACCTTGGTCGGGCGTCCCAGGATCCGGTTGGCCGCGGCGTACTGGTCCTCGACCTCCTCGAACCGGTCGCCGAGGCCGAGCGCGATCGCCTGCTGCCGGAGGTTCGACAGCTGCCCGCCCGGGATCTCGTGCACGTACACCCGACCGGTGGGACCCGGGAGGCCCGACTCGAACGGCCGGTAGACGCGGCGGACGGCCTCCCAGTAGGGCTCGAGGTCGCTCACCGCCCGCAGTGCGAGCCCGGTGTCGCGCTCCGTGTGCGCCAGCGCCGCCACGAGCGCCGACATGCTCGGCTGGCTCGTGGTGCCCGCCATGGGCGCGGCCGCGACGTCGACGGCGTCCGCTCCGGCGCGGCTCGCCGCCAGGAGGGTCGCCAGCTGCCCGCCGGCGGTGTCGTGCGTGTGCACGTGGACCGGCTGGTCGAACCGCTCCCGCAGGGCCGCCACGAGGCGCTCGGCAGCACCGGCACGGAGGAGGCCCGCCATGTCCTTGATCCCGATCACGTGCGCACCCGCCGCCACCATCTGCTCCGCCAGGCGCAGGTAGTAGTCGAGCGTGTAGAGGTCCTCCGCCGGGTCGAGCAGGTCGGCCGTGTAGCAGAGCGCGGCCTCGGCGACGGCCGTGCCGGTCGCGAGCACGGCCTCCAGGGCGGGTCGCATCTGCGCGACGTCGTTGAGGGCGTCGAACACGCGGAAGACGTCGACGCCCGTCGCCGCGGCCTCGGCGACGAAACCCGCGGTGACCTCGGTCGGGTACGGCGTGTAGCCGACCGTGTTGCGGCCGCGGAGGAGCATCTGGATCGGGATGTTCGGCATCGCCGCACGGAGGGCCGCGAGTCGTTCCCACGGGTCCTCGCCGAGGAACCGCAGGGCGACGTCGTACGTCGCGCCGCCCCAGGCCTCGATGCTGAGCAGTTCCGGGGTGAGCCGCGCGACGTACGGGGCGACCGCGACGAGGTCCGTGCTGCGGACGCGGGTCGCGAGCAGGGACTGGTGGGCGTCGCGCATGGTCGTCTCGGTGACGGCCAGGGCCGTCTGCGCGCGCAGGGCCTCCGCCCAGCGCGCCGGACCGAGGGCGAGGAGGCGCTGCCGCTGCCCGGCCGGCGGCTCCTGTCCCAGGTCCACATGCGGGAGCTTCACCGCCGGGTCGAGTGCACCCGTGCCCGGCCCGTTCGGCTGGTTGACGGTGACGTCCGCGAGCCACGCCAGCACCTTGGTGCCACGGTCCCGCGAGACGTGGCCGCCGAGCAGCTGCGGGCGCTCCTCGATGAACGACGTGCTGATGTCACCGCGAGCGAAGTCCGGGTCCTCCAGGACGGCCTGGAGGAACGGGATGTTCGTGCTCACGCCGCGGATGCGGAACTCGGCGAGGGCACGACGGGCCCGGGCGACCGCGGCGGGGAACGACCGCCCGCGGCACGTCATCTTGGCGAGCATCGAGTCGAAGTGCGGGCTGATCTGCGCGCCGGTCGACACCGTGCCGCCGTCGAGGCGGACCCCCGCGCCACCCGGGCTCCGGTAGGTCGTGATCCGGCCGGTGTCCGGGCGGAAGCCCTGCGACGGGTCCTCGGTCGTGATGCGGCACTGCAGGGCAGCGCCGTGCACCGCCACGTCCTCCTGCGACAGCCCCAGGTCCGCCAGCGTCTCGCCCGCCGCGATCCGCATCTGCGCCTGGACGAGGTCGACGTCGGTGACCTCCTCGGTCACGGTGTGCTCGACCTGGATGCGGGGGTTCATCTCGATGAAGACGTGCTGCCCGGCGCGCTCGCCGACGGTGTCGAGCAGGAACTCGACCGTGCCCGCGTTCACGTAGTCGATCGACCGGGCGAAGGCGACGGCGTCCCGGTGCAGCGCTGCCGCCACCGCGGGGTCGAGGTCCGGCGCCGGCGCGATCTCGATGACCTTCTGGTTCCGGCGCTGCACCGAGCAGTCGCGCTCGAACAGGTGGATGGTCCCGGCCTCGTCGCCGGTGGCGTCCGCGAGGATCTGGACCTCGATGTGCCGGGGCCGGAGCACGGCCTGCTCGAGGAACATCGTCGGGTCGCCGAACGCACTGTCGGCCTCGCGCATGGCCTCCTCGAGGGCGGGACGGAGGGCCTCGGGCCGGGCGACACGGCGCATCCCCCGGCCACCGCCACCGGCGACGGCCTTGGCGAACACCGGGAACCCGATGGCCTCGGCGCCGCGCACGAGCTCGTCGACGTCGCGGGAGGCCGGCGTGCTGGCGAGGACGGGCACCCCCGCCGCGACGGCGTGTTCCTTCGCCGTGACCTTGTTGCCGGCCATCTCGAGCACGCGTTCGCCCGGGCCGATGAACGTGATGCCGGCCGCTGCCGCAGCGGCCGCCAGCTCCGGGTTCTCGGACAGGAAGCCGTACCCGGGGTAGATCGCGTCCGCGCCGCACTCACGGGCGACGCGGACGATCTCGGCGACGTCGAGGTAGGCGCGGACCGGGTGACCGGGCTCGCCGATCTGGTACGCCTCGTCCGCCTTGAGCCGGTGCTCGGAGTTCCGGTCCTCGTAGGGGTAGACGGCGACCGTCCGGGCACCGAGCTCGTACGCGGCGCGGAACGCCCGGATGGCGATCTCGCCTCGGTTCGCGACCAGGATCTTGCGGAACACGGGCTGCCCTTTCGGCATGCACCCGGGCGTCGTCGTGGTGCCCGGGCGGACGGCGCGATCGGCCGTCGAGCACGGCGGATCTTGAGGTGGTTCAACCCTAGTGGGGCTATCGTGTCTCGACGTGCATGTACTCAGCGTCAGCTCCCTCAAAGGAGGCGTCGGCAAGACGACCGTGACCCTCGGCCTGACGTCCGCCGCGTTCGCCAAGGGACTCCGCACCCTCGTGGTCGACCTCGACCCCCAGTCGGACGTCTCCACGGGGCTCGACATCTCGCTCGCCGGCCACCTCAACGTCGCCGACGTGCTCGAGAACCCGAAGGAGAAGATCGTCCGTCAGGCGATCGCCCCGTCCGGGTGGACCAAGGGACGCCAGGGCAAGATCGACGTCATGGTCGGCTCTCCCTCGGCCATCAACTTCGACGGTCCGCACCCCTCGATCCGGGACATCTGGAAGCTCGAGGAGGCCCTCGCCAACGTCGAGGCCGACTACGACCTCGTGCTCATCGACTGCGCTCCCTCGCTCAACGCCCTGACCCGCACGGCGTGGGCCGCCTCGGACCGCGTGTCCGTCGTCACCGAGCCGGGGCTGTTCTCCGTCGCGGCGGCCGACCGTGCACTGCGCGCCATCGAGGAGATCCGCCGCGGACTCTCCCCGCGCCTCCAGCCGCTCGGCATCATCGTCAACCGTGCCCGCGTGCAGTCGCTCGAGCACCAGTTCCGCATCAAGGAGCTCCGCGACATGTTCGGCCCGCTCGTGCTGTCGCCCCAGCTGCCCGAACGGACGTCACTGCAGCAGGCCCAGGGTGCCGCGAAGCCGCTGCACGTGTGGCCGGGCGAGTCCGCGCAGGAGATGGCACGGAACTTCGACCTGCTGCTCGAGCGGATCATGCGGACGGGCAAGATCGGCGAGTACGCCGAGGGGGTCGCGCAGGCCTGAGCCGGCCGAGGCGCGGCGTCCCCGTGCCGCCTGCCGTGTGCGCTGCGCCGTGTGACGCGTCGGACGCGCGGGTCAGGAGGCCTGGGAGACCGCGCGGGTCAGGAGGCCCGGGAGACCGCGCCGGTCAGGAGGCCCGGGAGGCCCGGCGCGCCGCGAGTTCGTCGCTCGGGTCGGCCGCCGGCGTCGAGTCGAGTTCCACGAGACTCGTCTCGACCTCGCGCAGGACCTTGCCGACCGCGATGCCGAAGACACCCTGCCCTCGGGAGACCAGGTCGATGACCTCGTCGTTCGAGGTGCAGAGGTACACGGACGCCCCATCGGACATCAGGGTCGTCTGTGCCAGGTCGTTCACCCCCGACTCGCGGAGCTGGTTCACCGCGGTGCGGATCTGCTGCAGCGAGATGCCGGTGTCGAGCAGGCGCTTGACGAGTTTGAGCACGAGGATGTCGCGGAAGCCGTAGAGCCGCTGCGAACCGGACCCCGCAGCGCCACGGATGGTCGGCTCGACGAGGCCCGTCCGCGCCCAGTAGTCGAGCTGGCGGTAGCTGATGCCCGCGGCCCGGGCGGCGACGGTGCCGCGGTAGCCGTTGGACTCGTCGCGCTCGGGCATGCCGTCGGTGAACAGCAGGCCGAGGTCGTAGCGGGTCAGCTCGCCGTCGGGCGTGTCCACGGCTGCGTCGGACGGTGCGTCCCCGGGGGTCCGGGGCGTTTCGTTCCCACTCATCAGACTGCCTTCCACGACGTTCCGGCCCGCAACCGAACGTTCAACGATCGGTTGAGAGTTGTGCCGAGGTCCACGCTAGCGAGTCGGACCCGGTCGTCCCGGGACATCCGCACCGGGGAGTTCGGCGTGTCGAGGATAAGCCCGACCGACACCGGCTGTCCACGTTCGGGCCCCGTGCTCACGAGGCGTCGAACCGCCCGATCGCAGCCCGGATGAGGCTCGACCGGACGACCTCGAGTTGCCCTGCGATCTCGCGGGCGAGCTCCGCCGCCTTGGCGCGTGAGGTGGCGTCGGACCGGCGCCGGACGGGCATGAGCGCCGACTCGATGAGACCGAGTTCGCGCTCCGCCGACGCCCGGAACGTGCGGAGATGCCGTGGCTCGATGCCGGTGCGCTGCAACTCCACGAGCGCCTTGACGACGGTGACGGCGTCCTCGCCGTAGTGCTCGACGGCCGGCAGCAGCGACGCGGACACGGCGTCCGACACGAGCATCGGGGTCGCGCCGGCCGCGCGGACGAGCTCGTCGCGCGTGTACCGCCGCTCGGTGCCGAGGATCGAGGGCCGCGGGCCGTCGGCACCACCCGGCAGGACGGGGTCGCGCCCGGCGTCGAGGTCGGCCAGGTACTCCTTGATGACCTTGAGCGGCAGATAGTGGTCTCGCTGCAGGCCCAGGACGATCCGGAGCCGCTGGACGTCGGCGGGCGAGAACTTGCGGTATCCGCTCTCGGTCCGGATCGGCGTCACGAGCTCGCGTTCCTCGAGGAACCGGAGTTTGGAGTTCGACAGGTCCGGGAACTCGGGCTTCAACCGCGCGAGCACCTGCCCGATCGTGAGCAGGTCGGGACCCGCGGCCGTCGACCGGGCCGCAGCGCTCCGCGCCGGCACTACGCGGTCGCCAGGCGCGCGATGTCGACGCGGGACGCGTAGAAGGTGAGGCGGAACTTGCCGACCTGCACCTCGGCGCCGTCGGCGAGCAGGGCCTCGTCGATGCGGACGCCGTCGAAGTAGGTGCCGTTGAGCGATCCGAGGTCCTTGACGCTGAAGCTCGTACCGTGCCGGAGGAACTCGGCGTGCTTGCGCGACACCGTGACGTCGTCGAGGAAGATGTCGGCGTCGGGGTGTCGGCCGGCCGTCGTGACGTCGGAGTCGAGCAGGAACCGAGCCCCGGCGTTCGGCCCGCGGCGGACGACGAGCAGCGCCGACCCGGACGGCAGCGCGCCGATCGCGTCGATCTCCTCGGTCGAGACACCGTTCTCCGGCGTGAGCGCCGCCCCCATGTCCATGCTGAAGGTCAGGGTGGTGTCGACGCGCCGCTCGGGCGCATCGGATCGTGCGGCGCCGTCGCGCGGACCCGTTGGACCTGCCATCGTGGACCTCCTTCTGGCGGACCAGCGTATCGGAAACGCGCGGCACCGCGAACGCCCTTTCACTCCTGTGGAGCGACCGCACGGTCCACACACGTCCCGCACACGGCGGGACCGCCGGGAGGTCCTGCTCGGTCGGCGTGGAGCAGCGTGGAACGGGCGGGCGCGGTCAGCGCCCGCGCGCGATCAGCCAGAGCAGGTACGGCGCGCCGACGATGCCCGTGACGACGCCGACGGGCACCGCCACCCCGGGGATCGCGAACTGCGCCACGAGGTCGCTCGCCTGCACGATGACGGCCCCCACCGCCGCGGCGGGAGCGAGGGCGACGCGACCACGACCGACGAGACGACGGGCGATCGGCGCGGCCATGAGCGCGACGAACGACACCGGGCCCGCAGCCGCCACCGCCGAGGCGCTCAGGCCGACCGCGGTGAGGACGAGCAGCACCTTGGCCCGGTCCGGCGGCAGCCCCAACGACGCCGCGACGTCGTCCCCGAGGGTGAGCACCCCGAGCCGCGGCGACTGGAGGAGGGCGAGGACGAACAGCACGACGAACGCCACCGCGAGCACCGCGAGCACCGTGGGGTCGACCGCGTTGAGGCTGCCCGTGAGCCACACGAGCGCGACGGCGGCGTCCTGCACGTTCCCGCGCGTGAGCATCCACCCCGTGACGCTCACGGCGATCGCCGCGACGCCGACGCCGACGAGGACGAGCCGGTTGTCCCCGATCCCGCCGCGCCAGCTCAGCGCGGCGATGACGACCGTCACGAGGACGGCACCGACGACGACGACCGAGAACAGGGTGAGCCCCGAGGCGGCGAACAGCGCGATGGCCGTGATGCCCGACGCGCTCGCTCCCGAGGTGATCCCGATGACGTCGGGGCTCGCGATCGGGTTCCGCACGACGCTCTGCACGATGCCGCCGGCGGTGCCGAGGCTCGCGCCGACGAGGACCGCCGCCAGCAGCCGGGGCCCGCGGAGCTCGGTGATGACGAAGTCCGTCACGCGGTCCGCGCGTCCCACGAGCGCGGCCAGGACCTCACCCGGGGAGATCGCGATCTCGCCGAGGCCGAGCGCGGCGACGGCGAGCACCACGACGAGCACGAGGGCCCCCGCGAGCACGAGGAGCTCGCGCCGCAGTCCGGCATCGGTGCCCCGTGGTCGCCGAGGGGTCCGGGTCGACACGCTCACAGGTCCCGCACCGCCCTGCTCCGGACGAGCGCGATGAACACGGGAGCGCCGATCACCGCCGTCACGATGCCGACCTGGACCTCGCCCGGGAAGGCGACGACACGACCGATGACGTCGGCGACGAGCAGGAGGGCCGGGGCCACGATCGCGGACAACGGCAGGGTCCACCGGTTCGCCGGACCGGTGACACGGCGGACGGCGTGCGGCACCGCGAGCCCGACGAACCCGACGGGTCCGATCGCCGCCGTCGCCGCGCCCGCGAGGAGGACCGTGGCGAGCGCGCCGAGTGCCCGCGCCACGACGACCCGCTGCCCGAGGGACGCCGCGAGCTCGTCCCCGAGGGCGAGCGTGTCGAGTGACCGGCCGAGGGTCATGGCGATGGCCAGGCCGACGACGACCGGCACGGCGACGACAGCGACGACGTGCAGGTCCCCCGTCGCCAGCGAACCCACCTGCCAGAAGCGGATGCGGTCGAGTGCCGACTGGTGCGTCAGGAGGACCGCGGTCGTGACCGACCCGAGTGCGGCGGCGACCACGGCACCCGACAGAGCGAGGCCCACCGGGGTCGGCCCGCGCCTCCCGGCCGATGCGATCCCGTACACCACGACGGCCGCGACGGCGGCGCCGACGAAGGCGAACGGCAGCGTCGCCGCCGTGCCCGCGATCCCGAACACCGTCGTCCCGACGACCACCGCGAGTGCGGCGCCGGCGTTGATGCCGAGGATGCCCGGATCCGCGAGCGGGTTGCGGGTGACGCCCTGCATCACCGCGCCCGCCACCCCGAGCGCGGCTCCGGCGACGAGTCCGAGCGCCGTCCGGGGCACCCGCTCGCCGACGACGATGAGCGTGATCTCGTCCGTCCGGCCGGGGTGCAGGAGCACCGTGACGACCGTCAGCGGATCGATCGGACGCGCGCCGACCATGACGCTGAGCACGCACGCCGCGACGAGCACCACCAGGGACACGGCGGTCGTCCCGACGAGGCGCGCTCGGCGCGGACGAGCGGTCGGGGACATCGGCGCAAGCCTAGTCCGGCTCCCCCGCGGTCGAACGGCGGGCGCGGTGGCGACGGGGACGGCGCCGCAGCCGTTCCCGAGGGAGTGCGGAGCCGCTGTCCACGCCGCTCATAGGTCACTCATCGGATCGGGTCCTGTACTGGACGCATCGACGCCCCACCGGCTGTCGGACGAGCCACCGGAGAGACCAATGACCGAGCACCCCACCACCCCCGCCGACGACGAGCGCGACGAGGACGCCCCGCGCGACACCACGCAGCCCATCGGCACGCCGGTTCCCGCAGCGGCACCGCACGTCGACCCGAGCACGCTACGGTCCGCCTACGCGTTCGACGGATCGGGCCCCTACCTCTACGCGCCGGACGGCTCCGGCCCCTACACGTACACGCACGACGGCCACGGCCCCTACCTCGTCGGGGCCACGGCGGGCGCCACCGACGCGACCGCGGGAGCGAAGCCGAAGCGCCGCCGCGTCGGCCTCATGGTCGGGGCGGGTGTCGCCACCCTCGCGATCGTCAGCGCCGCGGGCGGCACCGCCTTCGGCCTGGCCTCCCGGGACACGGGGACCACGACCTCGAGCCAGTCGAGCGGGTCCTCGAGCAACGGATCGTCGGACAGCGGCGGCATCGGTGGCGGCTGGTCCGTCCCGGGCGACGGCTCGTCGAGCGGATCGAGCGGTTCCGGGACGAGCGGGACGGGGTCGAGTGGATCCACCGACAGCGCCCGGACCGCGGCCACCGACTCGCAGAAGGCCGGGATCGTGACGATCGACACGACGCTCGACTACGACTCCTCGTCGCAGGCCGCCGGCACCGGGATGATCATCTCCTCCGACGGCGAGATCCTGACGAACAACCACGTCGTCGAGGACGCCACGAGCATCGAGGTGACCGTCGAGTCCACCGGCAAGACCTACACGGCGGACGTCGTCGGCACCGACAAGACCGACGACGTCGCCGTGCTCGAGCTGCGCGGGGCGTCGGACCTCACCACCGCGACGCTCGACGACGACGACGACCTGGCCGTCGGCGACACCGTGACCGACGTCGGGAACGCGGAGGGCCAGGGCGAACTCGTCGCCGCGACGGGCTCCGTGACCGCGCTCGACCAGGACATCACCGTGCAGAGCGAGTCCGGCACCGGCACGGAGTCGCTCACCGGTCTCATCGAGGTCGCGGCCGACGTCGTGTCCGGCGACTCGGGCGGTCCGCTGCTCGACTCCGAGGGCGAGGTGGTCGGGATGACCACCGCCGCGTCGTCGGGCACGAGCGACGTCACCGGGTACGCGATCCCGATCGCGACGGCCAAGAGCATCGCCGAACGGATCCTGTCCGGCACCGCGACCTCGACGATCGTCATCGGGACCCCGGCCTTCCTCGGCGCGGAGGTCTCGTCGACGACTCCGACCACCGGCTCGGGTGTCACGCTGCAGGGCGTCGTGTCCGGGTCCCCGGCCGAGAACGCCGGGCTCGCCGCGGGCGACACGATCACGAGCATCGACGGCACCGCCGTGACCGGTGCCGATCAGCTCACCGAGCTCATCCAGGCACACGCCGTGGGGGACTCGGTCACCGTCGGGTACACCGCCGCCGACGGCACGGCGGGAACGGTCACCGCGACGCTCGTCGCCGGTCCGGCCGCCTGACGCGGGACGTCCGGGAGGACCGGGGTCAGCCCGCCAGGACCGTGCGGACGAGCAGACGGTGGACGTTCGCGGACGCCTCGACCCGGATCGCGGTCCCCTCGGCCGTCGCCCGTCCGATGCGCGCGAAGCCGACGCCCGCGGCGTGGACCACCGTGACGGGACGCGGCCGCGTCGGCACCCGGAGGTGCGACACGGTCCACGGGGCGTCCCAGAACCGCGCGAGCACCGGATCGGCCGTGCGGACCGCCACGGGCAGGTCGGGGCGGGCCGTCGGGTCCTCGACCCGGCGGTCCAGGACCGCGGCCGGGAGCCGCGGCGTCGCGAAGGCGAAGGTCCACGACGGGGTCACCCCGACCCTCCCGGCCGCGAGCGCCAGGAGCGTGGCGTCGTCGACGCTGCCGATGCGGAAGCCGGCCTCCTCGGTCCCGTCCAGCACGGTCACGGCGGCGTCGCCACGCCACCAGCGGAGCCGGGTGGCGTGCCCGTCCTCCCGCTGCTGCTCGAGCGTGACGGGGTCGACGCCGGCTTCCCAGGGCGCGAGCACCGCGCTCGTCAGTGACGGGACGGTGCCGAAGCGGCCGACGAGCCCCTGGTCGATGAGCGCGCGACCGCCGGGCGACCGGAGGACCGCGGGGTTCCAACGGCGGCCCGCCATGCCCTGCAGCGCGGCGAGCGCCTCGGCATCCACCGGCACACCGAACGGGGCGAGCGTCGGGCGCACGGGGACCGGGACGTCCTCGAGCACGCGTGGCGGCTGGGCTGCGGCCGGCGCGGGGCCGACGACGCGGACGGACTCGAGCACGCGGGCGACGACGTCGTCGGTGGCGTCGAGGACCGCGAGCGGGCGCTCGGCGACGACGTCGATGCGGTGGCGACCGGTGGTGACGAGCAGGTGCGACACGAAGACGCCCGTGCGGTCGGGGGCGCGGTGGCCGACGGCGGGAACGGGCCGGTGCGGTTCGTGTCCGTGCTCGGTGCCGTCCGACTCGCCGACCGCGGGACGGTCCGTCGCGGCGGCGGCCTCCAGCGGCGGAGCGGGGCGGTGGTACTCGACGAGGCGGGCCGGCGCCCCGGCGCTCCCCCACGGGTCGCACCCGACGACGAGCACGCCGTCGACCGAGCCGGGCAGCCGAGCGACCAGCGCGGCGGTCTCGTCCGCGATGCCGTTGTCGCTGGGGCGGGAGCGCACGGTCACGGTGACGCCGTCACCCGTGGTCCGGAGGTCCGCGTCTGCGGCGTGCACGGTCGCCCAGGACGCGGGGCGCGCGATGCTGACGCGGGCGGTGCGGTCGGTCACGGTGTCGGCGTGCTCGCGGCGACCCGGCGTCGACCGGCCGGGCGACGGCGCCGGCACCCCGGCCGACGAGCTCACGTCCGGCGACGACGGGGCCACCGACGACGGGCCCACCGATGACGGGGCCGGTGCCGGGTTCGGTGCCTGTGGTGCGGGGACCATGCCGTTCACGGTACGGGCGTCGGGTCCCCCGCTCGACGAGGCGCGCGGGCGGCGCGCTCAGGACGCGCGTCGGCGCTCGCGGGGCGGCGGCGGAGGTGGCACCGGACGGGCGGCGACGACGGCGGCGAGGGCGATGTCGACGTCCTCGCGGCGGGTGCGCACCGTGCAGATCGTGTCGGTGCGTGCGACCAGGGTGCCGAGGGCGTCCCGCGCACCGTCGCCGTGGTGGGCGCGCACCACCAGGCGCGTGCCGATCGGGGCGGTGGCGAGGAGGGCGAGCGCCCGGCGGCGGTGGGCGTCCGCGCGGCGGACGTCGTCACGCGCAGCGGAGCCCGCGTGGTCGGCAGGGTCGGCCTGGCCGTCGGGGTCGTCGTCCACGGCACTCATGGTAGGACCGGGGCGTTCCGCATAGGCTGTCGCGCATGGACCGCGCCCGCGTCGACAGCTGGTTGTGGGCGGTGCGGCTGACGAAGACCCGCTCCGCCGCCACCGCTGCCTGCCGTGCCGGGCACGTCCGGGTGAACGGCGAGCGCGTCAAGGCAGCGCAGTCGGTCGGGATCGGCGACGAGGTGCGGTTGCGGACCAACGGGGTCGAACGGATCGTCGTCGTGCGCGGGATCGTCGTCAAGCGCGTCGGGGCACCGGTGGCCGCCACGTGTCTGGAGGACCGGACGCCCCCACCGCCGCCGCGCGAGGAGACGGCCTGGTTGCCGGTGCGGGACCGCGGAGCGGGTCGACCGACCGGGCGGGAGCGCCGCGACCTCGAGAAGCTGCGCGGGTACTGAAGCCGCGTCTCGGGTCGGCGCTCGGCGCTCGCGGTCCGACGACGAGCACGGTCAGACGAAGCGGACCGTCTCCTGGAGCCGCGCGCGGAGCTCGAACACGTCGACCGATCCCGTCTCGGCACCGGGGCCGAGCAACACGCCGGCCAGGGCGCTCCGCCGCACGACGAACGCGGTCGGTCTGCGTGCCGGCCCCACGAGCCGGACGTCGTCGTCGACCGCGGAGTCCGGGACGACCAGGAGCCGGCCCGTGAACCGGACGCGGGTCGCCTTCTGGACGGTGCGCGCAGCCCGGACGAGTTCGCGCACCGGGCGCTCCCCCGGCGCGAGGGTCGCGCCGACGACCTCGCCGTGCTCGATGCGGACGGGAGCACCCCAGTCGATGGACTCGAGCGCCCAGAGTCCGCTCGTCGTGAGGACGACGTGGTCCAGCTTGCCCTCGGGCCCGGCGTCGAGGTCGTGCCACACGGTCACACCGATCCCGAGGTCGGCGACGATCGCCGCGGTCGCCTCCTCGGCGAGCGCCTCGGCCAGGAGACGGCGGATGTGGCGCGGGGCGGAGCGGACGAGTGCCGGGTCGTACGGGTCCTCGATCGGGTCGCCGAGGCCGACCCACTCGCGCTCGGCGGCGAGGAAGACCTCGCGCGACAGTCCGCCGGGGTGCCCGAAGGACCGGGCACGTGGGCGGGAGTCGCGGCGCGCGGCGGGCGGCGCGTAGGCGTCACGGCCCGAGGCCGGACGCCCCGTGGGGTCGCCGGCGGGTCCGTGCGCGGCGACCGCCGAACGGGAGGCTCCGGCGTCGTACGCCCGGCGCGCCTCGGGGGTGCCGACGCGTTCCCACGCCTCTTGCAACAGGCGGAACGAGCGCGCGTCCCCACCGAGGTCCGGATGGGTCTCGCGGGCAGCCCGGCGGTAGGCGCGCCGGAGGGTGTCGTCGTCGGCGGAGGCGGGGACGCCGAGCACCTCGTACGGGGTGGCGTCGGCAGGGCTGTCGCTCATGGCGGTGGAACACTACCGGCTCGCCGCGCGGAGGACGCCCCGTGTTCGCCGTGGGCTCGCCGTGCTCCCGCTGGGCGCGGGCTGCGTGCCGGTGCGGTGCCGCCCGCGTGGAGCCCTGCTCAGGCCACGGCGGCCCGGATGGCGTCGGCGTGGTGCTCGATGTAGGCGACGTCGGCGCGGTAGAGCTCGGCGTGGCCCGCCGCCAGGTCCCGGGCGAACTTCGGGTCCCCGGCGGCGGCCTCGGACTCGATGGTCGTCACGAGGGCGACGAGGCCCGCGACCACGGCCTCGACGAGCCCGGCTCGGCTGGGCGCGTCGAGGTCGTAGGCGCGGCAGAACTCGGCCGCACGGGCGAGCTGGTCGTCGAGACGCGTCACCGGGGTGTCCCCGGTCGTCAGCGGCGCGAACCGGTAGACCGCCGACGCGACGTCCCACACCCGCGGCCCGGGGTGGGCCGTGTCGAAGTCGATGATCCCGACCGCGGCCCGGCCGTCGAACACGCAGTTGTACGGGGCGAAGTCGCCGTGGCAGATCGTCTCGACAGGAGCGCGGTCGGCTTGGGACCACACGTCGTCCGCCGCCACCGCGTAGGTGGCAGCGGCGTCGTGGTAGTTGCGCAGCAGCCGGGCCGCGGTGACGAGCGCGGCCTCGGACGCGACGTCGTCGGTCCAGGGGTACTCACCCGCGAGACCGGGGATGAACGACACGGTCTCGAGCACCTCACCGAGCGCGATCGGCTCCGGCGCCTCCACGAACCCGCGCTCGTGGAGGTGTGCGAGCAGCCGGTGGACGGTCGGTGTCCAGGGCCCAGCGGGGCGGTGGACACGGTCCTCGGCTCGCGTGATCCTCTCCATGGCGGTCCCTCCAGTCGGACGTCGCCGTCGACGCCGTCCCGTCAATCTACGCGGTGGGACCTCGGGAGTCCGGGCCGGAAACGCGATGTTCACATGCTCCTCGGACAAGCTGCACGGACACTTGCATGCAAGACGTACGATCGACACATGTCGTCCGCGGAGCGCGCCTACGAGCACACGAAGCACCAGATCATCCGCGGTGAACTCCCTGGCGGTACCCTCCTCAGCGAGGGGGTCGTCTGCCAGGAGCTCGGCATCAGCCGGACCCCGGTGCACGAGGCGTTCCTCCGGCTCGCCGCGGAGCAACTGCTCACGCTCGAGTCCCGGAAGGGCGCCGTCGTCCGCCGCATGTCCCCGAGCGAGTCCGCCGACGTCCTCGAGATGCGGGAAGCGGTCGAGGCGTCCGCGGCGACCCGAGCACTCCGCGGTGGCCCGCGTCCGGACCTCGTGCCCGTGCTCGACGACCTCCTGCGCGACCAGGCCGACGCGATCGCGGAACACGACGTGGACCGGTTCGTCGACGCCGACGACGCGTTCCACACCGCGGTCGTCGCGGCCGCGGAGAACCCCGTCGCGGTGCACTTCACCCGCCTCCTCCACGACCGCCAGCAACGCCTCCGGCACCAGCTCATCCGGGTCCGTCCCGAACAGCTCCACCCGGCGCTCGACCAGCACCGCGCACTGGCCCGGGCCGTCGCCGCCGGCGACGCCGCCCGCTACGCCGAGGTGCTCCGCGACCACGTCGCCGGGCACCGGGGCGCGCTGTGAGCGTGGACACGTCGACGGGAGCGGTCCCGTTGCAGCGGACCGGGCCTCCCGGCCGGCCCGGTGTGACGAGCCGGCGGGCAGCACGGGTGCGGCCGTGGCTCGCGGTGTGGGGCGCCGTCTTCGTCTGCTCGTGGGGCGGCAACCAGTTCAGCCCGCTGCTGCTCATGTACCAGGAGCGTGCGCACTACTCGACGCTCCTCGTCAACGCGTTCCTCGGCGTGTACGTCCTCGGTCTCGCACCGGCACTGCTCGTCGCCGGGTCGCTCTCCGACCGGCACGGACGCCGCCCCCTCATGCTCGTCGGGGTCACGGCGGCGCTCGTCGGCAGCGGCCTCCTGGCCCTCGGTCCGTTCGGCGCGGGGTACCTCGCGGCCGGGCGACTCTGCTCCGGGATCACCGTGGGCATCGCCATGGCCGTCGGGAACAGCTGGGTGAAGGAACTGTCCCAGGGCCGGTACGACCCGGTGGCCGACGCCGGATCGGGCGCACGACGGGCATCGCTCGCGTTCACCCTCGGATCCGGCAGCGGCGCACTCGTCGCCGGCTGCATGGCCCAGTGGGGCCCGGTCCCCGAGGTGCTGCCGTTCCTCGTGCACATCGCCGTCGCGGTCCCGTTCCTCGTCGTCGTGCTGCGCGCACCCGAGACCCACACGTCCGGCGGCGTCACCGGGCCCTGGTGGCGGCAGCTCCGCGTGCCGTCGGCCGGACACCGGCGCTTCGTCCGCGTGGTCATGGTGTCGGCCCCGCTCGTGTTCGCGTCCGCCGCGATCGCGTACGGCTACCTGCCCACCCAGTTGCACGACGCGACCGGACGCTGGGGGCTCGTCTTCGCGACCGCCGCGACGGTCGTCGCGCTCGGGGTGTCGAGTGCGGTCCAACCGATCGCCGGACGGGTGCACTCCGTGTCGAGCGCGCGCGGGCTCGTCGTCGCCGTGCTCGTGATGACCGTCGGCATCGCGGTCGTCGCGCTCGCGATCGCGGCCGATTCGGTCTGGATCGGGCTCGTGGCGAACGCGGTCGTCGGTGCCGGCATGGGCATCGCCCTGGTGTCGAGCCTGCTCGAGGTGCAGCGGATCGCGTCGAGTCGGGACCTCGCAGGCCTCACCGGCGTGTTCTACGCGGTCGCGTACGCGGGGTTCCTCGCCCCGGCCGTGATCGCCGCGGTGGCCGCCGTCGCGCCCGTGACGGCGATCCTGCTCGTGGTCGTCGGCCTCGGTCTCGTGGCGTGGGTGCTCGTGGGCGTCTCGTCGCGCCGCCACCTGCCCGCCGCGGCCGCGGGCGTCGGACCAGACGACCCCACGGCGCACCTGGGTTAGGGTCGCGGGCGTGACCACGATCCTCCTGACCGGGTTCGAGCCGTTCGCGGACGCGCCCCGCAACCCGTCCTGGGACGCCGTCGAGCGCGTCGCCGCGACCTGGACGGGTCCGGAACGCGTCGAGGCCGCCCTGCTGCCCGTCGCGTTCGGACGCTCGGTCGACGCGCTCCGTGACGTCGTCGAGCGGGTGACGCCGGACGTCGTGGTCGCGGTCGGGCTCGCCGAGGGGCGCACCGCGATCACGCCCGAGCGGGTCGCCGTCAACCTCGACGACGCCCGGATCCCGGACGCCGACGGCGCGCAGCCCGTGGACGTGCCCGTCCTGCCGGGAGGCCCGGCCGCGTACTTCACGACGCTCCCGGTCAAGCGCATGGTCGCCGCCGCACGCGCGGCGGGCGCACCGGCCGCGCTGTCCGCCACGGCCGGCGCGTACGTGTGCAACCACGTGTTCTACGCGCTGCAGGCGCTGGCCGGGGCCGGGGTGCGCTCCGGGTTCGTCCACGTCCCCGCGACACCCGAGACCCTGCGCGAGGCGGACGACGCCGTCCCGACGGTGTCGCTCGACGTGCTCGTCACCGGACTCGCCGCAGCGGTCCGCGCCGCGGTGGACCCGGCACCCGACCTGGCCGTCGCGGGCGGTGCGATCAGCTAGCGGTCAGCGCTCGGAGCCAGGACGGCCCCGTCACCGACGCTCCGAGGGCCTCGACGCGCGCTCGCAGCCCGCGGTCGGCCGTCACGACGACGACCGGACCGGCCGCTCTTGCGATCGCCCGGTGCACGGACTCGACGATCGCGTCGTCACCCGCGCCGGTCGCGCGGACGACCTCGACCTCGGGGCCGTCGGTCCGGGCGGCTCGCGCATCTCCCTTGAGGACGACCGACCACCGCGGCCACCACCGACCAGCACCCAGTCCGAGTTCCGCAGCGGCCAGTCCCGACGCGGCGAGCGCGCCGATCGCGTCCACGAGTCGCTCGGCGGCGCCGGCGCGGTCCCGCCACCAGCCGTCCGGCACGCTGCCGACGACGTTCGCGGCGTCGACGACGACCACGGGCTCGGTCACGAGCACACCGCGGAGGGCCGGCCAGCTCGCGCCGAACCCCGGGTGCAGGGGCAGCCCCTCGACGTCGTCGACCGGCACCCAGTCGAGGGCGAGGCTCTCGCGGTCGCCGACCTCGGCCCGGAACGGGTGGACGGCGCGTGCGACCACCGTCGTGTACGTCCAGAACCCGAGGTCGAGCACGGAGGTGTGGCGGATCCGGAGCGCGGCGGCGGGGACACCGGCTTCTTCCGCGGACTCGCGGAGCGCTCCGGTGACCGCGTCCTCACCCTGGTGTCGCGCACCACCCGGGATGCCCCAGGTCCCGCCGTGGTGGCTCCACTCGACACGGTGCTGCAGCAGGACGCGGCCCGCACCGTCGTCGACGAGCAGCCCCGCGGCGCCGAACAGGCCCCACGCCTTCTGACCGTCCGGCCCGTACGCCCACGCGTCGCCCGGGTCCCGGGGGCCGGGCGGCGGACCCGGCGGGAGGGACGGCGCGGCCTCCGCGGGCACCGCGCGCTCGTCGTGCCGGTCGTCCGTCATCGCCCCAGCGTCCCACGTCGGCACACCGCACGGCCAGTCGGGTCGCGCCGCGGCCTCAGCGCTCCCGCGGGACCGGTGGGAGGCGCACGAGTTCGACCGCGAGGTCGCGACCGTCGACCACCGCGGTCATCCACGTGTGGTCGGGCTGTCGTCGCCGGTCCGTCGGCGATCCGGGGTTGAGCAGTCGGAGCCCGCTCGACGCGGTGGAGTCCCAGGGGATGTGCGAGTGCCCGAACACGAGGACGTCGACGTCGGGGAACCGCTGCGCCATCCGGGCGTCGCGTCCCGCCGCGGCCCCGGTCTCGTGCACGACCGCGAACCGCAGGCCCTCGACCTGCTCGTGCGCGACGAGCGGCAGCCGGTCCGCGAACCCCGGTTCGACGTCGTTGTTGCCGCGCACCGCGACGAGCCGTCGAGCCCGGGCTGCGATCCGGTCGACGGTCGCCAGGTCCACCCAGTCCCCCGCGTGCACCACGAGGTCGGCGTCCTCGATCGCCGCCCAGAGCGCCGGCGGGAGGTCCTTCGCGCGCCGGGGCAGGTGGGTGTCGGACAGGAACACGAGGCGGGTGGGCACGGTCAGGCCTCCATCGGGGCCGCGGCGCCCGGCAGGTCGTCGTCGTCGATGTCGGGAACCGGCACGGGATCCTCGGTCTCCGCGTCGTTGAGGCGCTCGAGCAGACCGGCGAGGAGCGCGACGTCGTCGTCGGACCACGACGCCAGCCGTTCCTCCAGGCTCTCGCGGTGCACGCGGACGGAGCGTTCCAGCGCCGCCTCGCCGGCCGCCGTCACCGCGAGCGGCTTCGCGTTCCCGGTGCCCCCGTCGACCTGCTCGATCAGGCCGGCGGCCAGGAGGCCCGACAACTGGCGTGAGATCGTCGACCGGTTGAGCCGCAGGTACCGGGCGATGTCGATCGCCATGCACCCGTAGTGCTGGGCGACGAAGTCGACCAGCGAGTGGTCGACGATGCTGAGCGCGGCTTCGGGACCTCGTGCGCGGACCGCGGCGCGCCGGGTGATCCGCGCGAGTTCCCGGTAGGCCCGGGTGATCTCGGCGGCACGAAGCCGATCGGTTCCCTGCTCCATCGACGAGTCCCTCCCTGTCGTCGCGTCCGCCGCGACCCGCTCCGCGAACGTGCCAGCGTGCGCGGTGCACCGCGTCGTGTACGCGACACGCTAGCGGACCGGGAATCGAAGTTGTACAGTGCAACACGTGTCCGATGTTGCAAAGAACAACTTGCTACCCGTCCGTCGCCTGACCGAGCGGCCGACGCCCGGTCACGCCGCCGACCGCCACGCCGGCAGCGCGCCCGCGCACGAGCCGTCCATGCTCCGTCCCGCCGGGCTCGGTCGGCTCCTGCTGTCGTTCGCCTCCCACATCCTCGTCCCACTGTTCCTCGCCGCGGGGATGGGCCTGGCCTACCTCGGCGCATTCCACGCCCCGGCCCCGAAGGACCTGCCCGTCGGGGTCGTCGGCACGGGAGCCGCGACCCAGGTGTTCGCACAGACCGTCACCGACCGGTCCGACGGCGCGCTCGTCGCCCACGTGGTGGAGGACCCCGCCCATGCGCGTGCGGCGATCCGCGACCGTGATCTGGCGGCCGTGTACGCGCCGGGGTCGACGAGCGCCACCCTCTACGTGTCCACCGCCGCGTCGGACACCACCGCGACCGCTGCCGAGCGGATCTTCGTGCCCATCGCCTACCAGCAGCACCTGCCGTTCCACGTGGTCGACGTCGTCGCCGTGCACGACGAGGACGCGACGGGCCAGGGACTCTTCTTCCTGCTGGTCGCACTCAGCGTCGGCGGGTACTCGAGCGCGATCGCGGTCGCCGCGTTCTCCGGGCGGCTCCGCCTGCTCTGGACGGCGGTCATCGGCGTCGCGACCGCCGGGGTCGTCGCGGGGATCGGCGTCGTCATCGCCGGTCCCGTCTACGGCGTGATCACGCACCATGCGTGGCCGATCTTCCTGTTCGCCTGGATGTACGACCTGGTCATCATCGCGCTCGGTGTCGGACTCCACCCGATGCTCGGCCGGTGGACCACGCCGATCCTCACGATGCTGTTCGTGATGCTCAACTTCACGTCGTCGGGCGGGATCTTCCAGCCGGCGTTCCAGCCCGGGCTGTTCGCGGGACTCCACACCTTCTGGAGCGGCGCGGCCTGGCTGCAAGCGGCGCAGGACCTGCAGTACTTCCCCGCGGCGTCCCTCGGCCGCAGCGCTCTCGTGTTGGCGCTCTGGCTGGCCACCGCCGTGCTCCTGGTGCTCGTCGTGCACGGACTCGTCGCCCGACGGACCCGGATCGCCCGCGAACGCGAGGTCTCCCGACTGGAGGAGGAGCAGGTCGTCGCTGCCTGAGCACCCCCGGTTCGGAGCGAGGTTCAGCCCGCGGTCCCCGCGCCTCCGCGTCCGTCGGCGGCTGCTTCGAGCGCGGCGATGTCGAGCTTCACCATGTCCTGCATGGCGAGCATGGCGCGGGTCCGCCGTTCGGGAACGGGGTCCGCGAGGAGCTCGGCGAGTCGGACGGGCGTGACCTGCCACGCGACGCCCCACCGGTCCGTGCACCACCCGCACGCCACCTCGTGGCCGCCGTCGCTCGTGAAAGCGTCCCAGAGCCGGTCGACCTCGTCCTGCGTGTCGCAGTCGACCTGGAACGAGATCGCATCGGAGTGCGGGTGCCCCGGTCCGCCGTTCATCGCTCGCCATCGCTGCCCGAAGAGCGTGAACTCGACCACGAGCGCCTTGCCCGCGTCGGGCGTGCCGTCCGGCCATCGGCCGATGGAGTCGATGCGGGCGTCGGGGAACAGGCCCGTGTAGAAGGTGACGGCCTCCTCGGCCTGGTCGTCGAACCAGAGGAACGGGACGATTCGCTGCACGGGAGTGTCCTCTCCGGCGGTCACGACGTCGGACGACCGCCTCGGCGGGACACTACTGCCGAGGCGCCGGGATCACCAGGCGGTCCGCATCGTGGGGTCATCGGGAGAGCAGGTCGGCCTTGTCCGGGTGGTCCTCGAACCACTGACCGACGAACCAGCACATCGGGACGATCCGGCGGGTACTCGTGGCCTCGACGTCGGCGACGGCCTGCTCGACGAGCTCACCCGCGTAGCCGTGACCCCGATGCGCGGGCACCGTGTACGTGTGCGGGAACGCGATCGAGTCGCCGTTCATCCGGTAGTCGAGCACGCTGACCAGGGTCCCGTCCACGTAGAGCGCGTAGCGGTCGCGGTCGGTCTCGTTGCGGAACTCGTGCGCCATCGTGCCATCCTGCCCGCCACCCCCGCGCGCTGCCCGGACGTGCGCTGACCATCGCGCGTCCGACCGGAGCACACTCGATCCATGACCACCATCGGATTCATCGGATCAGGGAACATCGGTTCGCAGCTCGCCCGGCTCGCCGTGCAGAACGGCTACGACGTCGTGATGAGCAACTCGCGCGGCCCCGAGACCCTGTCGGACCTCGTCGACGAACTCGGACCGCACGCGACCGCCGGGACCCCGGAGGACGCAGCGACCAAGGGCGACGTCGTCGTCGTGACCACGCCGCTCGCCGCGATCGAGACCATCCCCGTCGAGCCCCTCGTCGGCAAGGTCGTGATCGACACGAACAACTACTACCCGCAGCGTGACGGGCAGATCGCGGCCCTCGACGAGGAGACGACCACGGTGTCGGAACTGCTCCAGGACCACCTGCCGCAGTCGCACGTCGTCAAGGCCTTCAACCACATCGCCGCGGCCGACCTGACCACCGCGGGGACCCCGCGCGGTACCGAGGGGCGCCGTGCCCTCGTCGTGGCCGGTGACGACGACGAGGCGAAGCAGGCCGTGGGCGACCTGATCGACGAGTTCGGGTTCGACGCCGTGGACATCGGACGTCTGAGCGAGGGCTGGCGCATCCAGCGCGACACCCCCGGGTACGTCAAGCCGTACGCCGCGATCGACCTCGAGCTGGCGGTCGCGGACGCGAAGCGTTACCGCGACATGTGAGTCCGGGCCGGCGGCCGCGGCCGCTGGCGGTCGCGGCCGCCACCCCCGGCACACCCGCCGAGATCGCAGAAGATGCCGCTCTGACCTGGGTCGGAGCGGCATCTTCTGCGATCCCGGCGAAGGGGCCGGGGGTCGGCCGGGCCGGGCGGCCCGGCCTGCCGGGCCGGGCCGGGCGGGTCAGCGGCGGCGGAGCGCCTTGCGCACCACGCCCTTCGCGACGTTGTGGGGGCGCTGCATCTCGCCCTCCTTGGCACCGACCACGATGATCCAACCGCCGAAGATCGCCTGGAGCCACTGCAGGCGCTGGAGCTTCCGCTGCACGCGCGCGAGCTCGGGTGACGTGCCAGGCGCCGGCTCCGTGGCCCCGGCCGCCGGCTGCCCCTTGCGCGCGTCCGCCTCGACGAGCTTGCCGTAGCGGTTGCCGACGACGGCCGTCCACAGCGTCACACCCGCGCCGACCAGGGTCACGACGGCCTTGTAGGTGTTGATGCGGTGCATGCCGTGCTGGACCGCGCTCCGCGGCGCGTTGTGCGCGGTCACGTCGAGGTCGGCGAGCAGGTGCAGCACGACGGCGCCCGTCTGGATCGGCCCCCAGCGCCGCCACCCGATGGTGGTGAGACGGGTCCGTTCCTCCGGGTCCTTGGCGCGGGCCGCGGCGCCGTTGAGCCCGATGGCACCCATGAGGGAGCCGCCGAACCACGCGGCCGCGGTCAGGTCGTGGATGGATCGTCCGGGGAGGTTGCCTGCCATGTCCCGGACGCTACGCGCGGACGGCGCAGGAACGCCCAGCCGCCGTACGCCGACGCTCGGGTCAGACCCCCTCGAACACCAGCGTCATCTCGGCGAGGTCGTCCTCGGACGGGGTCCAGGCCGAACCGGCGTCGACGTTCTGGGCGATCTGCTCCGGCTTGGTCGCACCCGCGATGACGCTCGTGAGTCCGGGCTGGGCCAGCAGCCACGCGAACGTCGCCTGGAGCATGGTCACGCCCCTGGCCTCGCAGAAGCGCTGGTACTCCTCGATGACGTCCCACGGGGCGTCGTCGAGCAGCTGCGGCTTGATGTTCGTGATCCGGGCGTCCGCCGGGCCGCCGCCGCGTCGGGTGTACTTGCCGGTGAGCAGGCCGTTGGCGAGCGGGAAGTACGGCAGGAACCCGAGCGCGTACGCCCGCACCGCCGGCAGGACCTCGGCCTCGGCACCACGAGCGAGCGGGCTGTACTCGTTCTGGGCCGACACGAACGACGTGGTGCCGGCGATGGAGGCGGTGAGCTCGGCCTCGGCGATCTGCCACCCGGCGAAGTTCGAGTGCCCGATGTAGCGGATCTTGCCCTCGCGCACGAGGTCGTCGAGCACGGACAGGGTCTCCTCGATCGGCGTGATCGGGTCGGGGACGTGCATCTGGTACAGGTCGATCCAGTCCGTGCCGAGTCGACGCAGCGACCCCTCGACGGCGAGCCGGACGTACCGACGGGAGCCACGGACACCCCAGTCGGGCCCGTTCGCACCGCGCATGTCGCTGCCGAACTTCGTCGCGAGCACGACCTCGTCGCGGCGACCGGCGAGGGACCTGCCCATCATCGACTCGCTCCGGCCGGGCTCGCCGCCGTAGATGTCCGCGGTGTCGAACAGGGTGACTCCGGCGTCGAGCGCAGCGTGGACGACGGCGTCCGTGCCCTCCTGCGTCTCGGTGGCGGTGCCTGGTCTGCCGAAGTTGTTGCAGCCGAGCCCGACGGTCGAGACGACCAGGCCGGAGGGACCGAGAGGACGGTGTTCGATGTCTGCCATGCCGCAGACGCTACCGGCGTCACCCGCACTGGGGCGTCCGGGAACGGGCGCCGCGCACTAGAACAGTAGGACGGACCATCGAGAGGGAGCACGCGTGGGCCAGCACCGCATGCCGGGCGCGACGCCGGACCAGGCGTCGACGCCGGACGTGCCGACCCCTCCGCCAGTGACCGGGACCCGCGGCCTCCCCGCGTGGGTGACCGCACCACCGACGCCGGTGGCACCCGTCCCGTCTCCGCAGACCGCCGCGCTCGCCGAACCGGGCGTCACACGGCCCGTCGCCGCGGCTGATCACCCCGCCGTGGCGACCGGACGCCCCGTGACGGAGGGTGCGACGACGCCCGTTCCCGCCGCACGCACGGTTCCTGCTGATCCGCTTCGTCGTCCGCGGACCGCGCGAGCCCCCCTGCCCCCCGCGCCGCTCTCCCCCACGGTCGACACCGGCGCGATCGAGGCGGCCCGCCGTCACGCGGCGTCCGGCACGGCGTCGCGGATCGCGGCGACCGTCCGTCCGGGCACCTCGGACCCGACCGCGCCGCCCGTACCCGACCTCGCGGCATCCCTCACCGCGACCGTTGCCGGGCACGGCTCCGCGACCGCGTCGGAGGCGGACGCTCACGTCACGTCCCCGCTCCCCACCGGCGAGCAGCACGCCGGTCCCACCGGCCGGACCGCATCGGGTCGCGGCCCGGGCCAGGTCCCGGTCCCGGTCCCGGATCCCGGGAGGCCCGGCGTCGGCGTCGCGGGTGCCGTCCGCCCCGCCACGTCCGGGTCGCCGATCGTGGCGACCCCGGGTGGACCGCGCCCCGTCACGCCGCAGCCGACGGAACGACGGACGACCGACGCCGCCGAAGGGCCCGTCGAACCCCGGCCGGGTCAGCCGCGGTTCTCGGTGCCCGGGCTCGAGTACCTCGTGGTCGGAGGCCCCGTCGACGAGGACCTGCCCCGACCCGTCGGGGCCCCCAGGCCCGTCCCGGGGACGCCGGTCGCACCGGCGTGGGCGACTCCGACGGGCGCTCCCGCACCGCAGGCCGCACCGATCCCGCCCGAGACGACGAGCCTCGTGACGCCGGACACCGTCGACCCCGCCGCTCCGGCGTCGCCGTTCCCGGTTCCGGCACCCCCGGCCCCGACCGCGCGGGACCGGCGTCGTGCCGCCGCTGCCGAGAAGCAGGCCGCGGCAGCGGAACGGGCAGCGCAGAAGCAGACCGCCGCCGCAGAGCGCGCCGCCCAGAAGCAGACCGCCGCCGCAGAGCGCGCCGCCCAGAAGCAGACCGCCGCCGCAGAGCGCGCCGCCCAGAAGCAGACCGCGACGGCAGAGCGCGCCGCCCAGAAGCAGACGGCCGCCGCACGCACCGCCCCGGAGCAGCCTGCTCCGGCCGTCGGCGCCGCCGAGCAGCCCGCGGCGACGGCCGCGCAGACGCCGGACCACCGGGGCAGCGAGGGCAACGACGAGCCGGTCGTGTTCGCTCGCTCCGCCGCCTCGGCCGTGTCCCTCGCCGGTCGACGTGGTCGATCCGGTCGCCGCGGCGCCCGGACCGAGCGAGCGCACGGCCTCCACCGCGCAGCCCCCGTCGGGAGCCGAGAACCGCACGGATCCGACGCCGGCGTGGCCCGCCGGGCCGGGGCCCGGACCGACGACCCGCGGCGGGTCTCCCGGACCGACGCGGCACGGGCCTCCCGGACCGACGGGCCGGACGGACGCCCGGCCGTCAGCCTCGGCACCGCCGCCGCGCTCGCGGTGGTCGCCGGCCTCGCGACGCTCGCGGTCGGTGCATGGTTCCTGCTCGCCGCGGGTCAGGTGCACGTCGTGGCCCTCGTGCTCGGCGGCCTCGCGATCGGTCTGGCCGTGATGGTGCTGCGGGCACGGGCAGCTGCGTCGTGGACCCGTCTGCTCTCGCTCGTCGGACTCGTGTTCGGCATCGCTGGCAGCGCCGTGCTGCTCGTCGGCCTCGTGAGCGCGCTCGCGCCGACCCTCGGGCTGCACCTGCCGGACCTCGGCACGACGACCGGGACCGGCAGCGCGACGTCCGTCACCTGGTGACGCCGCGGACCCGACCGGACGACCGGATCGCGCGGGTCAGACCGCGCGGATCACGCCGCGGCTGAGGATCGCGTTCGTCAACGCGTCGACCGGCCCGCGACCGGCGGCCGGGTTCGCCATGAGGACGTAGTCGACGGCCGGGAGGTCCGGCAACACCAGCCGCTGGGACACCTTGACGAGGTCGGCCGGGATGAGGGAGTGCGGGAACACCGCCACCCCGATGCCCGCTCGGACCGCCGCGAGCACGCCGTTGACGTCGCGCGTGTTGCACGTGATCCGCCACGTGCGGCCGACGGCCTCGAGCGCGTCGATGGCCATCTGGCGACTGATGCTCGGCGCCTGGTAGGCGATGAGCGGCACGGGTTCGTTCGGCTCGAGCGCGATGCCGTCCTGGGCCATCCACACCATCTGGTCGCTCGCGACGCGCGTGCCCTCGGCGGGCTGCCCGGCGGTCTGCTTGATGAACACGAGGTCGAGCTGACCGGCCTTGAGCCGCCGGAGCAGCGGACCCGACTGGTTGACCGTGAGCTCGAGGTTGATGTGCGGGTGGAGCCGCCGGAAGTCGCGGAGGATGCGGGGCAGCTGGGTGATCGCGAGGTCGTCGGCCGCCCCGAAGCGCAGACGCCCGCGGTTCGCCTGGCCCGAGAAGTACGCGTCGGCCTGCCCGTGTGCGGCGAGGATCGTGCGCGCGAAACCGGCCATGGCGTCGCCGTTGTCCGTGAGCGCCACGCCTCGCGTGTCCCGGACGAGGAGGGTCCGGGACACCGCGGTCTCGAGCTTCCGGACGTGCTGGCTGACCGTGGGTTGGCTGATGCCGAGTCGGCCCGCGGCCTGCGTGAAGCTCAGGGTCTCCGCGACCGTCAGGAACGTGCGGAGCAGGATCGGATCGAGCAAGAGTTCCCCCGGTGGTCGCGGCGATGGTCATCACGGAACGCAATGGATTGATAGGGACGATAGCCCTCGGCAATGGGTGCCGGCGATTAGTTTCGAAGATGAACAGCATTCGCCACCGATCGCCGGAGCCCCAGAACCGTGAGCGCCCCCTCGTCCTCGTCCACCCTCTACCCGCCGACCGAGCCGCTCCCCGTCCTGGCGACCCGCCCGCCGTGGCGACACACCCTCATCGCCCTGTCGGTACCGAACTTCCGGCTCTTCACGGCGACGAACCTGGTCGCGATGACCGCCGGGTGGATGCAGCGCGTCGCGCAGGACTGGCTCGTGCTCCAGCTCACGCACTCCGTGGCGGACGTCGGGATCACCGTCGCGATGCAGTTCGCCCCGATGCTCCTGTTCGGGCTGTTCGGCGGCGTCATCGTGGACCGCTACTCGAAGCGCGCGCTGATGATGCTCACGCAGGCGTCGTTCGCGCTGCTCAGCGGCGTGCTGGCGGCGCTGACGCTCGCGGGGGTCGTGCAGGCCTGGCACATCTGGGTGATCGCGTTCGTCGTCGGGCTCGTCACCGTGATCGACAATCCGGCCCGGCAGGTGTTCGTCACCGAGATCGTCGGACAGGAGCACCTCCGGAACGCGATCAGCGTCAACTCGTCGGTGTTCCAGCTCGGCGGCATGATCGGCCCGGCGCTCTCCGGCATCCTGCTCGTCGCGGTCGGGGCCGGCTGGTCGTTCGGCATCAACGGCATCGCCTGCGCGGCGGTCGTGGTGACCCTGGGGTTCCTCCGCGTTTCCGAACTCCACCGGATGCCGGCCGTGCCGCCGTCGAAGGGGCAGCTGCAGGAGGGCCTCCGCTACGCCATCCGGAAGCCGACGATCATCGTGCCCGTGGTGCTCGTCGCGTTCTTCTCGGTGTTCGCGCTGACCATGCCGGTCCTCCTGTCCGCGTTCGCCTCGGACGTCTACCACGTCGGGGCCGGCGGCTACGGCGTGTTCAACTCGATGGTCGCGATCGGCGCGCTGACCGGCGCGCTCCTGTCGACGCGGCGTGCGGTGGTACGACTGCGGACCATCGTCGGCGGCGTCGGCATCACGGGGCTGCTCCTCGTCCTCGCCGGCGCCGCGCCGATGATCGCGCCGTTCGCGCTCATCCTCGTCGCGGTCGGGATGGCGCAGCTGCTGTTCCAGACCGCGTCGAACTCACTCGTCCAGATGTCGTCGAACATCGGGATCCGCGGCCGTGTGATGTCGCTGTACGTGCTCGTCCTGCTCGGCGGCCAGGCGATCGGCGGGCCGGTCATGGGGCAGATCGTCGACCGCTTCGGTGCACACGTCGGCATGGTCGTCGCGGGCGGGGTGCCCGCGATCGCCGCCGCGGTCATCGCGGTCGTGCTCGCTCGACGGGGCGGCCTGCACCTGGAGGTCCGCCTGCGGCACCACCTGCCGCTCCCGGCCATCGTCGGCCAGCACTAGGGGGCCGACGGACGGGAGGGACGGGGCGGAGCCGCCCCGTCCCTCCCGTCCGTCGTGCACCCCGTCTGGAACCGCACCATCAGGGCGTTACTCTCTTCGGGGAAGCGGGCACCTCGCGGGTGCACGGCGAGGAGCGGGGACGATGACCACGACGGACGCACCACGGCACGAGGCGTACAGCCCGTACGCGCGGGACTGCCCCACCCGGCAACTGCTCGACCGCATCGGTGACCGGTGGACCGTCCTCACGCTCGGGGCGCTCGTCGACGGGCCACGGCGGTACTCCGCGATCGCGGGGCGGGTCGACGGCGTGTCACAGAAGATGCTGACGCAGACGCTGCGGGCGCTCGAGCGGGACGGCCTCGTCACGCGCACGGTGTTCCCGGAGATCCCGCCGCACGTCGAGTACGCCCTGACCGATGCCGGGTGGTCGCTCCGGACCGTGCTCGCCGGGCTCGAGGACTGGGCGACCGGCCACATGGACGACGTCCTCGCGGCCCGCGCGGCGTACGACGAACGCTGACGGTCGACCCGGGGTCCACCGGAACACCGGGCGCGTCCGCGTGGTTGCCTGCCGGTATGCGATCGATCGTCTACACCCACACCGGTGACCCCTCCGTCCTCGAGCTCGTCGAGCGGGACGTCCCCGAGCCCGGTCCGGGCGAGGTCCGCGTCCGGGTGGTCCGTTCCGGCGTGAACCCGACCGACTGGAAGTCGCGGCGCGGCGGCACGGACGGGTCTCGGTTGCCGTTCCCCGAGGTCACCCCCAACCAGGACGGCGCAGGCGTGGTCGACGCCCTCGGCGACGGTGTCGACGGCCTGGTGGTCGGTGACCGTGTCTGGACCTTCCTCTCCGCGCAGCAGCGTCCGACGGGCACCGCGCAGGAGTACACCGTCCTGCCACGGGAGCGTGTCGCGGCGTTGCCCGACGGCGTCGACTGGGACGTGGCCGCGTCGCTCGGGGTCCCCGCACTGACCGCGCACCGCGCGCTCACCGTGCACGAGGACGGGCCGACACGTCTCGGTCCCGGGGCGCTCGCGGGACGGACCGTGCTCGTCGCCGGTGGCGCGGGTGCCGTCGGGCACGCCGCCATCCAGCTCGCCGCCTGGTCCGGTGCCCGTGTCGCCTCGACGATCAGCAGCCCCGCGAAAGCAGCACTCGCGACCGCGGCCGGCGCCCACGCGACCGTCAACTACCACGACGACGACGCCGCGGACCAGGTCCGGGCGTTCGCGCCGGACGGCGTCGACATCGTGGTGGAGGTGGCCATCCCGCAGAACGCCGACCTCGACGCGCAGGTGCTCGCCACCCGCGGTGTCATCGCGATGTACGCGAACAACGGGGGCGACGAGGCCACGCTGCAGGTCCGGCCGAACATGGCCCTGAACGCGCGGTACCAGTTCGTCCTGCTCTACACGATGGGCGAGGTGGCGCTCCGCGCGGCGGTCGAGGACGTCACCGCGGCCCTGCGCGACGGGGCGCTGCCCGTCGGCGAGGAGCACGGCCTCCCGATCACGCGGTTCCCGCTCGAGCGGACGGCCGACGCGCACGACGCCGTCGAGCACGACGCGGTCGGCAAGGTGCTCATCGACGTCCAGCCCGAGTGAGGCGGGGCGCGGTCAGCCCTCCTCGGGGTCCGAGGACCCCGCCGCCTCCGGCGTCTCGGCCGTGCTCTCCGCCGGAGGCTCGGTCTGGTCCGCCGCGAGCGCCCGCTTCCGGCGCGTGACCTGCACGGCGATCGCGACCGGGACGGCCGCCAGGGCCAGGCCGCGCATCCACGGGCGGTCGAACACGTGCCCGGTCGCGTGGTCGAGGGAGACCGCTCCCGGCCCACCGAGCGCGAACATCGACGCGGCGAATCCCAGGAACGCGGGGAACTCGAACCCGCCGTCGGCGTTGAAGAACCCGTTCGGCACGTGGATGCTCGCCGCCGTGCCCATGGTCGTCGCCGCGCCGGCACCGGCCACGGGGGTCCCGAGCCCCAGCACGAGCGCCGCTCCCGACCCCGCCTCACCGAGCCCCGCGAGCACGGCGTGCGGTCTCGCCGGCCGGAAGCCCATCGCGTGCATGCCCTGCGCGGTGCCCTCGATGCCACCACCGCCGAACGCCCCGAAGAGCTTCTGCGAACCGTGCGCGACGAGCACCGCCCCGAGGGCGACGCGGAGCAGGGTCGTTGCGGTGGTCGCCGCCGTGGTTCCCGGATGACGCATGGAGTTCCTCCCTGGTGTCGACGGGCCCGCACCACGCGGGCCGGTGTCGCCGAACGTACTCACGCTCTCCGGCACGCGCCCGCCGGTCGACGCTCCGGACTCCCCGAGGACGATGCGGTAGGCAAGAGGGGTGACCGACCTGCCGGACCTGACCGACCGCCCACAGCACACCGCGATCGTCCTGGGCGGAGGTGGCGTCGCCGGCATCGCGTGGGAGCTCGGGCTCCTGAGCGGGCTGCTCGAGGCCGGGATCCCGCTCGCCGACGCCGATCTCGTGGTCGGGACGAGCGCCGGCAGCGTCGTGGGCACCCTGCTCCGGACGGGTGGCGTCGCGGACGCCTACGGTCAGCAGGTCGATGACGTGCCGTGGGACTACGAGGAACCGGCCTCGCCCGACTGGGCCGCGATCGGCGCGCAGTTCGTGGCCGCGCTCCAGGGCGCCACGGGCGACCAGGACGCTCGCGCCCGCATCGGTCGCCTCGCGCGCACCGTGACGTCGGGACAGAGCCAGGAGGAACGCATCGCCTCGTTCCGCGCGACGTTCCCCGCCGACACGTGGCCGGACGCGCCCCTCGGCATCACCACCGTCGACGCGACCGACGGGTCGTTCCGGGTGCTCACCGCCGCCGACGGCGTCCCGTTGACCCGCGCGATCGCGGCGAGCTGCTCCGTGCCCCTCGTGTGGTCCCCGGTGACCGTCGACGGCCGCCCGTACGTCGACGGCGGCGCCCGCTCGGGGACGAACGCGGACGCCGCGGCGGGGTACGAGCGCGTGCTCGTCATCGCCTGCAGGGCGGAGGACCCGAGCCCGACCGGTCCGTGGCTCGACCGCGCGGTGGCCGGTCTGCGGCACGACGGTTCGGCCGTCGAGGTGGTCGTCGCGGACGCCACGAGCCAGGCCGCCTACGGCACGAACGTCCTGGCGCTGTCGACCCGGGCCCCCGCCGCGCACGCCGGTCGGGCGCAGGCGGCCGCCGTGGCCGCGCGCGTCCGCGACTTCTGGGTCGGCTGAGCGATCGGTCCGCTGGCGCTCGGTCGGATCGGCCGACTCCGAGGCCGTGTCGCCGCCCTCCGATAGCGTGGGTGGATGCCGAACGACGACGCCACACCGTTCTCCGACCTCGACGCCTTCGTGGCGCTCCCCCGTGTCGACGGCATCGCGCTGTCGCCGGACGGCACGCGCGTGGCGCTCACGGTGAGCACGCTCGACCACGACCGGACCGGGTACACCCGCTCGATCTGGTCCGTGCCGACGTCGGGCGAGGGCGTGCCGGTGCGGCTCACCCGCTCGGCGAAGGGCGAGAGCGGCGTCGCGTTCACCCGGAACGGCGACGTCCTGTTCGTCTCCGCCCGTCCGGACGCCGACGCCGCGAAGGACACCGAGGCCGGTCAGGTGTGGCTCCTGCCCGCCGCCGGCGGCGAGGCCCGGGCGGTCACGCGACTCGCCGGTGGTGCGGGCATCGCGGCGACCGCGCGGGAGGCCGACACCGTGGTCATCAGCGCGGGGCTGCTCCCGGGTGCGAACGACGCCGAGGGGCGCCTGCTCGAACGCGACGCCGAACTCCGCGCGGCCCGGAAGGAGCACGCCGTCGCGGCGATCCTGCACGAGACCCACCCGGTCCGCTTCTGGGACCACGACCTCGGACCCGACGAGCCGCACCTGTTGGCGCTCGACCTCGGCGACCTGCACGAGACCCTCGACGCTCCCGTCGCACCGGGCACCGCAGCCCCGGACGAGGTCGCGGTGGCCGACGCACCGGTCGCCGTCACCGCCGAGTACCCCGCGGACCTCCCGCGCCCGCGCGACCTCACGCCGTTCCCCGGGCGCTCCGCCGACACGGCCGGGCAGGCGCTGACACCGGACGGCCGCACGCTCGTGGCGGCCCTCACGGTGCACGAGCAGCGCGGTGTCCGGGCCGTGCTCGTCGCGATCGACACCGAGACCGGCGAGCGCACCACGCTGTTCGACGAGCCGGACGTGTTCCACGAGATGCCGGCCGTCAGCCACGACGGCACGACGATCGCTTGGGTGCGCGCCCCGCGGGACACCCCGGCCGGGCCCGCCGACCGTGAGATCTGGGTGGCCGACCTCGACGGCGGCCACGCCCGACGCATCGCGACGGAGTGGGACCGCTGGGCGAACGAGTTCGTGTTCGACGCCGACGACCGCGCCCTCATCGCCACCGCGGACCAAGACGGCCGCGCGCCGGTGTTCCGGATCCCGCTCGACGGGAGCGCCGTCGAACAGCGCACCACGGACGAGCACGCGTACACCGGGGTGGCGGTCGACCGGGCGACCGGCGTCGTCGTCGCGCTCCGGTCCTCCTGGGCGGCGCCGCTGCACCCGGTCCGGATCGACCCCGACGGCACCGTGACCGCCCTGCCGACCCCCGCGCCGCTGCCCGCGGTGCCGGGCCGCGTCGAGGAGGTCGAGACGACGACCGCGGACGGCACGCGCGTGCGCGGCTGGCTCGTCCTGCCGCCGGGCGCGTCGGCCGACGCGCCCGCGCCGTTCCTGCTGTGGATCCACGGTGGACCGCTCAGCAGCTGGAACGCCTGGAGCTGGCGGTGGAGTGCCATGGTCGCCGCGGCGCGGGGCTACGCGGTCCTGCTGCCGGACCCGGCGCTGTCCACGGGGTACGGCCTCGAGTTCATCGCGCGCGGCTGGAACGCCTGGGGGCAGGCGCCCTACACCGACCTCCTCGCCATCACCGACGCCGTCGTGGCGCGGCCCGACGTCGACGAGACCCGCACCGCGGCCATGGGTGGCTCCTTCGGCGGCTACATGGCGAACTGGGTCGCCGGGCACACCGACCGCTTCGACGCGATCGTCACGCACGCGAGCCTCTGGGCGCTCGACCAGTTCGCCGGCACCACCGACGCGTCGTACTACTGGCAGTCCATCTTCACGGCCGAGGGCATGGCCGAGAACGACCCGCACCGGTCCGTGGAAGCGATCACGACACCGATGCTCGTGATCCACGGCGACAAGGACTACCGCGTGCCGATCGGCGAGGGGCTGCGGCTCTGGTCGGAGCTGGCCGAGCACCACGCCGAGCCCGACGGCACCATGCCGCACCGGTTCCTGTACTTCCCGAACGAGAACCACTGGATCCTCACGCCGCAGCACGCGAAGGTCTGGTACGAGACGGTGTTCGCGTTCCTCGCCCAGCACGTGCTCGGCGAGGCCTGGGAGCGGCCGGAACTGCTCGGGTGAGGACGCCGGGCGGCAGCGGTCACACGAACGCGGCGTGCCCCGTGATCGCACGTCCCACGATGAGCGTGTTCATCTCGCGGGTGCCCTCGTACGAGTAGATCGCCTCGGCGTCGGCGAAGGACCGCGCGACGCCCGCGCCCAGGACGATGCCGTTGCCGCCGAGGACCTCGCGACACCAGCCGACGGTCTCGCGCATCCGCGCCGTCGCGAACGCCTTGGCCAGCGCGGAGAACTCGTCGCGGTGATCGCCGCGGTCCTGCAGCGCCGACGCCTGGGTGCACAGCGCGATCGAGGCGGTGATGTTGCCGACCGAGCGGACCAGGAGGTCCTGCACCAGCTGGTGCCGCGCGATCGGCTTGCCGAACTGCTCGCGCTCCCGCGCGTACCGGAGGGCGGCCTCGTACGCACCGACGGCGATGCCGATCGCCTGCCACGCGACCTCGCACCGGGTGAGCCGGAGCACCGCCGCGGTGTCGCGGAACGACCGGGCACGCTGCAGCCGCCGCTCCTCGGGGACACGCACGTCGCGGAGCACGATGTCGGCGTTCTGCACCGTCCGGAGCGAGATCTTGTCCTCGATCTTCGTGGCGGTGAACCCCGGCGAGTCCGTGGTCACGAGGAATCCCTTGACCTGCCCGTCGGCCACGTCCTTCGCCCAGATCACGACGACGTCGGCGAAGGTCGCGTTGCCGATCCAGCGCTTCTCGCCGTCGAGGACCCAGGTGTCGCCCTCGCGTCGGGCCGTGGTGCGGAGACCGCGGGCCGAGTCCGACCCCGAGCGCGGTTCCGTCAGGCCGAACGCACCGACGAGTTCGCCGGTGGCCATGCGCGGCA